>JAICQQ010000172.1 GCA_025937785.1 Polyangiaceae bacterium
GATACACTTCCAATCCCTCATGATCGAGCGTCATGCTCCAGCCATCGGCCCCACCTCGGCATCGGTTGCGCTTCTTCGGGCACGGGCACGTTTACGTTCACGTTCACGGGGCCATCGTCCAATTCAGGGACAGGCCCTAGCCGATGGCGTGACGGAGCTCTTCGGAGTGGCCGCGCCCGAGCAACCCCAAGATGCGGATACCGAGCTCGTGAGCGCGGAATGGCTTGGAGACGAAGTCGTCCGCCCCAGCCGCGAAGGCCTCGAGGATGGAGGACTGTGAAGCGTGCGCAGTCAACACCAACACGGGCATGTCTTGCAACGCGGGCTCGCGCCGCAACCGGCGGCAAAATTCGATGCCGGACATCCCCGGCAAGTCCCAGTCGACGATGATCAGCTTGACGCAGGCACCGCGCAGTCGGTCGAAGGCTTCTTCGGCGCTGGCGGCGCTCTTGGCCTCGAAGCCTTTGGCTTCCAACACCGCGCGCACCACCGCCTGGACGTCGGGGTTCGCGTCGACCACGAGCACGGGACAGTTTGGTGGTGGTGTGATGGTCGAGAGCTTGGCCACGTTGCCTACGGGGGCGACGCTCGGCAGCCCGTCACCACGAGCAAAGCGCTGCAGCGTATGCCAATCGCGCTCTTCGAACGAGAGCCGCAGTTCACCATTCAGATCGACGACGCACCCGGCGAGTGACGTCGTCTCTTCGCCCACGGCGAAGGTGGCGAGCAGCCATTCCCCGTCTTTGACCCCCGCGCAGTCGCAGAGGGCGAGGTCGTGCTCGTCGCCGTACGCTCGGAGCTCGGCTTGCAGATCATCGAAAGTTGGATATTCGAAACTGGTGGTCCGCACGATGCTTTCTCAACCCCCCGTGGTGGCGCTGGCCCTGAGTGCTACCCCGCCCCGTGCGATTCGCCCAGGCGTGCCGCTACGCTGGCCCTGGGCGCTGTATGCGCAGGCTTGGGTGTGCGTGCGTTGCGTCACGCGAAAGCTGCCACACCTCGCAACGGTGGGGGCTCGACGCTTCGCGATGCAAGCGCCACTGGCATAGCCGACGTTACTGATATCGCCGACGCCGTTCGCAGTGCCGACGCCCGTCATGTTGCCGACGCGGAGGTGTGCTCTCACTCTCAAAGCCGAGCAATGGCTTAGCGCGGGATCCGCGAAATGGCGAGCGCGAGGACCAAAAAAGTGAGACCGACGAGCAGTGCGGTCGACGCTCCAGCAGCGAGGCCGAGCGGCGGACTGGCACCCAACAGATTCAGAACGTGGCCCCGAGGAAACACTACTGCCAGCGCCGACGAGCTCGAGCCCAGCGTCCAATCCAGTACCAAAAACACGATTCGCCCCGTACCACGTTTGCCCCAACTGCTGGCGGCGACGAACCAGCATGCATACACCGCGCCAGCGAGAGCGCCTATGGCTGCGGTGGCCCAAATGTCGCGCAACAGCGCCGGATCGTGCATACGCCGTGCCGCGAGCACGCTGACAACGCCAAGCAGCGTGCCAATTGCGGCACCGATGGCCGCGCCCGCGACGGTTTGACCCAAAGCGAGCCAGCGGCGGTCGGCACCGTGACGCGCGAGCTCCGAAAAAGCCTGGTCCAATCGAAGCGTGCGGCATGTACGAGTCACGACCCCTAGCGCCGCGAGGGGCAGCGCTAGGCCAAACGTAATTCCCGTCAGGGTACGGTCCGCGGCGCCAGGACCTAAGCGCCTTTCGATCAATGCGACCAAGATGGTGAGCATAACCGCCAGCAAGAGCCCGCCCCCCAACAACGGGTGTTGCACACGTTGCAGACTACCGTGCAGTCCGACTGAAAATGAGCTCATGGGTGTCCTCGGTCGGCGTGGAGTCGGTGGTGCGTCGTCTCGTAGGCGGCACGCGCCATTGCCGCGTGTGTCGCGCGAATCTCGACAGGGTCGGGTAACACCTGGGTCAGCTGATCGATCCACCACTGGCGTTCGACTGAAAGTGTCAAGATCGCACGGCTCAACGCTTCGACCTCGGCCCCCTCCACGATCAGGAAAGCGTCGCCGCGTTGCCAGCTCAGCCCGGAAACCGCAGAATCCCGCGTGAGTGCTTCAGCCATGAGTTCTGCGTGAGCGCATTCGACGCGCACGCGCGCCGGCGCGCCAGGTGTGAGGGCCGGACGGGTGGCTGCCAGCACGCTGCGCCGCAGGCGCCCGTCCTCCAAGAGCAGAGAGCGCGGCGCCAGCAGCGCCGCGGTACGCGGACTAGCGGTTGCGCAGATTACGATACTGGTGTCGGCACGCTGGCGAATGGCGTCGAGGACTACGTGTGCGTTGGAGGCGGTTACGCAGGCCAAGGGTTCGCACAAAAATAGCGCCTTGGGCGCTTCGAGACTCAGCGCAATCGCCAGATGGATCGCATGGAGCTCGAGCGAGTTCAAGCTCTGCACCGTTCGTGGAAGCAGGGATTCCGTACCCAAACGCGACAAGGCAGCTTCCGGGTTGACGTTGCAAGCATGAATCTCGAGGCGCCGCGCCACCGCATCCTTCACCAGCTGCTCGTCGAACGCGGGGCCAGGGTAAGCGCAGCCGAACGCGCGCCGCAGCGCCGGCGAACGGTGCGGAGCTTCTCCGTCGAATCGAACCCGCCCGCGCAACGGAGTGACGTCGCCGCTCGAGAGCTGCAGCAGGTCGAGGCTTCCGTCGCTCACGTTGCCGAGGACCACGTGCAGGCCCAGATCGAGCTCCAGCGTCAACTGGAACACGCGCCCGTAGCCAGCTCCCTCGAGTTGCAGCGTCATGCCATGGCTCCCAAGTGCACTAGCTCGTCCCAGAGCCATGAATACAAGCCGATCACGCTGGGTGTGTGGGGCCAGAGCTCCCGGCACGCATGTGGAATCAGGAGGATGACCAGGAACACGCTCGTCGCCGCCTGCGGGAAGAGCTTCGCCGACAAGAACACGATCAGGCCGATACCGAGCGCGACGAGGCCCACGTAGCTCGGGACGAGGACTAGCAACGCCGCATACATCCACGAAAACTTCGCGCCGCTGTCGAGCGCTATCGCGAGCACGGTCAAGAGCAGCGCGGGGACGCCGATCGACATCCCGAGCTGTCGGATCAACGCTAGCGGAGCCGCCAAGTCACGCCAGGCTGCGTGGACGCCGCGCTCTCGCGCCATGTCCGCGAGTGGTTCCTGCAACGTCTTCCAATTGCGCAGGGCGGACCAGGTGATGGCCCCGCCCACCAGCCACGTCAACCAGCCGAGCGCCTCGACGGAGATGATGACGAGGCCAGCGCTCCTATCGAGGCGCGTGAGCATCGACGACAGCGACACGACCGCGACAGCCCATGCCAGCCAGCGCGCTCGGCGCACACCGCGCAGGCGCGCCAGTTCGCTGGCGTAGAGGCGGACCAAGCCGATGAGCGGTTGTCGAAACTGCGAAGTCAGCGGCACCCGCGAAGTCTAGACACATCTGCTGGTCAGCGGCACGAAATCAAGCTTCGGTGTGCCGATGCCGCTCAACGAACCGGGTAGGCATCGGGGTGGTCCCCCGCCGGCGCGTGAACGGCGCCCAGCTCAGTGAGGGCCGCAGCCAGGGCGTGTCGTGCCACTCGAGAGTCTGCATCCAGCGCCAGGGCACGTTTCGCGGCTCCGACGGCATGGGCGGGCCGGCCTTGCGCCAACTCAGCAATCGCTAACCAGCTGTAAGCCAATGCCGCGTCGCCGTCGCCGCGTAGGGCGATGTGGTTCAGGCGCTGCACGGCTCGGGCTATTTGCTTGCTTCTTAGCTCGCTGCGCGCCAATAGTACTTGAAGTCCAGTGGATTCGGGGAATCTCGAGGCTTGGCTCTGGACGATCCGTTCTGCTTCGCGGCGGCGGCCCAGGCGGATCAAGGTTTCAGCGAGGCCTGCGTGTCCTTCGGCGAGGTCGGGTGCCACCTGGGTGAGCTTCGCGAACTCGGCCTTGGCATGGTAGAGTTCGTTGGCGTCGAACAGCACGCGCGCCAAGTTCAACCGAGTGGGGGCGAAGCCGGGATCCACCGCAAGCGCAGCGCGGTAATGGGCCGCTGCGTCTTCGCGATCGCCGACCCGTTCGGCGAGCACACCGAGGCCGTGATGAGGTTGCGCCACGTGCTCGTTGATGCGCCGCGCGCGTTCGAGCAGTTGGCCCGCGCGGCTGAAGTTCCCACGTTCGAGCTCGACCAAGCCGAGGTTCACGAGCGCTTCGACGAAGTGGGGATTGTATTCCAGGGCGAGACGGAACCGCGTGTCGGCGGTCTCGAGGTCGCCGACAGCGAGGTAGCCAATGCCTTCGTCATTGAGCGCGATGGCTTGTGGGGGGAGGGGGGGGCGGCTGGAGCAGCACACATGGAGCAGCGCCGCGAGGCTGAATCGAGTGGCTTGGCCGAGGGTCATGCTCCCCGAATCGGTCGTGCATTCGGCTGATTTGCGGAAAAAAGTCCGTCGCAGGCCCAAAAATTACCCCATCCTCACAACCGTCGCCGGGGCCGACCCGGGCAAGGGGTCCCGGCCAAAAATCTCTGCGATCCGGTTGCACACCGGCGCGGCCCTGGGGATGCTTCCCCGCCATATGTCGAAGAAGAGTAGTGGGACGTCCGAAGGGGCCGGGGAAGGCGTCGAGCGACCGGAGGACGCTGACGTCAAGAACGAAGAGCAAGCCCAAGGGAAGGGAGCCTCAGAGGACGGCGACGCAAGCGAGGATGTCGCTGACGAGGCCGAGGCTCGGCCAGCGGCGAAGCGCACCGATCGCGACGAAGCTGACGACGATGACGACGATGACGATGATGACGACGAAGAGAAGCCGCGCTCCAAGCCAGCGCCCGCGAACCAACGGGCTGGCAGGGTTCCAACCAAGGCCGACTCCGCGCGCTCGCCGACCGCACGCAGCCGCGCTGCCAAGGCGGCGGATTCGATAGCGCCCTTGTCCGAGGCGGAGATCGACTCTCCTTCGAAGCAGACGCTCGGCATGCTGGGGGTGGTCGCGGCCGCCACCCTGGTGATGTGGGGTGTCGGGCGGGCCGAGTGCAATTACAACGAGGTGGGCGAGGGGATGAAGCCGCGCGAGGTCAGCATCGACGAACGTACGCGCACGCCGAAAGATCTCGCGTTTGCGTTCGAGTACGCGCTCTCGAGTTATGACTTTGCCACGGCTCGGAAACTCTCCACGGGCGAGGCGAAGAAGTTGGTCGAGGAGCGCGAGCGGGCCTGCAAAGGCGGCGGCGGCTGCGATGAAAAGCGCAAGCTTTTGAAGCCCAAGGTTGCGTCGGTCGCCGAGCTCTTGAAGCGTACCGCGAGCCACGCGTTGACGCGGGTTTGGTCCGAAGGCGGCGAGAACGCGAAAAAGCACGTGGCAGTGTTGAAGCGCGAGGGCCGCGGTTGGTTGGTAGAATCGTACCGCCCCGACACCGGGGCCCCAGTGGAGTTGCCGGGAGACGTCGCACCCCCGATCCCAGAGCACGCTTCGACCGCACCCGCGCCCACGGCGTCCGGTTTGGTGCCTGGGGCCGCATCCGCCATGCCGCCGGGGCATCCTCCGGTCCCCGGCTATGGGCTCGACCCGCGCCGAGGGCTCGAAGGAGCTGCGCGGGCGCCAGGTACCGGAGCCTCGAAGCCGCCGACTCCCGGAGTGCGATCACCCGTGCATGGGGTCAGGCCGACAGCACCAGCCCCCGGCGCAGCGCAGCCTGCGCCTCTGCCCGGCGCTGCGAAGCCGCCGACGCCAGCGCCGTGAAGCGCTCGGGTCGGCCTCGGCGAGCACGCTTTCGCTCAGGCCCAGCTGGCCTTCAGCTCCATGGTGCTGTCATGGCGCTTGCCCCCGTTCACCACGCGCAGCTGCACATTTCGCGCGCCGCCGACCTCCAGCACGGCGGTGCACGAGCCGACCACTTCCAGCCACATGTTTTCGTCGAAGCCGTGGCACTCCTTCCAGAGCGCGTGGGCGGCGCCGTCGCTCGCGGCGACTACCCAGACCTCGCCAGTGTCGTAATAGCTCTTGAACAAGCGCATTGCCCCGGAGAACAGCGTCTGAGGCCGTAACAGGCGCCCGAAGAACTTGTACGTGCCGGACAAGTCGGCGCGCGAACATTCGAAGCCGATCGCGCGTATCAGCTCGGAACCCTCACCGGTGACGTCGACCACCGTGGTCAAGAGTTCGCGATAACGCTCGATCGGGTACCAGTCTTCGGCGCGCATGCGTCCCGTGCGCAGCGAGCTTTCGAGCGACGGCGGCAGCGCCGCAACGACTGCCGCGCTGGCGCCGGCTCCGCGCAGCTCGTGCAGGCTGGCGAGCACCGAGAGGAAAGCGTGACCTCGAACTCGTGCACCACGATGAGGTCCGGAGTTGGCTCTAGAGAACAAGCGGGAGCGATGGTGTTGGATAGTGAGGGCCGACGCCGATCGTCGCGTCGGGTTCATGGTTCAGGACGGCGCTTGCGAGCAGCGATTTAGGGTCCGGAGCACCTAGCAGCCTACTCACGCAGCGCGTCATTCGCCGCAGGTGAACTCCTTACACACCCCCTTGCAGCAGCGCTCGGGGTGGCAGCAGACGTCGCCGCACGGTTTACCGCATTCACCGCAGTCCTCCAGGTGGTGCGCGTCTACTTCGCAACCGTCCATGGCCTCCCGGTTACAGTCCAAGTAACCGTCGAGGCAGCGGCGGATGTAGCAGCGGCCGCTGCCGCAGCTCACCTCGGCGTGGGGCAACTCGCGACATTTTGCGTCGCACGCGCCGCAGTGCGCCAAGCTGGTGTTCAGCGTTGCTTCACAGCCGTCGGCCGCGATCTCGTTGCAGTCTTCGTAGGAGGGGTGGCAGCTTGCTTTCACGCATTTGCCCGTCGGCCCACAAACCGCGGTGGCGTTGGGCAGATTGCACGGAAGGCAGCTCGCGTCCGCGCACCCGTAGCGGGGGTCGTCCAGCCCCACACAAGTGACGACGCCCTGCACGTTGCACGCCTTCTCGCCTTCGGCGCAGTCGAGGAGGTGCTTGCCGCCGAGTTCTTCCTCATCGATGGTGAGGCTGCACTGAATCAATAGCAGCCCCAAGACAACGGCTAACACCCGGGCAGTCGGCACTACCAAAAGCACCCCTCGATCCCAGCCCAAGCGGCGTGCTTCTGCCACCCCACCGTGGGGAGTACTTGCGCGGCACGAGCTGGCGCGACTTCGGTCACCACTGGACGTCGCACGTACAAGATCGTGGCCGCCACGGCCGTGACGACGGCCACGCCGATGGAGGCGTCGGTCGCCAGCGCCCAGCGCTCGATAGAGTCGATTCGCTCCTCGGGGCAGCGGGGCGCGCATTCTTCGTAGGCGCGGTCTTCCTTGGCCCTCGTGTTGATGCCGAGGATGGTAGCCGCGCCCGCGCTGAGCAACGAGACGCCGCCGAGCACGTACACGCTGTTGGGGATCGGTCGCGATCGCCACGTGGCTGCGGGAGCCGGGGCTGCGGGCGGCGGAGCTGGTGCCCGCGGGCTAGCGACGGGCTCGGGCGCTTGCCGAAAGTCGACCGAGACCAACCGGTTCTTCTCACCCTGTTTCAGCAGCACTGGTACGAGCTTTGGTTCTCTGCCTGCGAGCTCGAAGCGAAACTCGTAGTATCCGGCGTTCATCTCCAGAGGTCGGCCGTCGAGTTCAGTCGTCAGCACTTGTTCGCCTTGTTTGACGACGACACGTTGCGCGGCGCCCGCTTCGGTGACGGCCTCGAACACAACCGTCGGAATTTGCGTCGAAACCTCGTCCAACCAGCGAACGCAATCCCGTTGGACGACGGCCGGACAGACCTCGAGCGAGCACGCCTTGAGAGCGCTGCGGGACTGCATCAGGTTACCGTCGAGCCGGAGGACCTGCGCTTGCTCGTGAGCGCGGACACATGCTTGCTCCGGGGTGGGGTTGGCTACGTCGTCCATGGACGCGGGCGCCTCACCCCCCGTTGGGGGCGGCGTGATCGAGCCGCCGGCTGTTTGTGCACGCACCTGCTCCCCGGTAAGCCAGTCCAGAATGAGGCAGAGTGCCATGAACAATGTCGTCCTACGGACCAGGTGGCGCATAGTGCTCGACGCGCGCGAAACCGCCGGGGGGCACGCGCAGGGATACTAACTCAGCGCCCACGAACCGGCTCGCCTATTTCTTCCTGTTCCTCGTCGCGACAGGCAGGAGGAGCGGGGGCGCTGTGGGCGTCCAGCTGCCGCATGGCACGCCCGATTCGGCGCCGCAGGTCGCCGGGGCTCTAAGATGCTTC
This sequence comes from Polyangiaceae bacterium, assembly GCA_025937785.1. Taxonomy (GTDB): domain Bacteria; phylum Myxococcota_A; class Polyangia; order Polyangiales; family Polyangiaceae; genus JAICQQ01. The sequence continues at coordinate 8,231 of JAICQQ010000172.1, forward strand.
CCGGTCCAGAGCTGCTTTGGCAAGCCTGAAAGCACTTTTCGTTGCCTCTGCACTTAACAGTCACCAATTTGGGATGTAATTAGTGACAGGATGGAGCAGATTTGGGGTGGTCGATCCTTGCCGGAAGATGAGAAAGCCATCACGTCCACCGGGACCGGAGTATCCGCATCGGCGAGCAGTGTGCGCCTGTGGTACCTGGTTGCCGTCGAACGCTCGTCAGCGTTGTCCCCTGACGACGAGAGTCGTATCCGGGCGGAGCTGGTAGGAGCTCGGCGCCGCTGTGCAGAACTGATCGCCCGGTCGCCAAACCTGGTCGGCCTCGTCACCGAGATGGTGGTCGAGGCCAAGCAGGACGCGCGGGCGCGCGAGTGGTTTCGGCACGCACAGTATCGAAGCTCGCTCGACGTCATCCTACAGCTCGTCACCGAGGCCGAGCGGCTGCACAAAGACCTGACCACCACGGTACCCTCTGCCGCCGATTTGGAAGGGCTGACCGATCGCATCGGCCGGCTACGCATCTCGCTGGCGGGTATCACCGAGCTGACGAGTCGAGCGATTGACCGACGCTCGGTGGGCGCGGCGCTGACCGACGAGCTGGCAGCTTGGCGAGACCAGCTCAAGCAATGCCGCAATGAGCTAATCGACAAGCACCTGAATCTGGTGTTGAGCGAACTCAGGCGAATGCCTCGCTTCGGCGCAGACAAGCGAGAGTTGCTTCAGGAGGGGAACCTGGGGTTGATCCGAGCTGCTGAGCTGTTCGACGAACGCGGAGACGTGCCCTTCGTCGCCTACTCGCTTTCGTGGATCCGAGCCTACATGCGACGCTTGATAGAAACGAAGCGAGGTGCCGTCGCGCTGCCGAACGATGTCGCCGAGCAGCTCCGCCGCCTGCGGCAACAGGGCATTGTCATCGATCAAGCCACTGGACAAGCGGCTACCATCGCGCAGTTGGCTCAGGCGACCGAGCTCGAAGTACGCGAAGTCCGTCGTTTGATGCTGGTGCGCGGGCTCGCGTTCGAAGTGATGCCGAGCGACACGCCGCCCTCGCGGCCGCCGTCCGAGCACTCGGATGCCGAAGCCGTCTCAGCGCTCGACGCGCTGATCGAACTCGAGTTGATCCGCACGGTCGGGGACGCCTTGCGTTCGCTCAACGAACGCGAAGCCCAGGTAATTTCCGAGCGTTATGGTTTCCGCCAGGCATCGGTGACGTCACGACCGATCATCGCAAAAAAGCTAGGAGTATCCGCGGAACGGGTGCGCCAGATCGAGAACGCCGCCTTGGCGAAGATTGCCAAAGCCCTCTCCGATGTCGGCGTCAGCGCGGAAGAGGTCGGCGCGCTGGTATTCAACGCGAGCCCGGTCTAGTGCTTGGCACCAGCGCCCTGCACCAGCACCACTCGAGCTCTGGCATCGGCGCAAGCGCAGGCGTACACTGATCTCGTTCATGAACTTGCGGCGTATTGCGTCCAAAGCATCATGGCAGCCGTTCATGGTCTGCCTTGGCCTTGCCGCATCCTGCGTCGGTTGTGCTTCGTCCGCCGAAGCAGATCCGTCCGAGGTGGCGGGTAATGTCGAGATCTTCAGTTGGTGGACCAGCGGTGGTGAGCTCGATGCCCTCGAAAGCGTGCTCGCGTTGCATCAGGCTCACTACCCCCGCGCCACCGTGACCAACGCTACCGTCGAGCCCGCCGATCAGGCGCGGGAAGTGCTGCGCCGGCGCATCAACCAAGGTCTTCCGCCTGACACCTTCCAGGCGAACACCGGCGCCGATCTGTTGAATAACTGGGTGCGCACCAACGGCAAGGACTATGCGGAATCCAAGGTCGAGAGCCTGGAAGACATCGCGCTCGAGGCAGGTTGGATCGACGCGTTCGATCCCGATGTGCTGGCTGCTGCCAGCTTCAAGGGCAAGCTGTGGGCGCTTCCCGTCAATGTACATCGCATCAACTCCTTGGTGATTCGCAAGGATCTGTTCGAAGACTTCGGTCTGGCCGTGCCCCGGACCATCCCGGAACTCTACGCGCTCTGCGAGCGCATCGAGAACGACGCAGCGATTCAGCAGGAGGCGCCTGACGCCGAAGGCATAGCGTGCCTGGGGCTCGGCAACCGTTGGAACTGGCCTCTTTCTCAGATGACCTTCGAAATGATCCTGCCCGGACTCATGGGCGCCGGCGCTTACGAGCAATTCTGGACCGGAAGAATGTCGGGCGACATCGAGGACGTCGTCGCAGCGATGGAAGTAGCGCTCCATTTGTATTGCGGAGGTACGGATACGAGCGACTGTCAGGCGACGAGTTACTTCAACTCCGATGTCGATGACATCGACTGGGACGCCGGCGTGCTCAAGGTCGCGGAGAAGCGCGCCATGATGGCCGCCATGGGGGACTGGGCCAAAGGACTCTTGGAGTCGCATGGGCAAGTACCGGGTGTGGACTTCGACATCGTCCCGTTCCCGGGGTCCGAGGAGGCGTTCGTATTCACGTCGGATACATTCCCGCTTCCCAAAGGGGCCCTCAACCGCGAGGGCGCCTTGGCGCTGCTGCACACGTTCGCGTCGGCCGAGGCGCAGGTGGCTTTCAATCAGCTGAAAGGTTCCATTCCCTCGCGGCGCATCGACGAGCTGGACATGGGGGATTTCGACCCGGTTGCGCTCGCGACGCTCAGCGATTTCAGGAAGGGCCGAAAAGTGCTGGCGCTCAGCGGGCTGCTCGCGAGTAATGTCATGCCGACGCTGGCGGCAGAGCTCACCGCGAGCATGCAGTACGGCTCGATCGAGATCGTCCGCAACTACGTCGCCGCCAACTACGATTCGATCACGCCCCGCTGAACGAACTCGGTCACTCGAACGCGAAGTCGGTCACCGCGCGGCGCGGAAGCGGCGTTGTCGTAGTTTTTTGGGGGGTGTTGTCGCAGCTTTGGACGCCGCGCAAGCTCGGGTGAAACAGCACCGCGTGATGATGACCATCCGTGATTGACGGAGCTCGGCATCGGCGCTATCCGCCGGAAATGCCCGCGGTGTTTGTGAAATCCCGACTTTTTTTCACCGTATGCGATGTAGGTTAGTCGTTGGAGAGGGCCCGCTAACGCTTGTGGTGCTTGCCAGCGACGGGCTATCCTTGATCTCTGTCCCGCGCTTCTGTGTTGGGCAGCCGGAGCTCGGCGATCGATGTTAGCCGCACCCCCTCTTCATCAGCTAGATGGCAAGTACCGCGTGCTTGCTCAGTTGGGGCAGGGTGGGACCGCGAACGTATCGCTCGCGGCTCTGCGCGGGCTGAGCGGATTCAACAAGCTCGTGGTGCTGAAATCGATGAAGCACTCGCTGAAGTCCGAGCCCGAGTTCGCGCGCATGTTCATGACTGAAGCGCGCCTGGCTGCTCGGCTGAATCACCCGAACATCGTCCAGACCAACGAAGTGTTCGAGTTCCACGGGCTGCCAGTGATCGTGATGGAGTATCTGGAAGGTCAGCCGCTGTCGAACGTGTTGGTGCGCGCGGCGGGCAAGGATTGTTTCACCCTGGCGATGCACCTGAGGGTGCTCTCCGACACGCTGGGCGGCCTCCACTATTCGCACGAGCTCGAGGACTACGATGGGACACCGCTCGGCGTGGTGCACCGTGACGTCAGCCCACACAACGTGTTCGTGACGTTCGACGGTCAGGTCAAGCTGCTCGATTTCGGTATCGCAAAGTTGGCAGGCAGCCACTCCGAGACCACGACCGGGGTCATCAAGGGCAAGTTGCGCTACATGCCTCCCGAGCAGATCGCCGCGGAGGGGGTCGACCGGCGCAGCGACATCTACTCGATGGGGGTCATGCTGTGGGAAGCGTTGACCGGCGGCAAGATGTGGCATGGGCTGAGCGAGGCGACGGTGATGAACCGGATCCTGGGCGGTCAGATCGCGCGCGCGCGGGACATCAACCCGGCTATTGCCCCGGAACTGGAGCTCATCGTCGAGAAGGCACTCGCGAGTGACATCGACGAGCGGTTCAGCACGGCGCTCGAGATGCAGACTGCGTTGGACGAGTACATCGATACGCTCGACGATCCGCCGAATCACCGCCAGATCGGCAAGGCCGTAGCCACGCTCTTCGCTGACGAGCGCAAGCAAACCCGAGACGTGATCGAGGAACAGTTGTCGAAGGTGGCTAGCTTGTCGGAGGCCGAATTCGAACGGATGCAGCCGATCGAGCTGACGACGTTCGCCAGCGTTTCGGGTGCCGAGCCGACGCAGACGAAGTCCCACGAACGTGAGGTGTTGTCCGCCCGGCGCACGCGGGCCGTGGGCTTGGCGGCGCTGGCTGCGGCGGTGCTCACGCTCTTCGCGGTTCTTGGCTGGGGCTATTTGCGGAGCGAGCAACCCCCGCCCGCGCCGGCTGCTCCGAGCTCCGTCGTTCCGGTGCCCGTCGTGCCCGCGCGTGTGACGCTGCGCGTGACCGCCTTCCCGGGGACGGCCAAGCTTTACCTAGGCGGCGAACTCTTACCCTCGAACCCGTTGTCACAATCGTTCGCGCGCGACCCCGATAAAACCGTGATGTTGGTAGCGGAAGCGGCCGGCCACGAACGCGAAACGCGCGTCGTGCGGCTCGATCAAGATTTGGACATCGTGCTGACGTTGACGCCCGAACCCCCCGTCGTCGAGCCTCAGGCTCGTCCCAAGGTCAAACCGCGCAAGGGGCGAGCCTCGGCAGCTTCCAGCGAGGCCAACTGCAACCCGCCCCACTTTTTCGACGAACGCGGCGTGAAGAAGTACAAGCCCCGGTGCTTGTAGGGGGGATCGAGGGCGTGGGTCCCGGTGGCAGCAGCGTCCGGTGATCTAAGAGACTGGAATAGGCTCTAAAGGTCGACGATGACGCCGGTGGCGCGGGCTTCGGCGAACATGGCGTGGTTCGCGCCATGACCGGGGCGATGTGCACGCAAGGTGCCTTGCGGTAGTCCGCCGTACAGAAAGCTGTCACCCACGAGGTCCAGGAGTTTGTGGGCCCCCAGTTCATTGTCGAATGGTGGGGGCGCTGGCAACGCGAGCGCGCCGCCGTCGTCGAACACGAGCACGCTCTTGGCGTCGACATGGGCCGCTCGACCCGCGCCTCGCAGGCGTTCGGCGTCGCGCATGAAGCCGAACGTGCGTGCGCCCGCGATCGTTTGCCGGAAGTGCGTGAGGTCACCGTCGAAGACCGCGGATTGCACACCGAGGCGCCCGCCGAACTCGACGCTCACCGCGAGTCGAACGGCTTGGCCCGGCGCCAACTCGTACGTGCTCGCCCCGTATTCGAGGCGCGCGGGTTTGGCGATCCGCGACCTCGGTGCGAGCGGCTCGCAGCCAAGCGTTTCGAGCGCGGTGAGCCATTCGGCGGCCCCCCCTCCCAGCAACGGAAACTCGGGTCCATCGATGTGGGCCTGGATGCCCTCGTGGGCACTCAGCACCGAAAGCGCGGCGAAGAAGTGCTCGACCAGATCGACGTGCAGGCTGGCGTCGTGGTTCGCCACCGAGACGCCGAAGTCCGTCCGCGTCACGTGGAGCTGGTGCATGTAAGCGCTAACTCCGCGCTGGACTAGGCTCGTGCTGCCGTGCGTGCGCGCGAGGGTCACACTCGCCGTGACACCGCTGTGCAGACCGACGCCGCACAGCTCCACCCGATCCATCAGCGCTTCTCTGCTGGCTTTCCGGAGGGAGCGGGCTTGGCTTTCGGTTGCTCGTGTGCCGCGCTCTTGTCGGACGAACCGGTCACGAAGCTGCCCACCTCCTTGACCGTGACGACGGTGATCAGGGCGAGCAGCGTCAAGAGGCCGACGGTGTGTATCGATGCTTCGAGGCGAGCGTTCGGCTTGCGTCGAGTGACTGCTTCGTAGGTCAGGAACACGAAGCGTCCACCGTCGAGCGCCGGATACGGCAGCATGTTGAACGCACCAAGGTAGGCGCTCAAGAGACCGAGCAGACGTAGGTACGCGTCGATGCCTTGCTCGGCCGCGATACCGAGCTCGCGCCCGATGCCGACCGGCCCCGCCAGCTGTGGTTCGATCTTGCGCGTGATGATGCCAGCGATGGTGACCATGGTGGCGCGCACGAACAAAGCAGGCGTGATGATGGAGCGCCGAATCGCTTCCTTGAACTCCATCGGAATTCGCTCCTGGACCGGCTCGACGCCGATCAGTCCCTTGCCACCTTCCGCCTGCGGTTCGGGGGTTACCTCGAGCACGATCGGCTTGCCCGCCCGTTCGACCTCGACCTTTAGCGGTTTGTTGGCATTTTCGAGGACGACCGACCTCAGCTGCTCGAAGTCCTGGATGCGGTCTTTGCCGATGCGCACGATCTTGTCGCCGTCCTGCATGTGGGCTTTGGCTGCAGCGGCGCCCTCTTTGACCTTGACGTTCAACGTCGGCACCATTTCGCCGCCGATGTAGAAGGCGCCGAAAAAGAAGGCGGAGGCGAACAGGTAGTTCGCTAGAGGCCCCGCGATGATGGTGGTGATGCGGCCGAACAGGCTGGCGTTCGCGTAGCTGGTCTTGTCTTCGGGATCGATGTCCTCGAACGGGTTCATGCCTGCGATCTGGACGAAGGCGAAGAACGGGATCAGCGCCACCTGGAAGATCGTGCCGGTCTTTCGCGATCGGTAACGCCAGATCGCCGGACCGAACCCGATGCTGAACCGGAGCACCTTCATCCCGAAAGCACGAGCGGCCAGGTAGTGCCCGGCTTCGTGGATGATCATCAACAGGGCGATACCCAGAACCGCGAAAAAGAAGACGCCCATCGGTCGTTCATTTATAGCGTCCCCAGAGGAGATCTGCCATCGGCAGCTGCCCCCGCGGGTTTTTCCTCGTGTTGTCCGGAAAAATCGCGACCCTGGCAGGTCCCGAGAGCGCCGGCAGCAGATTGGGGCTGAATGCCAGCTCAGTGGGGTGACGGGTTTCGCGCATGCCACGTCGCGGCGCCGGGCACGAGCGCGTCTGGGTTCGGACGAGCTTGCAGGTCTTAGAGCAAAAACGAGGCTCCCACCGAGAACGTGGGATAGCCGGCGCGCAGGGTCAGCGAGACGCGTTCGCTGAAATGGTAACGACCCCCGACGAACAAGAGGAACGGGTCGACCGCGACGCGGTCGTCGCCGCGCGACAAGAAGCGCAGCGCCAGGCCTGGCTCACCGAACACCGACCAGTCTCGGCTGAGCCAGAAGTTCCACTGCATGACCACCGGAACGTAAACGTAGTTCAAGGAGAAATCGGGGTGCAGGTCGGCGCACGAGCCGCTGTCCGGATCTTTTGGACAGGGTAAGTTGCTGTCGTCGTAGTGGACCCAGTCGACCCCGACACCCACGCCGATCGTGTTGTTGATCGTGCTGATGAACCCGTTGTCGATCAGCTCGAACGTACCGCGCGCGCCGATACCATAACCCGAGCCGTCTGCGGGGCCTGGTGGTGGAAAGGCACCCAACACCAGGTGAGGCTCGACTTCGAACTGGTAGTTGGGGTGCGCTCCTGGTCGCTTGATCGTCACCGTGTCTGCGAGCGCTTCGGAGGCGCCGAAACAGGAGCTGCCAAGCGCCAGCGCCGCGAGGCATGGGCCAAATGGGAAGCGCATCGACGTCGAGCATAAGCGTTCGCGCGCATGGCGCAAAGCCGGGTCGGCCAGAGGGCATGCGCTCGCGCATTTTTCCAGTGCGGCCGCTGCGCCGCGCCAAACGACGTTCATCGCTGGCGCAGCGGCGGTTGCAGCCAAGAGCGTGCGCACTGGCGGCGTCATTCGCCGCGCTCGCGTCGTGATTCCGTGTTGCCGGTCAGGAGGCTGGCTGCTAGCTTGCGCCGCCTAACTCGCGGCAAAAGCGCCGCTGCAGGTGAAATCCCATGAGTGAATCCAATCTGCCAGGTGGCGCGGCAGGTCCAGCAAACCTTCAATTGAGTGGCGGTGCCGCCATCGTCGCTCCCGTGAGTGCGTTCCCCGGCGGTGTGCCAGGCAACGCGTTGATCGTGTTGCCGCTCACCAAACCTACCGATGAGCTCACCGAGGCCCTGAAGAAGGGGCCCGTGGCCGTCGAGCCCGAGCAGATGTGGGCATTACTTGGCTTCAACGGCCCGGCGGTGCAGGTGCAGGACGCCGAAGGGCGCCCCATAGCCATCGGGCTCGAAGACTTGCTGAACGGGCTCGAGAAACACTGGCAGGACAACAAGACCGACCTGAACCGCGGTCGCATGTATGCCCAGGAGCTCATGAAGTACAAACGCTTCGAGAAGGCCGAGAAGGTGCTGGCCAAGGTCGTCGCCGCGGGCGGCACGGGCGAAGACTGGATGGCGCTCGGTGCCTCGCAGCTGCAGCAAGACAAGCACGACAAGGCCGAGGGCACGCTGAAGGGCGCCAAGAGTTTGCTGCCGGACAACCCGTTCCCATCGCTGCACTTGGCGCGCGTTTACAAGGCCAAAGACGATCGCGCGGCGGAGCGCGCCGCGGTCGAGCACGCCATCAGCATCGATGCGAATTGCGTCGACGCTTGGGCTTACCTGTTCTCGCAGGTGAAGGATACCGAAGGAGAAGAGGCAGCGGTGAAGGCCGTGAACGAGCTGGCCGACGCCGAACCCAACAAGCGCACGGCCGCCCCCTTCATCGCCGTTCAGGGGCTGTACGCGGCCTCCGATGATACCCGAGACAAGGCGCTCGACTGGGCGCAAAAGGCCGTGGATAGGAACGAGAACGATCCGCTCGCGCTGGTGTGTTTGTCGGCGCTGCACGGGCAGAAGGGCGAGCTCGACAAGGTCATCGCGGTGCTGCAAAAGCACGAAGCGAAGATGAGCAAAGACGTGAGGCTCGCGAACAACTACTTCGAAGCGCTGTTCCAGACGCGGCAGATCGAGAAGGTCACGAAGCTGCTGAACGCGCTGGCGGGTTCGCAGAACAAAGAAGTGAAGCAGTTCGCCATCGAACGCTCGCGCGCCGTGGCGCAGTTCCTCCAGCAACAACAGAAGCAGCTCGCCGGGGCCGCCGCGGGAGCGAGTAAGCCGACGTCGAGTGCCTGAGAGGTTGGGCCGGGGTGAGACGCCTCGGCCCCCTCAACCGCCGAGCCCGGTTCAGCATCGGGGCCCTAGGTGACCACTGCTTGGCTACGGCGGCTTGGTTTTAGTGCCGATTCACCGCGGGCCTCGACAGCGAGCCAGAGGAGCTGCGCTGGCCTCGTTTGGAGCTCGGCGGGCCCGAGTAAAATCATCAATGCTTTTAAATGTATAGGGCCAGGTCAACCAATGTCCTAGC
>JAICQQ010000252.1 GCA_025937785.1 Polyangiaceae bacterium
CAACCTAGCGTACGCGCGTTCGTAGTTCTGAGTCATCGTCTCCACGCTGAAGCAGCGCTCGAAATGGACTCGGCAGCGTCTTCGATCGATGGACTCGATCTGGCTCGCTGCAAAGATGGCAGCTTCGAGATCTTCGACGATGAACCCGGTCTCACCGTCCACCAAAACCTCCGGAACCGAACCGTTCTTGAAGGCGACGACGGGCGTGCCGCACGCGAGCGCTTCAATCATCACCAGCCCGAAGGGTTCGGGCCAGTCGATTGGAAACAACAGGGCCTTGGCGTGGCCCAGGAACTCACCCTTGTCAGCATCACCGATCTCTCCGACCATTTCGATGAGTGGATCGTCGAGCAGCGGTTCGATGGTCGTCTCGAAGTACTTACGATCGGTCGGGTCCACCTTGGCCGCGACCTTCAACGGGGTGTGCAATGCTTTGGCGATCGCAATCGCGCGGTCGAGGCGTTTCTCGCACGAGATACGGCCGAGGAAGGCGAAGTAGTTACCTCCGTTACGATTGAACGCCAAGGAGTCTTTCGGCAGCCCGTGGTAAATCGTGGCCCACCAGTTCAAGGGTACGTCCAGGGGCTGGCGCTGCGCATCGGAAATGGAGACCAACGGCATCTCGGGGAAGGCGCCATAGGCCGTGGTAAGCCCGGGGAGATCGAGCCTGCCGTGCAGTGTCGTGAGCGTCGGCGTACGACTTCGCCTCGAGATCGGGAAGTGATGGTAGTCACAATGATAGTGGATCACGTCGAATTCGTGCGCGCGCTTGGCCACGGCCTCGAGCTCTACCATCTGCTCGATCAAGAACGTGTCGAGCTTGCCAGCGAGTCGCAACCCCTCGTCTACCAGAGGCACCAGCGCGGCTTTCGTCACGGAGTCTGCGCTGGCGAACAGGGTGACCTCGTGCCCTCGACGCACGAGCTCTTCGGTCAACCACGAGATGACTCGTTCGGTCCCGCCGTATCCGCGCGGTGGCACTGCTTCAGCGAGAGGCGCAACTTGGGCGATACGCATACACAAACTCCTGTTGGCTGCGAAGAACTCAGCAAGAGCCGTGCCCGTCGAGCCCCGTACGCCGGACGCTGGAAGGCCTCGGAGCTGCGTAGCGGCCGGTAGAGGACCCGCATTTCGGGGCGCAAGGGTGCCACGTCTGACGCCGAGCCGCCTCACTGCTTGCTACTGCTCCGGATCTTCCTCGAATCCGCCGAGAGCGAGCGCGGACGTGCTCCCGATCTCGCTGTCCGGCGCAGCCACGTCGATCGAAAGCTCAGCGAAGTCTTCGAGCGCCGAGACCGACGGCGGGTGTTGCTGCCCGGACGTCATGTGCGCCACAGTCTCTTCGGCGATGCTGTCCGCGAGCTCTCGATCGGAATCGGTCAGACCCTGCAAAAACCCGGAGTCGCCGCTCATCGAAGGGCGGGCGCGCTGGCGCAGGCGTTCGACGTGACCGGGACTCATGTGGCCTGCGTTGTCGATGAAGCGCTCGCCTTTTCGGCGAGACCGATCGCGTGGGGGAGGGCTGGAAGCGTCCGTCATGCGCACGAGCGGAGCAAAGCTCGTGCCGCCGCGAGCTCAGTCGCAGCCCGGATTGGAGATCGCCGTATCGAACAGCAACCATTCGCCCGGCAAAGGAACGGTAAAAGCTGCTGCCTTCAGGCCCTCGACCTCGAGCGGCGGGCCGCAAGGCGTCGCGTCGACGCTGCGCGCGACACTGTCGAGGAACTCTTCGGCGGGTTCACCGCTCAACGTGTCGAGCAACCGCACCTCGGCGGGACGCTCGCCGTCCAGCACCGGATGAAAGAAGCTTTCATAGTGGATCACCAACGCGTGGCGCGCTCGGTTGTGCCGCAGCACGCCTGCTGGATACCGGTCGCGACTCGGCGGCAGCGCCTCACGCCCGGGCATACTGACCACCTCTAGGTCGACGCCGCGCTCGCTCAAGAGTTCCTGCGGCGGGTAGCCCTCGGGCGGAGTCGACGCTGCGTCTTGATAGTGCACACGAAAGGCGATGTGCTTCGGATCCGCCGGGTCGAGAAAATCTATCAAGAAGGCGTAGCTGACGCCGGCCTTCAACTCGTCGAGTTCGTGATCCGAAAGCGGAGTCGACCAGGGCTCGTCCACCGCGCCCGGGGCCCACGAAAACGTCTGCCCGAGCAGATACAGGTTGGGCGCATGCCCCGAGCGAATCGCGCGGAACCGAATCGCGCTCGTGGCTTCGCTGGCGCTGGCAGGCAGCCAGCCCGAGCTCCCGCTGACCGCGACGACCCGCCCTGCCAAGTGCGGTTCTCCGGCGAGCATGTGCTGCGCCGACTGGTTGGTATACAGCGTTGCGCGGGGCAGCTTGCGTCGCAAAAGGTCCGGGACGTCGCCGAGATGATCGTAGTGGCCGTGACCCACGAGCAGGGCATGGACGCTGTCCAACCTCAGCTCACGTCCGAGCACGAAATCGATCGCGGCGCGATTCGGCTGGATGCGCTGATCGAGCAGGGTGCGAAACGGATCGCCGCGCCGCCGCTGCTGATCGCGAACTCGATAACGGGTGAGCTTCCGATTCGACACGATCGGGTAATTGCTGGCGAAAGGCGCCGTCATCAGCGCTTGTCCGTACCACTCGAAGTAGACGCCGCCAGCGCGCAGGTAGCGGACCAAGAGGCGTCCCGGCGCCACCGACGGGCGCGAACCCTGCGCGTTCCTGAGCGCGACGGAGCCACCCGGGTTCGACGCGTGTGCGCTGCGCAGCGACTGCGAAGCGCAGCCGACGCTACCAAGCGTGCACAGCACGCTCAGAGTTGCCAGCCCAAATCGACCGACCACGTAGTACCCGGACCATACTGCCCAGTGGTGAAGAAGTCTCGGGGAAAGTAGATCTCTAGGAGCGCGCCGCCGTGCACGTTGGCATCCTGTGTGTTCGCGTTCTGATCGTTGGCCACGATGCCTTCGAAGTACATGCCGGTAACGATGGGCCTCAGGAACCGAGGCACGATACTGTCGAGCTCGAATCCAGCGCGGACGCGTGTTTCTTCGGTGCCGCCCCCAGGCTCGACCATCAGGATGGGCGCCGCCGCGCCCAGCTCGCGACGGGCAGCCGTGGCGAGCACGCCGGCGGTGAGTCCGCCCACGAAGTTCTTCGCTTGGTCGCCGGCGGCTTCTGGATCCTCGTTCGATCGCTGGGCGCCGAACAGCGCCACGAAAGCGTCTCCCGCGGTGACGACGACGTCGTCGACGAAAAACGTCAGCACCGGCGCCGAACCGCGACCGGTGATCTGCACCTTCACGCTCTGGCCCGATCGCCGATTCTCGTGAACCGCGCGGATGTCCAAGACCGGGTTCGGCTCGGGCGAGCCGATGAATTCCAGTTCACTGCCGCGCTCGATTTCGAAGACCTTTCCGAACAGCTGCAGGTACCCGCGGTCGATCTCGACGTTACCCTCCACCCAGACGTCTTCTCCGATGATGCGCGCCGTCACGAGCGCCGCGAGCTTCACGGCAAAATCGTCGCGCTTGACCCAAAACTTGTCGCGCGCGTCGAGCAAGATCTCCGTCACCTTCGTCGATCCATTCGGCTTCGGCTGCGAAGGCGACGGCGGCTTTCCAGTACGGGGGGGGCGCTCCCGCGCTGTCGGCTTCGGCTCGTCCTGCTTGCGGGCGGGGGGTACGGCAGGCTGTCCGTTCACCACGACGTCCTGATGGCCAGCGAGCGCAATCCCTTGCCGTACCGGGGCCGTCTCGAGCCAGGTATCGACTTCGCGCAGCAGGATCTTCACCTGACTTTTGCGTGGCGTCAGCGTGCTCTTGATCCTGGCGTCCACATCCGTGGTGGCGACGACCTGGCCCTGTTGACGCATGGGAAACTCTTTGGCGCGCACGCGGAAGTCGCCCTGGACGCGCTCTAGGTTTGCGAAGTCGACCGAACCATCGAGTTTGACCACCCCGTCCCTGTCGTGGGCTTCGAAGCCTTTGAGCTCGACACGTCGCTCGCTGAAGCGCACCTGTCCTTCGATGTTGCGTAGAGGCTGGGCCATGTCGGTCGCGGTGAAGCCCAGGTCTTCCAGATCGATCGCTCCCTGCACCCGGGGTGATTTCAGCGTGCCCGCGACCTTGGCTTGCCCGCTCAACGTCCCAGTCGCGTACGAAACAGCGCCTTCGGGGTCCAAGAACGGCTCGATTGGCAGGTGACGCAAGCGCAGCTCTCCGCGCAGCGGGGCCTGCTCGTCGATCTTCAGACGACCGGCACCGAGCTTCACCGGCACTCGCAGTGTCGCGATCGAGGTGTTCACACCGTGGCGCACCTTGGCGTCGAGCCCGGCTTGATCGGGCTTGACGAACAGGTCGAGCGACGTGTCCACGCTGGTCTTCGAACCGGCGCTGAGGTTACCGATCTTCAGACTGAGCGCTACGTCCGGCCGTGCGCCGAGCGGATCGTCGAGGTGCGCCGCGAGGTTCACACGCCCGCCGAAGCGCTGACACACGAAGGGCAGGGTGCGCAATTCCAAGTCGCTCGACTTCAGCTTCGCGGTGATGCGCCCCAGCTCGGCCTTACCGCCTCCGAGGGCGTCCCCGACGAGCAAGCGTGCCTTGGCATCGAGGTTGACGAGCTCGCGCTGAGCTTGACGCGCCAGCAACCGAACCGCCACGTCGCCTCGCGCCAGCGACACGTCGGTGTCGACGCGCAGATCCTTGGCGATGCACCCGGGCGCGGTCTCGATGCCACGTTTCTGACGCAGCACCAGGACCAGCTCGAGCTCCGGTTCTTGCCCGGGTTCGTGAGCCGCGTCGAGTGACCCAGCCACGCTCGCGGCAGGCAGCGAGCTCCGCTGATCTTCGGGGACCGGCAATTGTTCCAGCTCGCGTTCGGCCAGACTCAACTTGACCCGCCAGCGCTCTTGCTGCGCCAGCTTGGCCGCCTGCTCCGGGATCTGGTCGAAAGGCGGCAGCGAGGTGCTGGCGTTGACGTCGACCCAGACTCCAGCCGCGTCGCTGATCTGAAGGTCGGCCCCCAATCGCCCGCTCTCCAGAACCAAGTCGTGGGACACCTCGAGCCGTCGTTTCGACCAGGTCGGATCCAGCTTGGCAGCCATGTGCAGCGCAACTGCAGGTGCCGTCGCGCGACCGCTGACCTCGAGCTTGGCGTTGACCGTGCCGGCGACCGGCAGCGTCGTTTCCTTGGGCAGATGCGCTTGGACGAAGCCGAGCTCGAGCTTTTCGAGGTCCAAGAGCGCCCGATACTCCGCGTTCTCGAAGGCGCGGCTGAGCGGTTCCTGAGTCGAGAAACGGGCCTCCGCGTCGAAAGCGGCGACCAGTCGATGCTTGCGCTGCGGCTTTAGCGTGTCCGTCAGCCTGAGCTTCACGTCCCCAAAGCCCTCCGGTGCGTCGAGCCGACCCGAAAGCGAGAGATCCAGCTCGGGGCGCTCGCCCATCGTAACGCCACGCCCGTCGAGCAAGACGACCACCTCGGGGCGTTGCCATTTGCCGCGCAACCCGGCCTGCAGCGACACGCTACCTCGCAACTTTTCCTTCAGTTTCACGAGCGCGTTCAGCGCCGCGAGATCGATCTGCTTGGCCTCGATCTCGAGCGCGGAATTGGTGGCGGTGGCGCTGCCGCGCACTTCGAGCTCTTGACCGGCGATGCTGGCGCGGATGCCTTCGGTGGCCACGCTGCCCGCGGGGCTCAATCGGGTCGGCCGCACGACGAGCGCGACCGGTTGGCCGCTGCGAACACCAGTCGCCGTCGCCTCGACCAGCACGCTGCCGGCAGCTTCGCGCACGAGTCGAGTGCTGAGATCGACGTCGCCCTGATTCGAGCGAGCGCGGAGCCCGATCGCGTAGCGTCGCGGACCTCCACGCACATCGAGCCCCGCGCTGGAGACGACGACGTCGCCCGCGGTGAGCCGTTCTAGGCGGACATCCACGGCACCGCTCAGTTCCGGCGGCGTCCCTGCCAAATCGAGCTCAATCGCCGCACGCGCCAGCGACGTCTGGTCAAACACCAACTGGCGGCCGTCGACTGCCCCCTTCGCCTGGATCCGACCATTCGCCGTCCGCTCGACGTCCAGGTCCACCGACAGCGTCCCATCGAGCGCGCGGCGCTGGCCGGCGAGCAGCGCCAGGCGCCTCAGTGTTTCTCTGAAAATACGAGCATTTATCGTCAGCTTTGCGGAACCGTCGAAGCCCGCATCCCCCGCGAGCTTCACGTGCGAGACGGCATCGCGAAGCTCGAGCTTCAGCTGCTTGAGGTCACGCTGAGACACCAGCGCCGAGGCATCGAGCTGCGGCAGTGCCTCGCCGTCGATGGAGGCATCGCTGAGCTTGAGCTCGTGCACGCGAAACGACTCGGGCGCCCGGCTGATATCGACTCGCCCGCGCAGCGCAGCGGCCAGCGTGTGTGCGGGGGCCTGAGGCTGGAGCCGTGACGGTGTCAGACCCGCCGTCGCGAGATCGAAGCGCAGGTCACGCTGCTCGGCCAGGGTCGCTTGCAGCTGCAGCTTGCCGGCTGCGCTGCCCAGCGCCAGCGTCGCGGCCAGGGATCGCAGCGACCCCGACACTCCGAGTTCGAGATCCGACGCGCCCAGGAAGGCATTGCGGAGCGAGGCGTCTCCGGTCAGGCGAGCTACGCGCGCGCTCGTGACTCCCGCGAGCTTCACGCGTGCCTTCAGCGGAGCCGATCGCCACGAAGCGTCCGGCGGAGCCACGCCGCTGGCCGTCAGCTCGAGGCGTGCGCCCGCGAGGTCCGCCACGAGCGCGAGGTTCGAAGCTTCTTTGCCTCGACCGAGCAGTGCTTTCAGCTGGCTGAGGTTGGCGATTTGCTCCGCGTCGCGCTGGACGACGAACGTCAGCGAGTCGACTTGGGCACGTGGAGTGCGGTCGAGCTCGAACCCACCGCGCAAGCTCAGGCGACGGATTTCTTCGGGCGCGACCGCGCTGGGCCGCGGCAGTCGGACGGCGACGGCGTCGATCTCGATCTGCTTCACCAGGACGTAGGGGGGCGGAGCAGTACTCGGCGGTGTGGGCGGAGCGTCCGGGTCGACGAAGGCCGCCACGAGACCGCGGCGTTTCTGCTCGATGTTGCTCGCATCGACGAACCCCTCGTGCAGCCGCGCTCGCGTCAATCGCAGGTCGCTGGCGCGCAAGGCGACCCAGCTACCCTCGAGCCGCAGCGTGCGCAGTGACAGCACCTGGGCACCGGCTGGATCGAACACGGTGATGCCATTGAGCTCGAGGCTAGAGAACGAGAACTCGTTGAAGTCCAGCACCTGGACACGCCCCGGGATCGCGTCGTTGACGAACGCGAGCGCCCGCACCAAGAGCAGATTCCTGCCGACGCGCGTGCCCAGCCCAAGCGACACCAGCACCACCAACAGCACCACCAGCGCGCCCGCGACGACCAGGACGCGTTTCAGAATTTTGGAGAAACGCGGGCGCCAGTTCAAAAGGATTCCCCGATGGTGAAGTGTATAGCTCCCGGCGTGCGTGACCAGGGCAACTTATTTGCGTCGGACTCGATTCCGTCGGAGCCATCGGCACGCTGCCAGGCTGGGATTCGGAAGCCCAAGTCGAGGCGCAACACCCCGATCACGGTGTGGTAACGCAGGCCGCCTCCTGCGCTGGAGTTCAGGGTGCCGAAACGAAACTGGTGGCCATCGTTGACGTCGCCCATGTCGACGAACCCCACCAGCCCCAGTGACTCGCCGAATGCGAACCTGAGCTCGGCGCTCGATTCCCAGCGCCGGAGGCCACCCTGTATGCCGACACCCAGCTCGCCGGGCAGAAAGCCGCGGTTACTGTTGGCGCCGCCGCCGCGCAGCCGATAGCTCGTGGGTCCGAGCTCGCGCGAGAGCTCGTCCAGGTCGGTGCTGGCATCCACGATGAAGATGGCACCCAGCGCGAAACGTGCCGCGAACACGATGTCGAGCGGCAGTGGCAGGTAACCACGCGCCTCGGGCACCAGGCGAAATTGAGTCCAGTCGGACGCCACCCAGCGCGCGGACTCGGTCACGTTGAACCCGAGGTAAGCGCCTAGCCGAGGACGTAGCCGATTGTCGCGCAGATCGAGCCGTAAATCTTGTTCGAGGAACTGATAGGCGTAGGGCGTGGGTGTTTCACTGCCGTCGCTCGTGACGTTGTCCGTCCGCGGCACGATGAAGAAGTCTTGCTGGAGCGCCAGTGTCCCCATCAAGCGCCGAGTGAAGAAGCCGCGCCTCAGGCCCAGCCTCACGAAGATGTCGGAACGATGGAACCCGAGAAACGGATCGGGGCCGTAGTCCCAAGCCGAGCTGGTGAACGCATCCGTCCGCGGTTCGACCAAGCCCGGCTGATTCAAGCGCATGCTCAAGATGTTGCCGAACGCCGGATCCGTGAACTTCGGAAACGACTCGTTGAAGATCAGCCGCGGCCGCTCTTCGATGCCCAGGCGCCCCAGCGTGCCGAACACGTGGCGCTTCTCGTAGTTTCCGAACACGTGCAGGTCCCACTGCGGGATGCTCACCAACTCACCAGTATCGGTACGGCGGCTCGCGCCGCTGAGCACCCCGAAACCCACGCGCAGCTGGTCGGGAGCGAGCGGCGTCACGCGCACGACGACGTCGACCACAGCCCGGCTCGCGTCCACCTTCTCGTCCACCTCGACCGCCGAGAAGGCGCCGAGCGCAAAGACCTCGGCTTGCACCTCTTCGAGCACGGCCGGGTCGAAGCGAGTGCCCGTGGGCAACGCCGCAGCAGCGACGATCGGCGCTTCGGGCAAGGCGCCGTGCCCGCTCACGGTGAGGGACCCGAACCGGTGGATCTTGCCCGGCTCGACCTCGAGCTCGATACTGGCGGCTCTGTCCGCCGTGTCGATGCTGACCTTGCCCTCGACAGCCGCCGCCGCGAACCCGCGCCGCTCGAGCAGCTGCTTCAGCGCCCGCTTGTGCTGGTCGTAGATGGCCTCGTCGAAACGCGCGCCCTCGAGCGATGCCAGTTCTTGCTCGAGCTCCTGCACCAGCGCCGCCTCGAGCTCCGCCACCCCCCGCAGGCGCACTTGCTTCACCGTCACTGGCAGCCCCTCGTCGACGACCACGACGATCTGCACCAGGCACTCCTCGCGTTCCGGGTCGCAGCCGCCACGCGCCCCGGGAGTCGCAGCTTGAGGCGGATCGTAGCGAACCTCGACGATGCGCGCCTCGTAGAACCCGCGCGCGCGATACCAGCGCAGGATGCGCTCGTTGTCCTGCTTGAACACGGCCTGGTTGAAAGCCGGCCACTCCGTCCACGGCCAGCGCCACAGCCGCAGCGCCGGCGCGCTGCTGTCGAACGGCGGCTCGTTGCACTTCGGCCCACCGACGCCCAACCTGAGTTCGACGTACGGTCGCTCGAGCGTGACGAGGCACGCCTGCAGGGCCGCTTCGTCAACCTGCTCGGTGCCCTGAACCTCGAGCGAGGTCACGCCGTAGCGCCCGCGTTCGACGGACGCGCAGCTGAGCGAGTTCAGCGTCACGCACGCGGCGAACCAGACGCGTCGGCCCCAGCTGGCTGCTGCAGTTCTGCCCCGTTTCATGAGTGTTGCACAGCGGCGGTGCGGCCAATCCCCGCCAAGCCACTAGGCCCTAGCCTATGGGGTCGACCCGCTGCAACTACAAGCGGCTCTTGCTCGGGATCCAGCCCGAACCGGCCGTTAGACTCGCTGGGCGGTTACCGCGAGGAGACCTCGGCGGCCAACAGCAACCGGACGCGCGGATCAGCTTGCGCCCGGATCGCCGGATCGAAGCGGGCATCAGCGGCGCGCGCTCTTGGCGGGTTCCTCGGCGGTCTTGGCGTTCTTGCACTTGTGGTGCTGGAGCAGGTTCTTCTGAAGTGGGTGGTAGCCCTTGTCGGGCCAGCGAGCGACCTGGACCATGTGATACAGGTCGATCTGCGTGATGGCGGAGCCGTCCGTGTGCGCCTCGTTCCATTCCGTGCAGAGCCAGCCCAGGAAGTACGGGCGCACTACGGAGTGGCCGGGGTTCAGGATATTGTCCGAGAACTTGCGCCAGCGCTCACGCCTGTACGTCGTGGACGGCAGCTCGGGCTCCGCCCAAGTGACCGGCGCGCCGTCGTTCCAGACGTCGACCTCGCGACCGTTGACTTGGCGGGCGACGGTGACGAACCAACCGCTCGTGTTGGGGGGATTCGGGGCGAACATACCCCAGTTGGCGTAGAGTCGGATGGCTAGCAAGGGCTCGAAGCGCTTGCCCTGCACGCCGCCCCGGTGCAGCGCCGCAAACACGGTGCCGTACGCGGTGTAGCTCGCGAGGAGTAACAGCACGACCGTGGCGGCGCGACCGATACCGAGTCCGTTCGACCAAGGAGTGCTCAGCCAGGCGTGACGGCGATCGACGGTGCGCGCTGCGAAGCGCGACACCGTGCTCAGCAGCCGCCTGGCGCCCGCCGCGCGCACGAGCTGTGCCGCCGGCGCGTCCCAGAACCAACTGGGAAGGAGCAAGAGCCAGCACACGATCGCGACCCACGGGAAAGGCCCGAGCTCCATGCACATGTAGAGGCCAAAGTGGAAACCGCAGAAGAACAGCACCTGTGCCGTGCGAAAGTAGGCGGTGCGCCAGGGCACGAAGAACAGGAAGGGACCCAGCAATTCGAGCCACCAAATCCCCCAGGTCATTCCTTGTAGCACTGGGGTGGGAAGCTGCACGAACAGCTTGCCGAAGTGGGTGACGAAGGTGTGGTGGTGGAGCGCCAAATGGATCGCGCTGCCCTGCGAATGCCAGGCGGGGCCGCTCTTCAGGTACGCGGTGACGACGTATACCGCGAACAGCTGCAGCACGATCACGACGCTCCCGAGCGAGAGCACGCGCCGCGGCACGGCGGGGCGCTCGGAGGCAGGGGTCGCGCGTTCGCAGCCGAAGGGCGCGAGGATCGAATCGACCGACCAACGTGCCCCCAGGGGCAAGAAGATCGCCCAGAACAGCATCACGCGCAGCATGTCGTCGCCGCCCTGGAGCACCATGTAGTTGCGACCGTGCAGCGAGCACAAGAAGAGCCACGACATGAAGGCGGCCAAGCGGCTGCGGTAGCCCACGAGCAGCATGGCCGCGAACACCGCGGCGACGCTGAACAAGACGGCTTGACTGGTGGTGTCGCCACCCCAAGCGTGGAAGGTGTAGTTCAGCGGCGAACCCCACGAGCCCACCAGGCGCTCGCGCGGCACGATCCCTTCGTCGGTGTAGTGCGCACGCAGGTCGAGCGAGCGCCAGAACAGATCCAACAAAAGCAGCAGCCCAACGCCGGCGCGATACAGAGCTACTGAACGCAGGTCGAGGCCATACCTCGGCGAAAACCACGGCAGCCCCGCGAGGCGCACCGCAGCGAGCATGGAGCGCACCGCGTGAGTGACGGTAGCAACACGCCCCTTCGCACCGGAGGGCGAAGAACCTGGCTCATTTCGATGGCCTGGAGCCGGACTCATAACTTACGACGGACCAGAAGTATGTCGCTCCTGTAGCAGGACGCCACCCTGATGGCGAGTGGTCGCTGAGGGCTATCCCCGGCGATTGTGCGCGGCGCTGGCGATCGCGTAAAACATGCGCAGGAGCACGCGTTCGCGGCGGGTGTGCCGGCACAAGGGACGATCTCGGTGCCATGGCAGTGTGTTATTACCGCTCACGTCGAACAGG
>JAICQQ010000467.1 GCA_025937785.1 Polyangiaceae bacterium
AAACAGCTCGTGCACATCCGGCCGAGCTTCGTACTCGAAAATGATCTCCTGCCGCACCTCGTCACTGAACTCGTTCCAGACGACGCGCTCGAGCAACGCGTGTCCGTCACGCGTGTCCCACTCGTACACGATGCGGTGGCCATGCAGGTCGAGCTCCTCGCGGAGCAAGTACGTCACGACGTTGCCGTCCTCGGCTTCGGTGTACCCCTCGCCCCCAAACCGAAACACGCGCCCGCTTTTCACCCGCGCCTCCCACTGCTCACCGTCCTCGCTCCGCTGCACCCTCACAAACGCTCCCGACTCGATCGACGGCCGGAACACCCCCGGCGCCACCTCGAGCAGCTCCGAAGCCGCCCCGAGCCCAACCACCTCAAAGGTGTCGCCCGCATCGAAGCGTGGCAGACCGTCCGTGACACGCCGCAGGATCGCCGGCACCCCGCCGAGCCGCCACCCCATCCCGAGCTCCGAAACGCCGCCGCCAGAGTCGTAATCGAGGCTCAAGTGCGGAGCCAGACCCCCCGCCGCCGGTGGCACCGCAATGCGGACACCGTACGACGCCGTCCCCGTCGACAGCGACGGCTCGAAGCTTCGCCCCAGCCCCTCGATCGACGCCGGCCCGCCCGGCAGACTCAGCCGCGTCGCTTCCACGCCGCTCGCCACGGCGCGCCCCGACACCGTCACCACCACCGCGAGCACCACCCAGCTGACCAGTCGCTTCATCGGATATCACCTTCCTCCGAGGGAGATCTCGGAGGCAGCCCGGAAGCCGTTGCTAGAAAACACACCGCCCGCTGCTGATCTCGTTTCCACCCGTGGCTAGCAATCGTCAGCCCCATGCATTTTTCTCGCACCGGCCGCCGTCGAGCAGCCGAAGACCTAAAGAATCGAGCTGGTGGATCGCGCCTGCCCGCCTTTGAAGTCGTCATCGAAGTGCACCACCACCGTGCGCAGCGTGAACAGGGTCGGCGTTGTGAAGCAAAGAAAACAGCATCCGCATGTATTTTTCCGTCAACGTCCGGCATCGAACTGACGAGAGATCCAAGTGAACCGACATGCCCCCCGCCGGCGCTTTCCACCCTGACGGTGCAAGTGCCCGACCCACGGGCCTAGACTAAGGGGAGAAGAGAAATGACGCGATCGTTGATGAACCACGGGCCACGCCTCACCATGCGAAGTGCTACCAAGCGCGACGTTCTACTCGGAATCACGTTGGCCCATGCATTCACGGCTGGAGCGTGTGGTACACCATCCGAGCAGGCTCCAGGTCCATCGACCGCTCCGTCCGCAGCGACAACATCATCGGGGACGATGGGCACCACCGGGCGCGTTGAACAGGCCGCGGGGAGTGGCGGCGCTCCGGAAGTTGGTGCGAGTCCCGCGTCGACAGGGATAGCTGGCGCCCCCGACGCTGACGTCCCCAACGCTGACGCCCCCCCGGAGAATGGTTGTCCAGCAGGTTTGGCGGACTGCGATGAGACGATGGCCACCGGCTGTGAGACCCGAACCGACGATGACATCCGCCATTGTGGTGCCTGCAACGCAGCTTGTGGCCTCGAACATGCAGATGCCGCCTGTGTGGCTGGGGCCTGTCAGCTCACCTGCTTCCAAGGCTTCGGTAACTGCAATGACGATCCGTCCGATGGTTGCGAGACCGACCTCGCCAACTCGTGGGAGCACTGCAGCGGCTGCTCGTCGGCTTGCGACCTACCAAACGTCGAGACGCAGCGGTGCGACGGGCGCTGCGTGGTCACGACCTGTTCACCTGGATACGCCGACTGCAATGACAACCCGTCCGATGGCTGCGAGGCTGCGCTGGAGAGCGATCCTCGCCACTGCGGTTGGTGTGGACACTCCTGCGGTTCTAGCAGTTGCGATGCCGGTGTTTGCTCCGCGCAGGCTTTCGACTCCGGGTTTCGATTTTCAGGGGAGCGCACCCAGCTCGTTCACTACAACGATAGCTACTGGGCTATGCTACGAGTGGAGTCGGAAGTCGGCCTCTGGCGGAACAATCTGGACGGTTGGGACGCTAACTGGTTGTCCTTTGCCTCTGAAGACATCTTCTTCACTTTGGCGGGAGACGGTGACCGGATGTATTGGGCCGACAGTGATGGCGACATCTTCCGCGCCGATGCGGAGCACCCGGACGGGTGGGTCATCGCGGAGCGTCCAGACGCGATAACGATGCTGAGCGTCGCCGACGATCGCATGGTGTGGATCGAAGGCGCCAATCGGATTCAACTTGCCGATGCCGACGCGCAGATCCTCGATACCGTGGAGGCGGTGGCAACGGACGTTCTCGCCTATCCGAACGGCTACTACTACGCGACAGACACAACCGTGTACCGGCGGACGACCGTAACCACGGAAATGGGCGACTGCCTGGCCGAGTCGATGCTTGCGTACGATCCGGCTGGCGCACTCGTGTACTGGACCGGGGACTCGCACTCCGACCCGGGTACTCTGCGCAACGACGTGTCGGCCGACGACGCGGTGCCGCTTCCGTCGGGCGGCATCCTAGGTCTCATCGTGTATGACTCGTACACGTATTGGACGACTATGAGCAGCAGCAGCCAATTCGAGGGGCATCAGGGCGTACCTGAGCAAGTTTCTTGAGGGACGGCACACAAAGCCCCCTCAGAAAACTTGCAAAAGTCTTCGAGGGGGCTCCCTCCTGGAATTGCTACAAACCTGGAGGCC
>JAICQQ010000249.1 GCA_025937785.1 Polyangiaceae bacterium
CGCAAATCAACGCAGCTCGGCAACGACTGCAAACCGCCAAAGAGATGCACTTCGAAGAGGCTGGAGCAGAAATCGAACTTATCAACGGCATGGCGAACATCCAGCGTCAGCTCATCGACCTGACTCAGCTCGAGCTAGAAATCGCACAGGATGCCCTCGCCATCACTCAGGCGGACGTGCGCCGCACCAACGCACTCGACACCGCCCGGCGCGTCCATCTGGAACGCAAGCGAACGCTCGCCCGCATCTCCGAGAGCTCGGCCACCGATCCCCTACAGCGGGTGCTGCAAGACCACCTGGCTCTTTCCGCCCTCCGTTCCAGGGCCACCGCCCAGCGCTGGCTCTACCGGGCGGGACGCGCCCTCGAGTACGAGATCAACACTCCGCTCGGAAACGCCCTCGGGCGTGCAGTGCTCGGCGCGTTCAACAGCCAGGAGATCGACCGCCTCAGCGCTTGTTATCAGAGCATCTTCTCCGAATACACGAGCGCCTTCGGCGTCCCCCAAGAGTTTTCGACCGAGGTGTCCCTGCGAGAAATGCTCGGTGTCACGGGGCCGCGCAAGGATCGAGTCACGGGAGAAGAGCTGAGCGCAGCTGAGCTCTTTCGCCGCACCCTGCTCACCAACCAGACTATAGAAAGCGACGGCAGCGTGCGCATCCAGTTCTCCACCAACCTCATGCCAAGCAACGGCCTCTGGTCCACCAACGTCTGCGACGACAAGATTTCCAGCGTCAAAGCCCAACTGGTCGGAGACTTCCAAGGCGACGACGAGGCAAACATCGAGATCCTCGTGGAAGGCGCCTCGGTCATGCGCCGCTGCGATTCGGAAGAAATCGTCGGCTGGGACGTTAAGTCAGCCAGCAAAGCCGTGATTCAAACCGGTGTGAACGACTTTGGACCCACCGCCAACACGTCGCTCTTCGGACAATCCGTCGCCCGCGCCTCCTGGACACTGATCATCCCGTCGGGCGACACATCCCCTCCCAATCGCGATCTCGACCTCGAGCACCTCACGGACATCGTGCTCCAAATCAGCCATCGCGCGCTGCCCCGGCGCGAAGGTAGTCTGGGCATCGATGTCTCATGTCTCGGCAACGTGGGCGCCGGCGGATGAGTACCCATCGAACATGACGGCACAAGTACTCATCGCGCTCCTTCAAAAGGCCGACCCTGACACCCCCGTAGAGCTCCTTCTCGAATCCAACTGGCCACATTCAGTCGAGATTGTCGGTGTAATCAGGCGGATGATTTGCCGGAAACCCCGCGTGCAGGCGGGGCCAGAATGACGTTCTGCTCGTCTACCAGCCGCAGCTCGGCCTCATCGGTGCTGTGGAAGGCCGCTCGAGGGCGCCTTGGTGCTCGCTACCGGGCAATCTTGAGCGAGCCTGAGAAACTGCGCTTCGCCGTTTCTCCACGACAACGCAAGAAGTCTACTCCCAGACGAGAGCGCGCTTCGGCCAGGCAAGGGGCTCGGAGTCGCCGAGCGGAGGGGCTCGTGCTCGGCGAGTGCAGGCGCCGTTAGCGCCAGACAGTGAACGCCGCGGTCGACCAGTTGCCCGAGGACAGCTGCACGCAGTAGCCACCGTTGCGCGCGGCCGGCACACTCGACCAGTTCTGTCCATTGCAGGTCTTCGAGACGCCGTTGACCTGGAAGGTCCGACCACTCGCGACGTTGCTGCAGTTGCCGCCCGCGACCGGCTCCGTGGTCTCTCGGCAAATCGCGCCCGTGCCTAGCGCCCCGGATTGGTAGTTGTTGCCGAACGTGAACGTGGTCGCTCCCGTGCAGAGGTCGTCGCACGGCCGGGCCGGAACGGGATCGGGCGCTGGAGTGCCAGCCAACCACACGAAGCCGGGGGGCTCGATGGTTCTGTCACTGTTGAAGACGGCCGAGCTGGTACCGCCGCTGGTCTCCGAGCTGACGGCGAGGCCGCTGAGCGCCTTCGCGTTGAAGCTCGAAAAGGCGTAGCTTCCGAGCAAGATCCAAGATGCGGCACCTTGCACCTTGTAGTAGCCGCGGAAGGTGTTCCCGGTTCGGGTCAGCCGGAACGACATCGGCTGGTTCGCCGTCGTCACGTTGGTCACTACCGTCGTGTTCGAGTTTCGATACTGGAAGGTGACCCCGCTCGGAGTCTTGCCGACGAACACGTTCTTGGCCGTATCGACGGCGTTGTCGCGCATCATCAGGCCAGCCTTGCCCCAGGCGGCCGTGCTCGAGAGGCTTTCCACGGTGGTCGTGAGCTCGCCGTCGCCGGAGAAGGTCGTGAACGAATAGTGAAAATCGTCCGCGCCACCGTAGATGTCGCCGCCGCTCGCCGTGATGTACTCCCGCGTCCGCCATTCGGTACGGGTGCCGGTGGCGCTGCCGATCTTCGCGTCCATGAGCACGTGTGGATCGGTGGGCCCCGACCATCCGTAGGCTTCCGTGTAATCGAAAGCCTCGAACTGAGCCTGCCCTGGCTGATTGGAATTGGTGTGGGCCGTGTTCACGAGGCCGACTCTCGAACCGGCGTAGCCGGGGAGCGTGAGGGCCTGACCTACCTGTTGCCAGCTGGCGCGATTGTCCGTGGACACCGCACCGACGAAGGTTTCGCCAGACTTGTCGAGCCGCAACCAGATGGGGTAGTTCACGTTGTCGAGGTAGGCGGTCTGGGTGGCCGCGCCTACCGTGGGCCGATACTGCAGAGTCGCGCCGTGTTGTGCGGTGAGGGCCAGCATCACGTTCGGCGAATTGGCCGCATCGCTCGCTCGAAACATCACGCCAGCCTTGGCATACTCGTGGGTGTTCGTGAGACCGGTCACCTTGACCATCGCCCGGCCATCGACGGTGACGAACGTGTTCGCAAAAACACCGGTGTCCGAATTTCCGTAGATGTCCGTATTCGCCCCCGAGCTGACGGTGATGTTGTTCAAGTCGCCGGTACTCGAGCCGCCGTTGCCCCACGTCAGATCGTTCGCCACCTGAATGGGTGATTGGTACGGCAGCCCGTGCTGATCGAACTGGCAGCCCCATGCCGGATCGGGCTGTTCGAACCAATCGCCGGAATCGAGATCGAAGCTCTGACTCTGGAGGAAACTGCCGCACGCCTTGTAGTTGGACGCCGTCGCTGCGGCGAAGGGATCGTAAGCGATCGAACCGGGGCGCATCCACATCGGGGCGCTCGCGCTCGCCGGGTTCTTGCGCACGGGCACGAAGGAGTTGTCCGGAGTTTGCTGTGGCGAGGTCGCCTGGTAGGCGAACCGCTGCGTGGTGCCGCCGTCGCCGAGCACGTTATTGACAGCCATCCAGTGACAGGTGCCGCAATTGAGGCCGGGGTCGACGACCGGTACCCCGCCCTCACCCACTATGGAGCCATTGGCAGCTTGCACGCGGAAGCTCCGATCGTTCTCGAAGGCATGGCCCACGTAGCGCAACGGATTGACGCCGTTGTTGTCATAGCCTTCGCCCTGGCCAGGCAACAGGCCAGTTTGCTTGAGGTATGGCGAACGGATCAAGCCGCCCGTGTCGTGACAGCCCGTGCAGTTGCCTTCGTGCGTCTTGGCTGGCTCGAGCCAGGGGAACGTGCCGTTGGGGTCGCTGGGCGCGTGCACCCAGCTGCCGTCGACACCGCCCGGCGCCTCGAGGTCACCCTGGTAGAAACACAACGCGCCATTTTTGCGATTGTACTGAATCACCGCGACGTCGGCGTAACGATCGTCGACGATGTGCCCTGATTGTCTGCAGTTTGCCACCGCGATCGCGTCGGCGGTCCGCGCCAAGACTTGGAACGAACTGCCGAGATCGCAGCTGTGACCGAGCGCCGACGGCGCATCACAGCGCTTGGTCGTGTAGAATCGGTCGTAGTTGATGACGGCGTCCGCCACCGCGACGCCGATGTGAATGTTCGGATTGGCCGCGGGTTGGGAGACCAAGATGGGCGCAATGCCTACGGTTTCCCACTCGACGTGATCGTGGGAAATCTCTGCCTTGGTTCCGATACCGTTCTGCCAGGAGAGCCTGAGCCAGAGCGGGAACCCTTGTCCCAACACCACCGTCGCAGGTGACGTATCCCCACCCTTGGCAGCGCGGTAGAGAAACGAAACGTTACCGGAGGGGCTGATGCTCAACAGCGCGTGCGGCGAATCCGAATCGTCGATCTCGCCTTGAGTCGCCTGTTCCAGTCCGCGTAGCATCAAACCCGCGACCGCGCCCGTGCCAGAGCTCTCGTAGTTGACGATCTTGACCTCCGCCGCTCCCGCACCCGGCTCGGCGAAGGGCGACAGCTGTTGCTGAGCGTACGCGAATCTGAAGTTGTCAGCGGTGCTCCCGATGTTGCCGCCGACGGCGTCCATACGCTTCGCCGTGACGCTCACGTCCTCGGGTGTTCTGGCGGACCCAGCCGCGGTACCCACCGACACGGTGGCTTCGACGTTGTCGATGGAGCTCTTCTGATCGATGTGAGCGAAGAAGTTGCCCGCAGGGTTCTCGAGCGCCGCGCTGCAACTGAACGCCGGCACGGTGATGCCGGTAGCCGCATCGCAGCGCGCCGCATAGACCGCAAGCGTGTCCTCCGCTGCCGGTGTGGCGACGCTTTTTTGCTGCACCCGCGCGACGCTTTCGTCGCCCGACTCTTCGAATTCTTCGGCAGAGCCGCAGGCACTCGAAATAAGCGCGGCACCCGCGCACGCGACCAGCTTTGGTCGCCCCAATGAATGGCGCATCCCCATATCGTGACCTCCGTGTTCTTCGTGACGTCGAGCCCGCCGCTTGCTCCCGCTAGGCACGGACGCGAACCAGACCGTTGGTAAACCCAATCGCGCGCTTCGTCAATCTCGTACCAAGAACTGCACGCCCAATGTTCACGAAGCACTAAGCAATGAAACATTACTAACTTCATTGAAGCCCTCACGCGGCCGCGAGCGCTTCGTATTTTAGAAAAAGATGAGCGGCAGCTAACAGGATCATCGAGCCGATGGCGAACCCGAACCTGTCCAGAGCACCGAGCGCAGAACACGAATGTCGCGTAAGGATGCTTGCCCTACCGTTAACGCAAGCATCCGCGTTAACCCGCGTCTGCGCGACCGCGGTGCTGTGTTAACGCAGCGTTACCAGCCGCACCCGTGCCACCCTGGTGGCACCACACCGCACACTGTGCTCGATGCCTCGACTGAACGGACCACCCCCGTGCGGACAGCACCACAACAAACCTTTCACAGGTGTCGAATACTGGATACGACTCCGAGTCAGCAAAGCGCTGAGGGCGCTGATTTGCGGGGTTCGTCGCTGGGCACACGCCTTGCTGCGATCCGTCGAGCGTGTGCCGAGTGAACCTCGGTCCACATCCACTATCCTTCTCGAACCTGGAGCGCACAATGAAGCATCTCGGACTTGGATTCTTGGCGGCGAGTGTACTGGTTTCGGGCCCAGCCTTGGCAGACCCCGGCGAAGCAGGCCAGCTGGCCCTGGGGGCGGAACGCTTGATGGGGTTCTCCCATTCTCGTCACTCGAGTGAGAGCGAATTCGGCGAGCAATCGTCGACCTATAACAACCTGACGCTGCTCGCGAACCCCATGGCGGGGTTCGTCACCGCCTACAGCATCCCCAGAGTCGCCCTGGACTATTTTCCGACTCAAGGAGTCAGCATCGGAGGTGCCATTTCGTATACGCGCGTCGGCATCAGCAGCAAGCTGGAGCCCAACATGGGAGAGAGCACCGAAAGCAGCGGCACGCTCAGTATGTTCATCTTTTCACCGCGCGTGGGCTACGCAGCCATGTTCAGCGAGTCGGTCGGGATCTGGCCGCGAGCCGGCATCACGTACCTGAAGTCGTCGACGTCGGACGATGACGACGAGAGCAAGTCGGAGGGCAGCGCCGTGGCACTGAGCATCGAAGCCCCCCTGCTGTTCATGCCGGTAGACAACGTCGCGATCACGCTCGGCCCGACCATCGACTACGGGCTGAGCGCGTCGGGTGAGGACACCGACTCCGAGGGTAACACCACCGAAGACGACGATAACCCTGCGCACGAGTTCGGCGTCCAGGGTGGCATCGTCGTTTTCCTGTAGCCGGGTGGCTCGCGGTCCTGGGGGGGGCCGCGTCCTATCGACGCTAGAGCGTGCGCACTAGCTCGGACAAGCTGATGCCGAAGGATGCGGCGATCTTGTGCATCGTGCTCAGCCGCGGATCCAGGGAGCCCCGCTCGATCTTCTGATAGTGAGATAGGGAGAAGCCGTGGTCCCTCACCATGTCGAGCTGAGAGATGCCCGCTTCGTGTCGGAGCTTTCGGCAGCGTTTTCCGAAGCGCTCGGCTAGTGCGTCGCCCATAGGGGCTTCGGGTTGTAGGTCGGCTTACCGTTTTCGAGAATACGTCTGATAAGGACACGTCTTATTTGACGTGCGTCGCGTGATGTGCACAATGGGATTCGAAACCAGGCGTCTGGGGAAACTCCCACGGGGCACGAAGATCGATGAACAGCAGACGAGCACAGCGAGCGGCGGCCCTCACCTGTCCACGCGTCGCCAAGGCCGAAGGGCTGGTGAGACCTTTGGCCCTCGTGGTGGACGACGACCCGTTGGTGCGGCGGGCGATCTCGCGGCAACTCATGACCACGTTTACGGTTTTTGCGTTGGGGACGCTGTCGAGTGCGCTGGGGACGCTCGAGCGGCTGCTCGCGCCGTCGGAGCAGCTAAACCTCGCTTTCGTCGACTATGAGCTCCCCGACGGCACGGGGCTGCCGATCTTGGAACGGTTGGAGGCTTGGCCCGACAGCATCCGCGTGCTGATGTCTGCTAATCTCGAGCAGCTCTCGCGCTTTCGGCCGTGCGGCAGATTAGTCCCGCTCGTCCTCGCAAAGCCCTTGAGCTACGCCAGCATAGAAGCAGCGAAGAACGCCGCGCTCGCAGTTTTGGCGGAGAAGCGTATACTGAACTAATGTACAGTATACCCGTCCTGACAATGACTTCTGGCGCTCCGACGAAGCAGGTCCTGTGGGTGCATCAGTCGCATCGGCGGCGCTACCGTGCCCAAGCGAAGTCGTCCACGGGCACCGGCAAGCAGCGGCACCTGCACCTGAGCCGTCTCGAGCAGAGTCGCGACTACCAGCGGCTCCTCGCCCGGCTCGTCGAGCTGAGCGAACGGTTTCAGCGCTCACTGACCGCGGAGCAGCGACGGACATGGTTGACGCTCGAAGACGCGCTGTCGGACCATGCGTGGCTGTTGCATGGGCACTACTTCAAGGCCGGTTACCAACTCGGCAAAGCCACCAGGCAGCGACGGGCGTCGGGCGATCGTCCGCCAGGCAGTGTCGCCCAAGACCTGTCCGAGCAGGCGGTGCTCCTCTCGGCGTTGTCGAAGCTCCTCGAGCGACTCACCGATGCCGGGAGCTAGGTCCGCCGCGCACCCAGCTTGGTCGACCGCGTCCGTCGAAAGATCGAAATTGCAGCGTTCGTTCAGGGGATCATCACGAGCCTAGCCGGTGTGATTCCGAACTCACTGTTGCACATCGGCTTGGGTGTCGGGTTCGTGATGCACGCTCGCCGCGTCGATCTCCCAGGGGTAGCGCGAGCTGACTCGAGTTCCCGGTGACCGGAGCTCGACCTGTCTCATTCCTCGGGCGGCGGCACCGATTTGAACGTATCGCTCCTGACGTGCCGCGCTCTGATCTCTCCACCTTCGGTGAAAGCATCGTCGATGGTTCCTCCCTGACTTCGCGTGAGCTCGACGGTGCCCGTGCACTCCTCGCCGTCGTCGTCTCCGATCTGGTCCAGGTCCTCGGGGGGCACGCTGTGCGAACCATCGTCGGGCGTGGCGGCATTCTTGAAGAAGAGACAGTCGCCGTCGACTTGCAGGCCAATGTCACCGTCGCCTTCCGGTTCCCAGGTGAACTCCAGATCGTCGACCGTTCGCTGCACTTCCGGCGTGGTCACCTCCATCTCGAACGGCTCGGGCAACTCGACGACCGACATCGGCGCATCGTCGTCACCGTCCCTGAGGAAAGCGAACACGAACTCCGTACCGGCCGCATCCACGTCGAACGTGGCAATGTAGCTGTTACCGCTGCCATCCAGCGTCTTGGTCTCGCCGGCGGCGGTGACCTCCAGAGTGTCGCCTCCGGTCAGGTCCAGGAACGTGTTGGAGTCGTTGCCTCCGACCTTCAGCCTCGCCTCGACGCGCGAGCGCCCGTTTCCGGTCGCGGTGACGGTGAACTCGGGGTAAACGCCCGTGGTTCGCACGTCGGTCGACTCGACGTCTTCGGTACAACCCAGTAGGGCGAAGCCCAGGAACAAGTAACGCTTCATTGCTCAACCTCCGTAACGACAAGCAAGCTACACCATTGAATGCAGCAAGTGGCGTGCCACGGAACCTCCCCGCTCGCTCCGGACCATTCCCTGTTATTTCAGCGGTAGGATATTTCCGGCCCGTGGGGCAAGGGGGCCCGTTGCTTTCACGCCGTGTGACTCGAGCGTCATACCCAGCGGGCGACGACTGGGCGGGCTTAGCCCAGCACCCCGACCCGTCCGCGACCCGCTACGCGTAGCGCACTCGCTGACACAGCGTGCTGGCCCCGGGTGCCATGATTCTGTTCATGGTGGCCGGAAGCTCTGCGAAAGGCACGTCTGCCTCGAAGAGCACGTCGAGTGCTGCCGAACGGCACAGGTCGAGCGCGAGGCTCAAACGCTCGTGGTACGAGTAGCGGGGGCGCGCGCGCGGGCTCACGCTACCCACCTGCGAACCCAACAACTTGAGCCGCCGGACGTGGAACGCGCCGCCGAGGGCGAGCGTGACCGGACGGTCCCCATACCAGCTGAGCTCGACCACGCTGGCTTCCTTGGCGGCGACGGCGAGCGCGGTGCTCAGCCCTGCCTCCGTGGCGCTGGCATGAAAGACCAGGTCGCGTTCGCCGCGTGCTGCAGCCGGCAGCGCGAACTGCGCACCGAAGGCGCGCGCGACGCGAGCCCGCTCGGGGTTCGTATCGACCAACTCGACCTCTACGCCTGGCACACCGGCGACGAGGAAGGTGACCAGCGCACCGACCACGCCCCCGCCGATCACGCTGATGCGATCTCCCAGCAGAGGCCGAGCGTCCCAGCAGGCGTTGAGTGCAGTCTCGAGGTTCGCGGCGAGCACCGCCCGTGCGGCGGTCACGCCATCGGGGACCACGACCACCGAGCGCGCAGGCACCACGTACTGGTCTTGATGTGGGTAAAGGCAAAAAACCGTCTTGTCTCGTAGTGCGGCCTCGCCCTCGACGACCACGCCGACGCTCGAGTACCCGTACTTCACCGGCGCGGGAAAGTCGCCCGCTTGATGGGGCGCGCGCATGCGCTGCCATTCGCTTTCGGGCACGACCCCGTGGAACACGAGAGACTCCGTCCCGCGACTCACGGCGCTGAACTGTGTACGCACACGCACGGAGTCCGACCCGAGCGCTGGCAACGCTTCGGACCGAAGCTCTCCCTGGCCAGGCGCGGTCACCCAGTACGCACGCGCTTCGGTCACGTTTGGTGATTCTGTGAGGTGCCGCCTTGGCGTTGGTCGGCGAAACTGAAGTCGAAGAGGACGTCGTTGCCCGAGTCGAAGCGGCGCACCGACGGACGCAGAGCGTCGTTCATGTCGTGGATCGGCGGCAAGCTGATGCCTGGACGACCGGCGCCCAAGAACACGGGGCTGACGGTGATGTGCAGGCGAGTGAAGGCCTGCGCGCTCAAGAAGTGAGAGACGGTCACCCCACCCCCCTCGACGAACAAACGCTCGAGTCCGCGACGTGCGAGTTCCGTCAGGATGGCAGGCACTGAAAGGAGACCCTCTGCGTCCGGCACTCGAATCAGTTCGACGCCCCTGGCAGTGTGACACGGCGTACGCCCGTTCGTGGACGTCACGAGCAACGTGCGAGCGCGATCGTCACAGAATACTCGGCGGTCGTGCGACAAGCGGAGTTGGGGATCGATGATGACACGCACCGGGCTTTGCCCAGGAACCAGGCGCGTCGTGAGCTCGGGATCGTCGAACGCGATGGTACTGGCACCGACGACCACGGCGTCCGACAGCGCCCGCAAGCGATGCATGTGCCGGATGTTCTCGGGCCCCGTCACATAGCGCGAGGCACCGCTCGCGGCAGCGATCTGTCCGTCGAGGGATTGGCCGAGGTGACCGAGGACGAATCGTTGACAGCCGGGGCCGACGCACAACGGAAGGTAAAGCTCGAGCAGCCGAAATAGCTCGTGGTCGCCCCGAACCGACGTGTCGAACCAGGTCTGCGCAGTCTCGGGCAACCAGCCTCGTTCAGCGGGGACGCTTTCCAGGCGCCCGAGGTCGTCCAATCGGAGGCCGCACGGAGTCGCAACTGGATTGCCCGTGCGCGCCCGTTTGGCGAGCTCGAGCAAGAGCGCCCAGATCTCCGACTCGTTCGGCACTCGGGACGACTGACTTGGTGCTTGCTTCAACAAACGCTCCGTTGCCGCCGCTCGAACCGCGAAGTCCTCCACCACAGCGGTCTTGGGCGACACTCCAATCACATAAGGGAAGGGTAGAGCTTACGTCGGCCGGTCGTGACATCCAAGTCTCGCCGCAGGAACGAGGCAAAGCGGGCAAAGGGCGCGATCGTTTTACGGAAGAGCGCACGCCTCTGGCCTTCACGTTGAAGCCCTTTGTTTCGGTTTCAACGAGCAGGGCGAATTCCATCTTCAGCACAATCTAGCAGCTCCGGGTGCTTCGAACGTTTCATGGTATCCCTCTTGGAGCGGGATCGTTTGCCGCTCGAACATGACCACCGCCAGTACCGAAGCGCCTGCAGCTGTGGCACCCGGCCGCCCCCGGGCGGGAGGGCTCACCTGGACGAGCCTCTTGCTCAGCGCGGGCTTGCTCGTCGGGATCCTTGCCTTCGCAGATGCGCGGCAGGTCTTCGCGCGGTTGGAACACATCGACACGCGTTGGCTGGGAGCCGCGTTCCTCCTGAGCCTGCTCCAGCTCGCCGTGCTCGGCGCGCGCTACGCTCACATCGCACGGACGCTGGGATTGCCGTTGAGCTGGTTGAAGGCCACCACGGAATACGCTCTGTCCGTCCTCGTCAATCAGATCTTCCCCACGGGCATCGTGGGTGACGGCCTCAGGGCGTTGAGACAGGCCAAACAGAGCAACGAGGCCGACTGGGCGCCGGCTGTCGAAGCCGTTGCGCTCGATCGACTCTCCGGGAACGTGGTGCTGTGGTTAGTAGTGCTCGCTACCGCGCCTTTCGGTTTCGGAGTCGCTGTGTTCGACATCGGGCGCCTGGGCATCGCGCTGTCGATCGTCGGCCTGGTCGCCTGTGTCGTGACGCTGGTGGTGGTGAGGGTCGAACGTTTCCAGCGGTTACGCCGTGGCATGGCGCGCTTCGTCAAGCACGGCGCACGAGTGTTGCTCGCGCCAAAGCAAGCGCTGGTGCACGTACCCTTGTCACTGGCGCTCATCGGCCTGATTTTGTTGCAGCTCTATGTGTCAGCGCGCGCGGTCGGCGCGGAGCTGAGCCCGGGCGAACTCTTGTGGCTTGGGCCGCTGATCTTGCTTTCGACTTCGCTGCCGAGCTTCTTCGCTGGCTGGGGCATTCGCGAAGGCGCGGCCGCGCTGCTCTTCGCAGCCATCGGATTGCCTGGCAGCACCGGGGTCGCGGTTGCGCTGGCGTTCGGCGTGTTCTCGCTGATCGTCGCGCTCCCTGGCGCCGTCGTGCTCTTGTTCGACTCGAGTCGCGCGGTATCCTCC
>JAICQQ010000187.1 GCA_025937785.1 Polyangiaceae bacterium
CTCGCTCGCCACCGTGCGAACGCCGCCTTCAGCTCATCCAGTGAATCGATTTTCATGTCCGTTCCTCCTGACGGCCACCGCCGCCAGAAGCAACCTACGATCAAGGACGACCCGATCCGGTCACACTTGCCGGAACAGTAGTATTAATTACAGCGACTTAACGCCAATAACTCGCGGCACGTGGGATGACGACCCCGTGCCCGAAACGCATTCGTCGGTGCCCCATGACCGAGCAGGCGAGGCGAGCAGCGGCGACCGCAGCGCAAGACCCCGCCAGAAACGCGAGAGTCACGACGGCGCATGGCTCGCGCTGGAAGCAGCAAGGGTTTGGTGTCACCGACGATTTGCTTCACCTGTCGCTGAGTTGGCCGTCACGAGCCGGAATTACCTGTACTGGCCGCCGCAGTCACGCCTCGCGGACCGGGAACTCGGAACAGCGTTCCGGTGGTGGACGCGACCTGGGGCCAATAGCTGTCCTCTTGGAACACCAACCGCATGCCGTCCCGCAGCGCGCCGTCGTCCAGCACCTTCGCGAACTTCAAGATCCATCCCTTTAGGACTCACGACAAGAAAACTCATGCAGCGAATGATGACCCTCTCGTCGACTTTGCCCAGTGTCCCTCAGCCCCGATGCCGTTATTCTCTTCATGATCATCGTATCAAGAAAGAGGTGCTCGATGAAGACGATCCAGATCACGCTCGATGAAACCAGGAAGGCACGCAAGACTGGCGGCCCAGAATGAGCGCGCCGATCAAGCAATTGCCTCCCGTAGTACCTCTCGCGATCGCCGCCCGGGAGATACTCTCCATCGATCGCCATGAAGCCTACCGGTTGGTGAAGGACGGTAAACTTGGCGGCGCGTTTAAGGTCGGCAAGTACTGGTACGTGAACGTGCGCCGCATGATCTCAGAGATGCAGACTGCTCAATGATGGGAGGTTGCTGTGGAGCTCACCCGGTCGGCGACGCGCGACCTGATTCCCGGAGATCACACTCCAGATCACACATTCCTGCGGCGGCAGGCGTCGTCACCTGTCGTGCTCCCCTCCCCCAAGTCGCTGAAATGTCAGGCGCTGGCGGTGCCTGTCGTCGGCGCAGAAGAATTCACACGGTTGAAGTCGTAGGTTCAAATCCTACTGCGCCCACCCCGTAACGGAGACCATCGTGGGGCCGCTACGTCTCGAACCCCCTCACAAGTGAGGGGTCGAGACTTCGCTATTGGCCCGCAATGTGTCGACTGGGTGGGCATTCACTTATTTCTTTGTCCTCGGCGCTTCGCGCCTGCGGCTGCTGCGCGTGGGGCCCCAACCCCACTTGCCCCGGGTGCTTTGAAAGCTCCGTGGGCGGGTGGTTCGCTGCCGAAAAGCGCTGCGACCGCGGGTACTCGCCGCTTGCGAACGGGTACTGATGTTCCGATCGGTTTGCGGGCGTTGGCCCAAGGGTGCTCGTCGTGGACCGTAGGATTTGGACGTGACTGTGGACGTGTGAGGTGGCGGGGCAACCCTTGTTGCTTGGTGCGGGCTGCATGATCAGATGACCTCCTTCTTTAGGGGTTGAGGGTCGACAGACGGCCTTGGCTGCGGGGTGGGTTGGACGCTCTGGGTGCGTCCGGCCGGTTGGGGAGTACCACTCGAAATCGGTGGCGTACCATTTGGAGTACCGCTGGCTGCACCGGTTGGTGCCTCTGAGGCGTTGTTAGTGTTCGGAGTGCTTTGGCTTTCGGGCGCGGTGGGGGTCCCGGATTGGGTCCCTTTTTCGCCCGAAGTGCGGGCTTCGCGGGCGGTCATCAGATCGATGACTTTTGCGATGCTCGCTCGTTGCTCGTCACCTCGGACTGTCGAGTAGTGGTGTTGCATACGCTCGGTGAGCGTGACCTGAGATGCTGCGGGTAACGATGTCCTCCACGCGGGCAGCGCGGCACAGGTCGTTGAAGGTCCTGCGCATGCCGCGTTGCGTGAAGGCGTATGCAAACCCCGCGCCCCGCGGGTGTGGGTCCAGGCGAGCCGGCTGCTCGCGGTGCCAGTGGCGCGGCGCGCCGCGTGGCTGGCGGAAGAGCTCGCCTTCGACAAGAAGATCGCCCAAAAAGTCGCTACCGCTGTGAAGGACGCGAAGACGGCGGACGCGGCGCTCGAGGCGCTCGCACCGCTCAGCGGCAAGCGTCCAGAGCGCGCCGAACTCGGGGCTCTCGTGATCCAGCCGGGCCCCGAGCGTCGCCGCACCAGCAGTCACTACACTCCGCGCAGCCTGAGCGAGCCCATCGTGCACAGGACGCTCGCACCGCTCCTCCGCACCATGGGCGATCGCCGCCGCTCCGAAGCTCTCTTGAACCTGGTCATCTGCGACCCCGCCATGGGCGCCGGCGCCTTCTTGGTCGCGGCCTGCCGTTACCTGGCCGACCACGTGGTGGCCGCCTGGCCTGGGAGGCGAAGGAAGAAACCGCCGCGCTTAAAGGCATCGGTCCCACCCCGGCGGGCGGCGCCAAGACCAAACTCGAGCTCCTCGCCGACGCCCACGAAGACGTCGTCAACCACGCGCGCCGCCTGGTGGCCGAGCGCTGCCTCTACGGCGTCGACAAGAACCGCTACGCCGTCCAGCTCGCGCGCCTCTCGATCTGGCTCGTCACCATGGCCAAGAACGAGCCCTTCACCTTCGTCGACCACGCGCTCCGCCACGGCGACTCGCTCGTGGGCCTCAGCTTCGACCAGATCCGCGCCTTTCACTGGAAAGCGGGCCACGAGGGCGAACAGATCGAGACCACCTCCGTCGCGCTCCAGCAGGCCCTCGACGAAGCCGTCGCCATCCGCCAGCAGATCCAAGCCCTCTCCGCCGACCCAAGCGCCGAGGCCTCGCGGGCGAAAGAGCGCTTGCTTGCTGACGCGCTCGACGCCACCCGCCGCGCGCGTCTCATTGCAGACCTGGTGGTCGGCGCCTTCTTCGCCCATGCCACGAACAAGGACCGCGACAAAGAGCGCGACCGCCGCCTCGATCTCGTGCACGCCTGGCTCACCGCCGATGACCTCGCGCGTGAAGAGGAGCTTGAAGCTGACCTGAAGAAGCTCCAAGCCGAGCTTTACGAAACTCAAGTCCCCTTCCACTGGATGCTCGAGTTTCCTGAGGTGTTCTACCTCGAGCGGCCCGATCCGCTGAACAGCGGGAAAGTCGAGGGTGCCGCGATGGTCGACGCTTTCGTGGGGAATCCGCCGTTCGCGGGAAAGAACAGCATGAGCAATGCGGTGGGCGCCGCGTACTTGTCGTGGCTCCAAGCCATTCACGAAGGTGCTCATGGTAACGCCGATCTCTCCGCACACTTCTTCCGAAGAACCGCCATGCTGCTTGGCGCGCACGGCGCGATCGGCCTCATCGCCACCAACACAATCGGCCAGGTCGACACGCGTGCCTCCGGTCTTAAGTATCTTGCTCAGCGAGGCTTTCAAATCACCTCGGCGCTTACTAATTTACCGTGGCCCGGCGAAGCCGCGGTGACCGTATCGGTGGTTTACCTACTTCACGGCCGCCCTGCACGTGACGCTCGGTTCGAGCTCGACGGGCGGAATGTGGCCGCGATCAACTCGCGCCTGCGGCCGAAACCGGAAAGAGCGGATCCCATAAAGCTGGGCGCCAACGCAGACGCGAGCTTTCAAGGGAGCATCGTTCTCGGCATGGGTTTCACGCTGACCCCCGTCGAGCGCGACGAGCTCATCGCTCGCAACGTGCGCAACGCGGAAGCCATCTTCCCCTATCTCGGAGGGGAGGAGGTCAACACCAGCCCCACGCAAAGTCACGATCGCTACGTCATCAGCTTTGGCCAGGTGGACCTGACCGAGGCGGAGCGCTGGCCGGACCTCATCGCCATTGTGCGCGAGAAAGTGAAACCGGAGCGGGACAAGCTCAAGAACAACCCAGACGGTAGGCGCCGAAAGGAATATTGGTGGCAGTTCGGCCGCTCCACGCCCGCTCTCGACGCCGCGATCGCCCCGCTCTCGAGATGCCTCGCGACGCTCTTCACAAGCAAGCACCTAACCTTCTCTTTCCTCCCGACTTCCAGATCTTTGCAAACACCCTCTACGTTTTCCCCATCGAGACGCACACAGCATTCGCCGTTCTCCAGTCGAGAATCCACAACGCTTGGGCCTGGCTACTCTCGTCGTCGATGAAGACGGACCTTCGCTACGCCGCCTCCGACTGCTTCGAAACCTTCCCTTTCCCCCAGCCCGATCCCCGCGGCGTGATCGACGAGCTCGAGGCTCTCAGCCAGCAGCTCTACGCCGCGCGCGCCAAGTACATGGTCGACACGGAGCAAGGCCTCACGAAGACGTACAACGCGCTGAAGGACCCCCACTGCGCCGACGCACGCATCCTCGCGTTGCGCGAGCTCCACGAAGCCATGGACCGCGCGGTTCTCCGGGCGTACCCGAAAGCTCGCCGGTGTTGGCTCGAGTGACCCCGACCTGGTCGGCTGGTCCGACATCGTCGTGCCCCCCTACTGCCTCAAGTCCGACGATGACCGCGCCGCCCTGCAGGCCTTCGAAGACGAAGTCATCGATCGCCTCTTCGTCCTCAACGCCGACCGCGCCAAGAAAGAAGCCGCCCTCGGTCGCGGTCCGAAGAAAGGGGGCAAGCAGAAGGCTGCGAAGAAACTGGCGAAGCCTCCGAAGGCTGCGGCGACGCTCAGCGAGCGCTCGGCGAAGCGCGGGAAGAAGAAGCCTTCAGGCCAAGGAAGCTTGGGACTGGGGTAGCGCGTGCAGCGGCCTTCCCAGCTCTTCAGACTGAGAATCGAAGGGCGGCGCAAGTTGAGCCGCGTGAAAGGCCGCAACTAGTTCTTGCGGCCGCCTTTACTTGGGTTAGACTGGTGTCAATATAGACACCGCTCCATGGCCAAGATCGAGGACCTCGAAGCCGCGATGCGGGCGAATCCGAAAGGGATTTCCTTTTTGGATGCCGTGAAGGTGGCAACGCACCACTTCGGCAAACCTCGAAACAAGGGCACCAGCCACCACATCTTCAAGATGCCATGGCCCGGTGACCCGCGGGTGAACCTCCAGAACAAGGACGGTAAGGCCAAGGACTACCAGGTGAGACAGTTGCTTGAAGCCATCGACAAGCTGAAACTGAAGGAACCAAAAGACGAGGATGAAGATGATTCAGTTGGCTGATCGCTACACCTACCGAGTGGTCTGGTCCGAAGAGGACCAGGAGTTCGTCGGGCTGTGTGCTGAGATGCCTAGCCTCAGCTGGCTCGACGAGGATCGTACGAAGGCCCTGGAGGGCATCGTCAACGTCGTCAAGCAGGTTCTGGAGGATATGAAGGAGACCGGTGAGACTCCTCCTGTCGCCTTGTCAGAGAAGAAGTTTTCGGGTGAGCTGCGTCTCCGGATGCCTCCCCGGCTGCACCAGCGTCTAGCGATTCAGGCAGCCGAGGAGAACACCTCCATCAACAAGCTAATTCTAAAGCAGCTCTGCTAGCGGATAGGTCTTAGTTAGCGACTTCAGAGCCGGCGCAAATCGGCATCGAAATCCCCGACTCGCGCGGCTCGCCTCTTCCCAATGCTACCCTTCGACGAGGGCAGGAAGCATGCCTGAACGCGGCTACTAAAGCTTGATCCAGTTCATGCCGAACCCGGGTCGCGCGGAAGGCGCAAACGTCGGCTTGGTGCTGGTGTGTCCGGAACGCAAGAGCGTGTGCGTCCACCTCTCCGACAACAACGAAGCGCCAAAGCGGTTGTTTCGCGCGTCTTCGTTCGACGATGCTCGCTTAGCCATCGCGAAGGAGTCCCTGGCGGCGCGTTTGCGTTCCGATCTCGGCAGCGAGCCGACGCTCGAGGGATTGCGTCGAACGCGCGGGCTCGAGGCGAACTCGCTCTGCCTGACGGAGCCGCGCACTGTCGCTGTTCTGGGCGAGCCCCAAGAGGTTGCGGAGCAGTTGCACCGGGAGCTCGTGTATCCCGAGCCGCTGCGGCGTGGACCGCGCTCGCACGGCTGATGTTGGTCGCCCGATGGGCTAAGTCGCGATCGAAAATGTGACATTCTCTGTCATCGACGATGCGGGTCGCGTTGCAAAGGCATTGGCGGACCTGCGGTTCGGGCGATGATTGCCGGTGGCCACCAGCGCCAGCCAGTACCGTCCGGAGTTACCAGCAAGCATGACCGCACTTACGGCTCCTCGAAGCCACATACTCAAGGCCCTTGAGGCCGATCTCATCGGTCCCTTTCGTCGGGGACTGGCCGACGCAAACAGTCGGGAAGGAGCCGACGTCCAGGAAGAGCTCCGTTTGCCACCGAGCCGCTGGTATCTGACTGGCTTCCTTGCCCCGCACGCCGGGCGCGAGGCAGACGAGGAGGCGAACGAAGAGCTCGCTGTAGGTAGCGACGAGACAGAAGAGGAGACGGGCGGCGCATCACCGGAGCCCAAGCGCAAATGCTTCATGCCCGCCTCGATCGGGCTCACGGTGTTCGTACCGGCTGACGTTCGCACGATCGAAGCGACCGTGCGCTACGCCAACTACGAACGCGTGGACGAAGAGCCGCCGCGCACGGATCGGGCGCGGAAGATCTGGAAGCGGATGCCGGTGCCCCCGGTGACGGAGCGACTCGATCTGACGGACGGTTCGCTCGAGGGCGATGGCATCGCGGTTCGGGAAGGTCGGGGCCTGAGGCTCGAGGGCCAAGTGCGGCAGGTGTTGGGTGTGCCAGGCGTTCCCGATGGGACACGGGCAGTGTCTGTGTTCCTCGTGAATCGACGGGCCGCCGAAGCTCAGGGCTACCGCGACGCAGCGTATGTGTTTCAGGTCGAGCTCGAGCTCCACTGTGAAAGCGGATTCTTCGGGCGCCCGAATCGTACCGGACAGGGCGCTCAGGACCTCGACGATCAGATCGGCGACCTGCAATACCGCGACGTCCTTGAGTACGGCGTGGGGCATGGGGTATCGGTGGCTGCACAAGAGCATGTGGGGCACGGTCCAGTGACCCGCGTCGCGACGTGTTGGTTGCCGCGGCACGAAGTCCGACGCGTCGTGCCGCGTTCAGAACCTGGCGTCACGGTGTCGATGGAACGGCTGGCACAGCTGAACAACGAGGCGGAGG
The DNA here is from genome assembly GCA_025937785.1 of Polyangiaceae bacterium. GTDB lineage: Bacteria > Myxococcota_A > Polyangia > Polyangiales > Polyangiaceae > JAICQQ01. The sequence continues at coordinate 7,080 of JAICQQ010000187.1, forward strand.
TGCACGAGCACCTCGGCCGCCTCCCCGAGGCGTACGCACAATGGATCGTCGACCAGCGGGAGATCGACGTGGGTGGCGGCACTCGGCGGGACGCACAGCAAGAGCTGCTGGATCGCGCCGACCGCGCTTGCGACAGGATCCGCGACGGCATCCAATTACTCGGTGAAAGGGAGGAGCTGCGGGACGCCTTCTGTTTGGCCAATCGCGCAATGGCGATGGCAGCGCGCAAGAAACGCCCCGATCAGGAACCCAGCTGGCGCTTGTTTCAGCTGGCCTTCGTGCTGCTGAACCTACGTGGACTGGTCGACCCGCTTCATGCCGATCGCAACAAAGCCGAACTGATTTTCTTTCCTCCCGGCGGTGGTAAGACGGAGGCGTACCTGGGTGTGATCGCGACGACCCTGGTTCTGCGCCGCCTCGGTGCGCAGAACACGCCGCATCGCGGGCTCGGCGTGGCGATTATCCTGCGCTACACGCTCCGCCTACTCACGCTGGACCAGCTTGGACGCGCGGCTGCACTGATTTGCGCGCTCGAGATCTTGCGGCGCGACGATCCGCGGCGCCTTGGGCCGGAACGCTTTTCGGTAGGGCTGTGGGTCGGCACGTCCGCCACAGCGAACACGATGGCTCAAGTGCAAAAGTTGGTAACGCAGTATCAGGCGAAGACTGGGGGCAACCCGGCTCCGCTCGTGGATTGCCCCTGGTGTGGCACCGAGCTCACGCCAGGCAGCTTGTCGCTGCGCACCGACGGCAAGCTCACCAGCAAGAATCCCGAAGAGTTGCATCTTGCCTGCCTCAACAGCGAATGCCAGTTCTGCGCCGCGAATCACCCCGACGGGATCCCCGTGCTCTTCATCGATGAACAGATCTACCGCGAGCTCCCGAGCTTTCTGATCGGCACGGTCGACAAGTTTGCGATGATCCCGTGGCGCGGCGAAACGGGAAAGCTCTTCGGCAAGGTGAGCGGACGCCTGGGGCGTCAGTTCTTCAACGCAACAGACGGCAAGACGCTTCCCAAGGGGTCTACCGCGCTTCCGCAAGGCGCGCTGCCTCCTGAGCTCATCGTTCAAGACGAATTGCACCTCATCTCCGGACCGCTCGGAACAATGGTGGGCCTCTACGAGACCGCCATCGATTTCTTGTGCCAACAGGACCTGGACGGGCGGAAAGTGGGCCCAAAGGTGATCGCGGCCACGGCGACAGTACGGCGCGCGACCGAGCAGATGCAGTCGCTTTACGGTCGGCAGGCGGCCGACGTGTGCGTGTTCCCACCTCCCGCGGTCAACGCCATGGACACCTACTTCTCCCGCATCGACACCGAGAAGCCAGGGCGGCTCTATCTGGGCGTTGCCGCGCAGGGGCGCGCAATGAAGGCGATCTTGCTCAGAGTCTATCGCTGTTTGCTGGCGGCGGGTTTGAAGCAGTTCGTCGATGGTCAGGGCGAGCCCAACGCCAAGGACGCCTACACCACGGTTGCTGGCTACTTCAATAGCCTCCGCGAGCTCGGCGGCATGCGGCGCATCGTTGAGGACGATCTCTTGAGTCGATGCTCACAGGCCGAAGACTTTCAACCGCTCGACTATCAGGGGCGGCACCCGTGGTTCAAGAATCGGAAACTGGGCGAGCCTGTCGAACTCACTAGTCGCCAGAAGACCGAAATCATCAAGCAGTCGAAAGATCGCCTCCACCAGGCACATTCCACCGATGGCCACGTCGACGTGCTCTTGGCAAGCAACATGATCTCGGTCGGTGTCGACATCGATCGCTTGGGCCTAATGGTGGTCGCAGGGCAACCCAAGACGACTGCCGAATACATCCAGGCTTCGAGCCGTGTCGGGCGCCCCGACGATCGACCCGGACTCGTCATCACTTGTATGAACATGCACAAGCCGCGCGACCGCTCGCACTACGAACGGTTCGTCCACTACCATCAGGCCTTCTACCGCAATGTCGAAGCGACGAGTGTGACGCCGTTTTCTGGTCCCGCGCTCGATCGCGGCCTGGCGGGCACCCTTGTATCAATGGCCCGCTTCGTCGACGACGAGATGACGCCGGCAGCCGGGGTGATGAGCGTTGCGAAGCACAAGCCCGAAATCGACAAGGCCCTCGATGCGCTAGCCGCCCGCGCCGTACGACAACCCGGCATGCCACGAACGCAGGAAGAAGAACTGGTGGCTCAGGTCAAAAAGCGCGGCCGGAACCTGGTCGAGACGTGGGAAACACTCATGAAGTCGAGCGAGGACGAACCTGTGAAACGTCGCTACTCGAAGTTCGACAAGGAGAAATCCGGCGGCACCCCGCTCTTGTTCCAGGTGCTCGACGAAAACGCGCCCGATCGCAACTCGCCAGAGGGCCGCTTCTGCGCGCCCACCTCGATGCGCGACGTGGAAGAGACTTCGCATCTCTGGGTGGTGAAGTTTCTCGGACCCTTCGACGGGCAGAAGGGAGGCGACTGATGGCGGCCAAGCAAGGGAAGAAGAACCAGTACCGCCCGCCAGACGGCCGCATCCGTCTGAGCCAACTGGTGACGACCTTCGGCCCCGGCGCGATGGTCGACTTGGTCGATCATGCGGTCTTGGTCGGCGGCCTCGACTACTGGCGCTACGACGCCAAGCAGCCCCGGCCCACCGTCGATGAGCAGCGCCTGCGCGACGCCGTCCTGCCGCGGGTGAAAGCTCTGGGCCTCAACCTAGCCCAAGGCGCGCCGTTCCTAACCGGCCCGGCAGGGACCGACGATGCCGCCGGGCCTTGGAATGGCATTCGCGTCGCTGAGTTCCCGGCCTGGTTCGTCTGCCAGAATTGCCAGGCGCTGTGTCATCGCAAAGGCCTCGAAGAGAAAGGCGGCAAGTATCGACACCAATGTTCCCGCGCGCGAGTAGGCACCTGCGTACCGATCCGTTTCGTGGCGTCTTGTCGTGACGGGCACCTCGACGAGTTCCCCTGGAACTGGTTCGTCCACAAAGGTGGCAGCCGCTGCGACGGCAAGGATCTGTACTTCCGAGAGGGCGGCACCGGCGACTTCTCCGAAGTCGTGGTCAAGTGCGATGCCTGCCAGGCATGGCGCCACCTGTCGGAAGCCCGCGGTGACAAGGTCCTCCCCCGTTGCGCCGGCCGGCGGCCGTGGCTCGGCCGCCAGGCAGACGTCACCTGTGACCACCACCTGCAGTTACTCTCGCGGACCGCCAGCAACGCCTATTTCGCCCAGACGGTGAGCGCGCTCTCAATCCCCGAGAAGGGGCGCGAGCTACAGAAAGCCGTTGGTTCGGCCAAGCTGTGGCCGTCGCTGAAGAAGAGCACTGATGCCACCAAGGCAGCACAGGCGCGTTCTCTCTTCGAAGACATCGACATCGCGCTCGCGTCGATCACGGGCAAGCCCGCATCAGACTTTTCGGACGCCGAAATCGCCGCGACCGTGAACGCGATCCACGGCGGCCAGGGAGTCGCCAGAGAAGGCCTGCGCACCGCCGAATACAAAGAGTTTCTGACCGCTAAGAAGGAGGTCCCCGCAGAAATTCCCCCGCGCGAGGTCGACTTCTTCGCGTCGCGCATGGTGCCAGAAGGAAAGCTGCCCAGCGTCATCGCCGACATCACGCTCGTAAAGAAACTCCGTCGCGTCACCGCTCAAGTGGGCTTCACTCGCCTCAGCGCTCCCACCGCCGATCTTCAGGGCACCTACTCGGAGCAAGCCAAACTCTCCGCCCTGACGCTCAGCCAAGACTGGCTTCCTGCCACCGAAATCTTTGGCGAAGGCGTGCTCATTCGCTTCGACGAAGCACGGGTCAAAGCCTGGGAAGAGCGACCAGCCGTGGTCGAACGCGCGCAAGCGCTGCTCTACGGCTACCGCCAGCAGTTCGGCGAAAACGCCGACCTCTCCCTGTTTCCCGGCGTCCGGTACTTCATGCTGCACTCCCTGTCGCACCTACTCATGAGCGCGCTGGCGCTAGAGTGTGGCTACGCCGCAGCATCGCTCGCTGAACGCATCTACTGCGCCCCCGCGACGGACCCCACCCCCATGGCCGCCATCCTGATCATGACGGGCTCGGCCGGCGCCGAAGGCACCCTCGGCGGTCTCGTCGAACAAGGCCGCAAGATTGCGAGCCACCTCAAACGAGCCTGCGACATGGGCCGCCTCTGTTCGAACGACCCCGTGTGCGCGGCGCACGCCCCCCGCGAGGGCGCCCCCGACCCCACCGAACGCTACCTCGAAGGCGCCGCCTGCCACGGCTGCCTCTACGTCGCTGAACCCTCGTGCGAGCGCTTCAACGGCTACCTCGACCGTGCCCTCGTCATCCCCACCATGGTCAACGACCCTACCCTCGCCTTCCTCGGCGAAGCCTTGTAGTGCGATGCCAGCGGACACCGAAGCGACAGACGACGCCGTGGCCTTGTCTGAGGTTTCGACCGACGACCTGCGCCAGCTCGCCGCCCTCGTCGCCAGAGGCGAGCTCCGGCTGCCGTTCACACTCGAGTCGCTGACCTACAAGAGCTTCGGGCACCTGAGTCGGCCTATGGCCCCCTTCCAGGGCCTCGAACGGGACGCATTGCTAGGCGTGCTGCGCGCGGTCCTCGCCGAGCGACGACGTGCAGCCAAGGCTCCGCTTGAGCTGGTCTGGTCTGGCTCCGATGCCGGCCCAAGCTACGCCCGCTACACCAAGATCGTGATCCCAGAGCTCATCGCGAAGGCCCGCTCACAAATCACCATCGCCGGTTACAGCTTCGACAAGGGCGCCAACATCTTCCAGCATCTGCGCCGAGCCATGCTCGATCACGGTGTCACCGTGCGTCTCTTCCTGGACATCGAGCAGCTCTGTGCCCGCCTCGAACAGCAGCTCAAGCGCGACAAGTCCAGGAAGTCGCGTCTGGAGCCGCTCCGCGCAGCCAAGCTCGCCGGCTCCGATGCGTTCGCGGCCGAGGTGCTAAGCCTGTTTCGGGAAATCCACTGGCCCTATGACGACTGCGCGCTCAGCATGTACTACGACCCGCGCACGGCGGATGCACGCTCGTTCGCGAGCTTGCACGCCAAGTGTCTCATCGTCGACCACGAGCACGTCCTCATCACCTCCGCGAACTTCACCGGGCGAGCCCAAGAGCGCAACATCGAGGTCGGCGTGGTGCTGCACGACAAGGGCTACGCCGTCGCGCTCGAACGCCAGTGGAACAATCTGGTCGAATCGGGCGACGTGGTCAGGGGGTGACGGCCCGCAGAGAAGCGTGGCGGGAAATCGGCCGCAGTGGCCCGGATGGGCGATTCAGAGGTCAGCCCCATCGTCACCATCCCGACGCGACGATCGCTTTCTGCAAAGCAAATCTCGATGAACGGCTCGAACAGACGTTGTAGACTGCAAGGATGGTCGAGGGTCTGCCGACGTGCAACGAACACGGCCTGGCATACAATCCAGCCGTCTCGACCGGTTGTGTACTGTGCCGCAAATCAGCACGAGCGACAAAGGCCGCACGAACGAGCTGGTTTGTCCGCTGGTGGCCAGCGTTGACGCTTTCAACGTTCGCCCTCGTTTGCGTCGCTGCTATTGCGGTGAATGTACCGGCCGTGCGGAGTGCACCGGCGCCTTCAGGCGCGAATGAGACTGAACCAGCAGACTATCATGCCCTGCCCAGTCCGCGTCTCCCGGCCGCGCTCTCGCCCGAGAACCAAGCTGAAGCAGAGCGAGCGAGATTTGCCGTGGCCATCGAAGCGCTCCTCGACCAACTGCGTCCGCAGGTAGTCGCATGTGTGGAAGGCGCAGATTCCGCCTGCCTCGGCGCCGCCTCTCGCTGTGCCGATCTGATGAAGCATCTCGGCTTGCCGGCGCAGAAGGCCACCACAATAGCGTCACCCCCGCGTCGCAGGTTGTACGATCCGGACATCGACAGCACCTGGGCTCGCCTCTGCGGCGCCAACGGAGCAGCACCTTACGAGAAAAGCTGTGAACTCGCGAACCATGAATCCTGCAAGAAGGCCTGTGACCTGGGCTCTCCTCGGGGTTGCCTCAGCTTCGCTGCGCAGCAGTCGGACCCTATTGGAGCCGAACGCTACCGTGAGCGGGCAAACGTCCTGGGCGAATGCGAGCGCCAAGGCATCTCGCCCTGCGTCCTACCGCCCGCTCAACCGATACGAACCATCAATACCGCTGAGGAGCAATCCGTCCTGAAGGCTGAGGCCGAATGCCAGCAAGGAGCTGGCCCGACCTGCCTCAGGTTGGCCCAGCGCTACGAGGCCGGAGAAGGTGTACCTCAGGATCTGCGACGGGCGGTCGAACTACGTCAGAAAGCATGCGAAACGCCGCCTTACGCTTGCCTCGATCTTGCCAAGATGTACACGTTTGGCACCGGCGTCGCGAAGGACGAGCAACACGCGCTCTCCCTTGTTGCTAAACACTACAGTGACTTCGATCGTGCCGCCAAGGAATGTGGCCACGCGCAAACACTGGAGTGCTTGTTCGCCCACATGGGTTCGTCGGCGGCGCTGCGCCCAGAGTACCTGGCCCGCTTCGCACCACAAACCTACGAAAGAGAGTGCCGAAGCGGTGACTTCCACGCCTGCAAAGGCGTGGAGGAACTGTATCGAAACGGAGTTCATGGTTTCATGAAAGACGTCGCCAGAGCAGACGAGCTCGCAGCACTGGCAAGCGCTGCCAGTAGCCGCCGACAAGGCACAGGACATTGATCCGTTGGTACGGTTGGAGTCACCACGCAGGACCGCTCATGTTCCCAGGGATCGGGCGGCAACTTGAGTCCGTGGCCTTGCCGATGTCCTCCCGTCGCCCCTCGTCAATGCACTTGACCCACTTCTTCACTGCACGTTGCGCAACCGGAGGTGGCGTTGCGTTCGCCCATTCGCGAACGACAGACTCACCCTCGGGCCATCGAGCAACTCGCTCCAGCACGCCGACGAGGTGGGCTTGCCACTCTCGATGCTCACCGCGAATCGCACTCCGAATCCCGCGCTCGATAGCAGGGAGAGCACTCCGTCCACGTTCGATAAGCTCTCCGTTAGCAGTTCTTCCAGGTTCCTCCTCCCAGTAATCTCCAATCGCTTCACCAAGAGTACCGGCAGAACTTCTGTCCATGGTGCTAGGTGCGCCACCGTAGCGCGCCACGCGGTGCACCAAGCATTCGTCCGTCGCCATCGGCGCCGTCTTCAGTGCGAACCCCCACGCGCCCAGCCTACCGGGGATACGCCATGGGCTGTCTGAGTCGGACATGGTGACCACGAGGGTCAACACCAGGTACGTGCAAACACCCAGCATCGCCACCGCTCCCAGCCACCGGAGCGAACGGCGCGGCGAAGCGGACGCGTGTGCGTCTCCCCCGAGCTTCGGCATCGGGTGACGCAGCACAATCGCCATCGTCCACGCTGCAGCAGCTGGCAGCAACGGAAGTGCGAGCCCACCCGTCGCGCCTCCGGAAAAAAGGACGAGCGCGCTCACGACGAGCACAGCTAGGCCCGCAATGGTGAGTACTATCGCAACCCGGACCGTCGCTCGCATCGCGTTGAACCGCCGAAGGCCTTGACGTAACATCGACAATGGCCACACCGACTCACGCGCTCGAGAGCGCGGTGTCGGTTCAGGAGGTTGCCGATACGGCTGCGACTTCGACGCATCCGTGTCCAACCCGGGCGAACTCGGCGCGCTACTCCGCGACGCTGGTGCCCCCACCCCACGTTGCCGCCAGAAGAAAGCTAGAACCGTCGACCAACTCACCGCAATGCCCAGGTACTCGGCCCCTTCGATGATGCTGGTTGGATTGCGAACCACTACCGAGGCACTAATCGAGAGTGTCCACCATACCGCCGCCTCGGCAAAGAGGATGCGGACAAGTGGCCCTACGACGAGCACTCGCCGGAAATTGAATGCAGCGACGCCCCCCCAGAAACCAAGGAGCAGCAGAAGCCCAAACGGTTGAACGAGCAATCCCAGAGCGTCAAGCAGCAGGTCCGTTTGACAGCGCCACAGCCCGGGGATCAAAGCTCGTTCCTAGTTCGACCCCGCAGGCGTTGCGTCGTACTGTGACAGTGACACGACGGTGGGTGAGACCGTCCTCGGCGGTACGCACTCACCACCGGACGTACATTGCAACCCTGAAGGACAACCTGTAACGAACCGCCGAGGCTCGCGCGCATAGCAGTAGGTGAACTCCGTACCCGCCGGAAACTCTTGCAACATGCTGCCCGTTGGCGGGTTAAATATTCCATCCTCATCGGGGTCAGGCCAGCACATGCCGGAGCTTTCGCAATCGCTGCTCTGAAGTACACTCACGGCTTCGTCACAATCACGGTTCATGTAGAAGCTTCGTTGTGATACGCCACACCGACTGACCGTCGCGCCAGCGTAGAATGAGCTTGCCCCGGTTTGGTGGACATCCCGAAAGGGATTACTCTCCAGGAAGTTCCACCAATGCAGCAACGCAAATCCCGACCAGATTCATTCAAGAAAGACGCGGTACGTCGCGTGATGGCCCGCGGCTCGAAGACCGTC
>JAICQQ010000070.1 GCA_025937785.1 Polyangiaceae bacterium
CCTTCTGCCACTGCCCCTCGTCCAGCTGCTGTCTAACCATGCTGGCCTACCCATGGAACACACTTCGACCGCCATGGATAGCTCTTTCCTCGACTTCTCGGGCACGGGCACGCACACGTTCACGTTCACGTTCACGGGCCGGACCAATTCAGGGACAGGCCCTAATCGGCCAGACCCCGACGCTGTTGGTCGCTGAAAGCTGGATCAGTTGCGGGTGAGCGCTTCGAGGGCTTCGAGCGGGTGCAGGGGAGTGAAGCCGGCGAAGCGCTTGACCTGGCTGCGGCACGAATGGCCGGTGGCCAAGACCCGCTCGCGATCGCCGTCGGTGGTGGGCAGGGCGCGGGCCCAACTCATGGCGAAGACACCCTCCGATTCGGCGCGGTGCGTGCTCTCGTGCCCGTAGGCGCCGCACATGCCGCAACAGCCGAGGTCGACGAGCCTCAGGCTCGAACCGAAGGCAGCGAAGACACTCGCCCACTGCGCTTGGGATTGTGGCTCGGCGGTGCGCTCGGTGCAGTGCCCAAACAGCTGGAAGGTGCCGCTCGCGCGGGGTTCGAGCGGCGTGTCGAGCGCCTTCAGCTTGGCGGCCAGCCACTCTTGCACGAGCTGCACGCGGTAGCTGTCGGACGACCCCAGCACCTCGCGGTACTCGTCGCGGTAGGTGAGCACCACGGCCGGATCGAGTCCGATGATGTCGATGCCCGTGCGCGCCGCATCTCCGAGGAACGTGGCGTTGGCTCGCGCTACGTCGCGGAAGCGAGCCAAAAAGCCCTTGACGTGTAAGCCCTTGCCATTCTCTCTGAACGGCATGACGTACACGGTGAAACCAAGGCGCGACAGCAGATCGTAGCAGGCGAGCACGACGTTCGCTTCGTAGAACGTCGTAAAGGCGTCTTGCAACAGCAGCACCGAGTTGGCTTTGACTGCTGCAGGCAGCTGCGCCAACGCCTCGGGGTCGTACTCGGGGGCGCCGCGGCGCGCGAGCTCGCGGGTGAGGTTGATGCGCGACAGCAGCGGGGTGTCCACGATGCCTACCCAGCGAGCCATGGCGCCGGATACCCAGGGCGTCGTCAGCACCCAATTCACGAGCCCCGGCAGCATCGCCATCGCTGGCAACACGAGCTCGAGGCTGGCGACGAAGTAGTCCTTGAGGGGGCGGCGGTAGCGCGTGTGATAGAGCTCGAAAAAGCGCGAGCGGAACTGCGGCACGTCGACCTTGATAGGGCATTGCGTGGCGCAGGCCTTGCACGCGAGGCAGCCGTTCATGGCGTCGTACACTTCGTGGTTGAAGTCCCGCGGCGCTGACCTGCGACCCTGGAACAAGGGCTCGAGCGCCAGCGTGTCCGAACCGGCTCGCGTGGCGTCGTGGCCGTCCAGGGTCATCAGGCGAAGCCACTCGCGCATGATGCCCGCGCGGCCCTTGGGTGAGTGGATGCGGTCGCGTGTGACCTTCGACGAAGGGCACATCACGTTGTCCGGGTTGTAGTCGAAGCAGGCTCCATTGCCGTTACAGTTCACTGTCACGGCGAACTCCGTTTGCGCTCGAGCGCTGAGCTGCCGGTCGAACGCCCCACGCTTCAGCCCGTCGATGCTCACGAGCTTGTCGCTGCTCGAGGCAGGCGTCGCGAGTTTCCCCGGGTTCAACTGATTGTAGGGGTCGAACGCTTGCTTTACCTTGCGCAGTTCTTGGTAGAGCTCATCCCCGAAGAACGTGGGCACGTACTCGCTGCGAAAGCCCTTGCCGTGCTCGCCCCACAGCACGCCACCATAACGCTTCACCAGTTTCACGACCGCGTCCGAAATCTCGCGCAGCAGCGCTTCGTCTTCGGGTTGGCGCATGTTCAGCGCCGGACGCACGTGCATACAGCCGACGTCGACGTGGCCGAACATGCCGTACTTCAGGCCATAGCCGTCGAGCAGCGCGCGAAACTCGCGAATGTAGCTGGCCAGGTGCTCGGGCGGCACCGCGCTGTCTTCCACGAACGGGATGGGGCGCCGCAGGCCCGAGAGCGCGCCGAGCAGGCCCACGCCTTTCTTGCGCAGGGCCCACAGTGCATCGATGTCTTTGGCGTGGGTGGCCACGGAGAACCCGCTGGCCTTGCCGGGCGCGCCGCGCTGCGCCCGCAACAACTCGCACAGGCGTTCGACGCGCTCTTCCACCAGTTCGGGGCGGTCCGACTGGAACTCGACCAAGTTGATGGCTTTGACCAGCGGCTCGTGCGTGCCTTCGACCAGGTGAGCGACGCGGTGCCAGATCGTGTCCTGGCGCGCCAAGGCGACGATCGTATCGTCGACCGTTTCGATCGCCGCCGGGTCGAGTTCCACCAGCTCCGAGGCGGCTGACAGCGCGTCGTCGAACTCTGAGTAGCGGATCGCGACCAGCTTCTTGAACTTGGGCAGCGGCGTGAGCCGCAGTTTGGCGCGAGTGATGAACGCGAGCGTGCCCTCGGCACCTGCCAAGATGTAGTTCAGGTTGAACCTGGTCCGATCCGCCGAGTAGACGTGAGCTAGATTATAGCCGGTGAGAAAGCGCTTTAGCTTGGGGAACTGTTCGGCGATCTCGTGGCGTTTTTCGGTAACGATGGCGTCGATCGCTCGATGCACCGCGCCGATCGGATCAGGGCGTCGTTTGATCTCCGAAAGTTCGCTCTCGGTGAGCTCGCGCGAGGTCCACGAGCTTCCATCGCCGAGCACCACGTCGAGCTCGATCACGTGATTCGAGGTCTTGCCGTAGATGCGTGAGCCCTTGCCGGCGGCGTCGGTGTTGATCATGCCGCCGAGCGTGGCGCGATTGCTCGGCGAAAGATTGGGCGCGAAGAACACTCCATGCGGTTTCAGGTGGGCGTTCAATTGATCCAGCACCACGCCGGGCTCGACGATTACCCAGCCCGCGTCGAGGTCGACTTCGACGATGCGGTTCAGGTGCCGCGACAGATCGAAGATGACCCCGTCGCACAGGCTTTGCCCATTGGTGCCGGTGCCAGCGCCGCGCGGGCTCACCTTGATGTTTCGGAACTCCAGGGTCCCGAGCAGCTTCAGGGCCCGCTGCACGTCGAGGGCGTGCTTCGGAAACGCCACCGCCTGAGGCACGATCTGATACACGGAGTTGTCCGTCGCCGTCACCAGCCGGGTGGCGTAGTCGACTTGGATCTCGCCTTCGAAGCCAGCGGTGCGGAGGGCGTCGAGGTACGCGGTGTACTCCGGCTGAAGGCCGCTGTCCGGTTTCAGAATCGGGATCATCGCCGCTGATATTGCAGATCGAAAGGGCGCAGGCCAGCCGGGATTTTCCTCAGCCCGAGGGGTGCGGCTCGGTGCTTGACCCTTGGCCCTGTATGGCGTTCGTGGCAGCGTTCCAGCTTGGCGAGAGCTACCCCATGAAGAGCGAGCCTGCCAAAGCAACCCCCCCTTCGGGCGTTCCGAGGAGCTCAGCGGTCGGGTGCGAGCCCAGCCGCGAGCGGTCGATCCGGTGATTGCTCGAGCCGTGTACGAGCGGTCGAATGTCCCCCCGTAACCGTACCCGTGCCGCTGCCCCCCCACCCCCCACGCACGGGTGCGGGTACGGGTGTGGGCTTTGACGCTTCCGAGGGACCCATACACGCCGCTGCCGGGCGGCGGGTGCAAATGAGTGGGCGTGCTATGGGAAACCGATGATCGACTCGTCGGTCCTGATCGGCTGCCTGGAGAACTACATGTTCTTGGCGTCGCGGGGGGGCGGGCTACGACGGCTCTCGTACCCTGGGGTGCGCGGCCATGTGAGCGGCCTCGCGCAGCCTTTGACGAACTTGGTGGGCGCCGCGGGGTCGTCGGAGGCGATCCCCGAGCGTTCGGTCGACGAGGTGTTCGCCGAATTCGGCCGGTTGCGCCTGCCGTTTCTGTGGCTGGTCGGTCCGCACGGGCCCGAGGGCATGGGGGCGCGCCTCCGGCGGCGTGGCATGTCTCCTTTTCAGCAACTCAGCGGGCTGGCTACCTCCGATCTGGATCTGCCGCGTGTGAGCGCCGCGCGCTTGCACGAGGTGCGACCCGACGAACGAGACCGCTTCGGAGCCGTACTGCTGGACAGCTTCGAGCTCGAGGGTCCGGTGCTCGACTTCCTCGCACGCTACTACTTTTTCGCGTCTACGCTGCGTTCGCGCAACTACCTGGCCTTCGTCGATGACCACCCAGAGCCCGCAGGCGTCGCGAGCAGCGTCTACGATCCCGAGTCCCGCGTCGCTGTCTTGGCCATCGCAGCAGTGAAGCAGCAATTCCGGGGTAGAGGGATATATCGCGACCTCGTGCAGCGCCGGCTCGCCGACGCCAAGGCGGACGGCTGCGTGGCAGCTGTGGTCCACGCCCAATCGACGAACTTGCGCGGCTGTCTTCGCCTGGGCTTCCGCGAGATCTGCCAGCAACGGTTGCTGAGTCTGGACCAGCCCGCGTGACGGACCCGCGTGGCTTCCTACGCGCGGACCGCGGCCCTCGACGTGACGAGTTCGTCCAGCGCCGTGAGCAGCTCGCGGCGCTCGAACGGCTTCATGACCACTGCCGACAACCTGGACTTCGTGGCGAGCCCCACTCGATCAGGCAGGTAGCCTGTAATGAACAGCACCGGCAACAGCGGATCGTGCCGTCTCAGCTCGTCTGCCAAGCTGGTCCCGGACATCTGGGGCATGACTACGTCCGTGACCAGAACGTCGGCGGGCTCCTCACGCCAGCGCTCGAGAGCTTCCTCGCCGCTGGCGACGGCGCGCACGTGGTGGCCCGCGGAGGTCAGCATCGCCAGCGCGAGTCGGAGCACCGGTTCGCTATCTTCGACCAAGAGCACCCGGAGCGCACCCTGAGCAGCACGCGTCCGGTCTGCGCCAGGCTCCAGCGGCGGGGGCACCGCCGGGAACCACAAGCGAAAGAGCGACCCCGCGCCCGGCTCGGAGCTGGCCTCCACGAAGCCGGACACCTGCCTCATCGCACCAAAGACCATGGCGAGCCCGAGCCCGGTACCCTGACCTGCTTCCTTCGTGGTGAAGAACGGTTCGAAGATACGCGCGAGCGTCGCAGCGTCCATGCCGACGCCGGTGTCGGCAACGTCCAGCGTCACGTACGGTCCAGGTTGCGCCTGAAACTTCGTTGCAGCTTCAGCCGTTAGGGTCCGATCGTGGGTGGCGATGCGAAACGTCCCGCCCTGCGGCATGGCGTCGCGAGCGTTCAGGGCGAGGTTCAACAGCACCTGGTGGACCTGCCCGCTGTCGACGCATACGAACCCCGGGCGCGCGTCGTCGTCGACGACTACGGATACCTGCTTGCCGAGTGCGCGTTCGATCAAGGGCCGCGCTTCGTTCACTTCGTCTGCCAGCCGTACGTCTTGGAGCGCGGGGTTCGAATGGCGGCTGAAGGTCAACAAGCGATTCGTGACGAGGGTCGCGGTCTTGGAGGCGCGGATGATCTCCTCCAGTTCCGGGCTCGGGGAGTCCGCGTAGAGCAGCTCGGCATTCCCCAGGATCACCGTCAACAGGTTGTTATAGTCATGAGCCAGCCCGCCGGCGAGCTGGCCCACCGCTTCCATCTTCTGGCTCTGGTGAAAGCGTGCTTCGAGCTCTACGAGTTCGGTGACGTCGCTGACGGTGCCGCGGATGGCCTGTAGACGCCCGTGGTCGTCGACCACGGCCACCGCGTCCATGTCGACATGCCGGATGCTTCCGTCGCGGTGCACGAGCTTTGCGCGACTGCGCTCGACGCGACCTTCGCTCATCGAACGCTGGATCAGGTGACCGATGCGTTCGCGGTCGTCCGCCGCCAGCCGCTCCATGAAAAGCTCGACGCAGGGCTTGCTGGTGTGGTCGATGTCGAGCAGGCGAAAGAGTTCGTCGGACCACGTCGCCTCGCCCGTGGTCACATCTTGCTCGAAACTCCCCATCTTGGCGATGTGCTGAGATTCCGTGAGGAAGTCGGCCGTCTTCTTGAGCTCGAGCGCGGCCCGCTTCTGGTTGGTCACGTCGAGGACGGTGCCGACGGCTCGTGTGAGGTTGCCGTTCGAATCGAACAGGAACGCAGCGTTCATCGTGACGTGGCGTACGCTGCCGTCAGCTCGCAGGATTCGATAGTCGACTTGCTGGCTGACGCCGGAGGCGATGCCTCGCGCAGACAGCTCGCGAACGCGATCACGGTCGTCGGGGTGGACGGCCTCGAAGAAGGCCTCGGTCGAGGCGCGATCCTGCGCAGGATCGTAGCCCAAAATGCGAAATAGCTCGTCGGACCACAGCACGTCGTTGGTTTGGACGTCCCAGACCCAACTGCCCATATGAGCGATGCGCTCGGCCTCGCCGAGCAACGCTTCCCGCTCGGAGAGGGTCGCGCCGAGCGGGGCGCCGCCCTTGTCGCCGAAACGCCGCACTTGGCGTTCCAGCTCGAAGACGCGGCCGCGGAGCAGCTGATTCTCACGGCGTGCCGCCTCCAAGGGATCAGTCGGGTCCGTCGTCATCGTGTCACCATTGGCTGCTTGCCAGTTACGTCCTTCTAGACGTCCTCCGCGCGTTCGATGAACTCGACCCTGTCTTTGGCAGCGGATTCTCGGACGATTCGCAGCAGTTGGAGTTTGGTCAGGTGGCTCGACGTGATCACGGTGGCCTGCTCGATACCGAGCCGCGGCAACGCCGCCATCACGGCGCTCACCCCCTGTTGCCCTTCGTCTCGCATGGGCTTCAGTGCGCGAAAATCGAGCTGGAGCCGCTTGAATGTCAACGGCGTGCACGCCTCCAGGACCGCCGTGCGGAAGGTAGTCGCTGCATCGACGCTCCAGAAGCCCCAAGCCTGGACCTGAACCTCGGCGGACTCGACATTGCAGTGCACCGAAAAGCCCCCGCTGGCATCGCCAACCTGTTTGCCGGCTGGAGTCACGCTAGGCCTCTCATTCCAAGAAAAACGTCACTTTGACCCCGAAAGGTTAGTCCTCCCAACGCAGCCGCCGCTGCGGCCGGGTCCGCCACGTGGCCTGCTCGGATCATTCGAAAGCGCCCGCATTTTCGGTACTCGTTCGCGCCCCGTCGCCGCCTAGCGGGAACTGGGCCATGACAGGGTGGTCCGCGGCCGGAGCAGCAAGGGGCACGACGATCCCCGCGGCGCCGCTGCCGGCGCCCAGCCGAAAGTCCCGCGCCCCAGGGTCGAGGAAACCAGGGTCATCCCCCTCCACGTTGTCGCTGGGTACGACGCTGCCGGTCAGTGAGGGCGAGCCCGGTTGCCACCCCGCGGGTAGCCAGTTGCCGCTGAGTAAGGCCGTTCCCGCGTCTTCGAGAAACGCGAGATCACTGCCCGTGCCCGCGAAGAAGACATTGTCGCGCGCGTCGATGGTGGCGTCCGCGCTCGAGAGTCGCACCACGCTTGCGAGGCCGTTGCGTTCCGAAACCACGGTGTTGTGATAGAAATGAAGCGTGCCCTCGCGGAAGTACTCCTCGCTGTTGTCGCCGCCGTAGTGCACGATCTGACGATTCCCACCGTCGACCTCGATCAGCACGTTGCCGTACACGAAGGTGTCATCGTAGTCGTCCGCGCCATTGATCTCGTCGAATGCCGAGTCGACCAGATCGAGGGCACGGTTGCCCCCTTCGATCCAGTTGTACCGTACGACGAGCCCCGAAGAACGATCTTTGAGATTGTTGCCATCGCAACCCTCGCACAGGACACCGTAGCGGTTGAACTCGAAGGTGATTCCGCGAGCTTCGGTGTAGCTGTTGTGCTCGTATGCGCTGCCCGGGTTGCCGTTGTCGAACAGCTGGTTGCCTGACACCATGATATCGGCGCTTTCGTGGGCAATGAACAGCCCATTGCCGCAATCGTGCATCACGTTGTTACGCAGCGTGATGTGCGATCCGGACTCCAGGAAGATCGCCGAGGCGTTGTCGTCGAAATTTTCGGCGTCTCCGTCCGCATTGATGAACGTGTTGTCGGCGCGCGCGCCCGACAGATCGAGGCACTCGACGAACACGTGCTCGGCAGTCTGCAGGTCGGGCGTGCTGCTGCCGCCGATCTTCACGATGCCGCGGGACCCGCTCCAAAAGTCGAGCTCCTCGCGCGTGGTGGCACCGTCGCCGACGATACGCGGCAGCCGCCCCGCGTCGGGCACTCCCAGGACGACGACAGGCGCCTCTTCGGTCGCGGCGACCGACACCACCCATTTGTCGGCATAGGGCACGTCGCGCCAGTGGATCCGTACGAGCGACCCGGGCGATAGGCTTTCCCAAGGCACATCGGAGGGGGTAGGGTAGTCCTGATCCGGGCCGACCTCGTACACCGCGTCGAAGTCGGCGGGGTTCCAGCTGGGAGACTCGCAGGACTCCGGTGCGGTCGTCGGCGTCCCGCCGGCTCCGGCGCTGCCCCCGCCCGCCGTGCTGGCAGTGCTGGCAGTGCTGCCGCTGCTGCCCCCGGCGTCGGTCGAAGTCTCGCCCGCGCTGCCACCCCCGCCCCCGCTGCCACCAGAACTTGCGTTGCCGGTGCCTCCGGCTTCACTCCCGCTCGCCGTGCCGGAACCGCCGGCGGCGGTCTCCGAGGCTCCTGTCGTCGCCCCGCCCGAACTCGTGCTGCTGGCGCCTACGCTGTCGATGCTGCTCGTCGAAGGGCCGTCCGTGGAGCCGCCGTCGCCGCCGTCTTCCGAGCAAGCGAACGCAATAGTTACCAAGCTCACCACCCACCCGGCTCGAACGTAGGGCATGCTCGTCATTGTCCGTTGCCTGTTTCTATTGCATGTTTCATATGCGGCGACCCCAGGTCGACGACCCAAGCGTCGGGCACGGACCGGAGCAGGGTTATTCCCGCCAGATCCAGCCACCCCTCGGAGGCGTCCATCACCCAGCCGTCACTCGACGCGGCCACGGCCCGCGCTTCTTGGAGCGAGCGGTCTGCGTTCTTGACCAGCTCGACGTCCCAAGCGAGCCCCTCGACTTCGAAGCGTGAGCGCATCAAAGTCGCCAGCCTGCCGCTATTGGAAACAGGGCTGTCCAGGTACCATGTGACCGCTCTGGGGCGGACAGCAGTGAGCGTGGCACACAAATACCGGAGCGCCGTTTCCGTCTCCGAAACGTGGCGATACGTGCCGTGAACGCTCGCAAGATCGCGGTGGCTACCATCGACGCCGCGCAGTACGACCCCACCGCTGAGCGCCGCTTCGACCGTGATCAAGCAGTTGAAACCATCGATCCCCACGCGCTGGTTCGTGAGATCTTCGAGCTCGACTCGGCGCGAGCGCCGTCGCTCTGCCGCCAGGGCCGAGCAGCCGCCTCGCCGGAGCGCGGTGCGTTGGCGTTCGGCCAATTGAAAGTGATCACCCACCAGCCTGAGAGCTCCGTCGCTGCCGTAGCCCCGCGTCAGAAGCCAGCAGAAATCGTCCATGGCCTCGCGCAACTTGGTCAGACTTTCGGGAGCAAACAGCTTGCGATCGCTTGGGTGCGGACCGCGGTGGGTGCGGGTGTCGGGCATGCAGGTGAGCTGGCCCGTTCGGTGTTAGAGGGCCTCGAGCAGCCCTGCTGCGCCCTGGCCCCCGCCGATGCACATCGTGACGATCGCCCGTTTCGCGCCGCGACGGCGGAGCTCGTACAAGGCCGTGGCGGTGAGCTTCGCCCCGGTACACCCGAGCGGATGGCCGAGAGCGATGGCACCTCCGTTCACGTTCAGCTTGGAGTCGGGGATGCCGAGGGTTTTCTGTACGTGCACCGCTTGACTGGCGAACGCCTCGTTGACCTCGAACAGGTCGATGTCCGCGAGCGACAGCCCGGTTTTTGCGAGCAACTTTTGCACCGCGGGGATCGGGCCGATCCCCATGATTGCCGGGTCGACACCCACCGTCGCGAAGGACCGGAAGACCCCCAGGGGCCGGATGCCGAGCGCCTCGGCCTTGGCGCGCGTCATGACCAACGCTGCTGCCGCTCCGTCGGACAGCGGCGAAGAATTGCCCGCCGTGACGCTGCCTTTGGCGGCGAACGCGGGCTTGAGCTGGCTGAGGCCCTCGAGCGTAGTGTCGGGTCGCGGCAGCTCGTCGACGGTGAAGCTGAAGGTCTGCCGCTCGTTGCCTGAGTAGCGGACGGCGGTGACAGGCACGATCTCGTCGTCGAAACGGTGCTGTTCGATGGCCTGGGCCGCCTTACGCTGGCTCGCCAGTGCGAATTCGTCCTGCTCGGTCCGCGAAACGCCGAAGCGATTGGCCACGTTTTCCGCCGTGATGCCCATAGGCGTATGGGCGGTAGGCATGCGCTCCATCAGCTGGGCGGACGCGCTCAGATGGAAGCCCGTCATCGGCACACTCGTCATGGACTCGACGCCACCCGCCACGACGATCTCGTGCTGTCCGAGCGCGATGGCTCCCGCGGCCAGCGCGATGGCCTGGAGCCCGCTGGAGCAGAAGCGGTTGATGGTCATGGCGGATGTCTCTTGCGGCAGGCCCGCGAGGAGCCCCGCGAGTCGCGCCATGTTGAGGCCCTGTTCCCCTTCGGGCATGGCACAGCCCAGCACCACGTCGTCGACCATGCGCGGGTCGACCTGCGGCACGCGTGCCAGCAATTTGGCGATGACCTCACCCGCGAGGTCATCGGGGCGTGTCAATGCCAGCGAACCCTTGTGGGCGCGGCCGACCGCCGAGCGCACGATCTCTGCAATCACAATCTCGGTCATGACTCAGTTCCTCAGGGGCTTGTTGGTTTCGAGCATGTGCTGCATGCGCTGTTGCGTCTTGGGCTCCGCGCACAGGCTCAAGAAGGCTTCGCGTTCCAAGTCGAGCATTTCCTGTTCGGTGACCTCGCGAGCCGCGCCACCGCTGCCGCCGCACAGCACGCTGGCCAGCTTGCGCGAGATCACGGCGTCGTGCTCGCTCGCGTAGCCGCCGGCAACCATGGTGTTGATCAGCATGCCGAGGGTGGCGATGCCGCTCTCGCCAGGCAGCCGGAACGTCTGCCTGACTGGGGGATGGTAACCACTCTGGGCCAGGCCCACAAGCCGCGCCTTGGCTTCGTACAGGTGGCGAGCCCGGTCGAAGGAGACCCCATCGGTGCTGCGGAAGTATCCAAAGCGCGCGGCTTCGTGCGCGCTGGTCGCGACCCGGGCCATGGCGATGTTCTTGAAGATCTGCGTCACTATCTCGTAGCCGTCGATCTTGACGCCGTCGGCGACGCTGCCGAGCGCCCGCCACAGCAGGCTGGTGCAGCCGCCACCCGCAGGAATCAGCCCGACGCCGACCTCGACCAGCCCCGCATAGGTCTCGAGCGCCGCCTGCACGGCGTCGCAGCCCAGGCAAATTTCGAGCGCGCCCCCGACGGTCATGCCGAAGGGGGCCGCCACCACCGGCACCTCGGAGTACTTGAGTCGCATGACCGCTTGCTGCAGTCGCTCGGCGATTCGTTCGATCTGGTCGAATTGTTTCTGCTTGGCGGCCATCAGCACGAAAAACAGGTTCGCCCCCACGGAGAAGTTCGATCCCTCGTTGAACAGCAGCAGCCCTCGGAAGCTCTGCTCGGCCTTGTCGACGGCGTCGTGCAGCATCTGGATGCTGTCGGGGTCGAGCGTGTTTGCCTTGCTCGTGAACGTGACCGCGAGCACCCCGTCGCCCACGTCCCAGGCTTCGGCGCTACCGTTCCGGAGTACCGGCGCCTCACCGCGGCGCAGCCGAGGCAGGGTGACCTCGCGAGGATCGACGGGTCGCGCCACGTATTCACCCCTGGAGAGGTCGTACACTCGCCCTTCCTGATAGAAGGCCGTCGCCCCGCTGCGGCTCATGGCGAGCACGCTTTCGGGCAGCTCGACACCTTCGTCCTGCATCCGCTTCAGCGTGGGCTCGAAGCCCAGCGCGTCCCAGATCTCGAACGGACCGAGCTCCCAATTGTAGCCCCAGCGCATCCCGTCATCGATGGCGGTGATGTCGTCGCAGATCTCGCCCACCCGGTGTGCCGAATACGCGAGTGAGCGTTTCAGCACGTTCCAGGCAAACGTGCCGACGGCGCCCTCGGCCGCCACTGTTTGGCGCAGGCGCTCGGCAGTGTCGGCTTGTTTCGCGAGCGCCTTGGTCTGCTCCTTCACCTTGGCGTCGCCCGCTGGGGGCCGATACCCGAGCGTGGCGCGGTCGATCGTTTCGATGCCGGTCTTGGTTTTTCGGTAGAACCCACCGCCGGTCTTGTCGCCCAGAAGCTTCCGCTCGACCATCGCCTTCATGCTCGAGGGGATTCGGAATACCTCCCGATCCTCGTCACCGGTGAGCAGCTCGTAACAGTTGTTCACGACGTGTGCCAACGTGTCGAGCCCTACGATGTCTGCAGTCCGGAACGTGGCGCTCTTCGCGCGCCCGAGCGGCAGGCCAGTGATCGCGTCGACATCCTCGGGCTCGAGCTTGGCCCGTTCCATTTCATGAACGGCGACCATCAAGGCATGGGCACCGATGCGGTTGGCGACGAAGTTGGGCGTGTCTTTGGCAAACACGAGGCCCTTCCCCAGCGTCTCCACGCCAAAATGACGAATGCGTGCCACGACCTCCGGGCTGGTATGGGGGCCGAGTACGAGCTCGAGCAGCTTCATGTAGCGGGGGGGATTGAAGAAATGAGTCACCAAGAAGTGTTGCTGGAAACGTTCGGAGCGTCCCTCGAGCATGTCGGCGATCCGGAGACCGGACGTGTTCGAGGCGATGATGGTCTGCTCCCCGGCGAGCGCTTCGAGCTTCGCGAAGAGATCGCGTTTGACATCGAGCCGTTCGACGATGGCTTCGACGATCAAGTCGACCTCCGAGACCAGCCCCAGATCATCCTCGAAGTTGCCGACGCGGATGGCTGCAGCATGGTTGGGGTAGGAAAATGGCGCGGGCTTGTGTTTCGCCATGCGCCCCAGGGCGGCTGCCGCCACCTGGTTCCGAGCAGCTGTGCTGCTGCCCGCGCCGGCGGGTACGATGTCCAGCAGAGAAACTTCGAGGCCGGCGTTGGCGCAGTGGGCAGCGATCGCGCCGCCCATGACACCGGAGCCGAGCACGGCGATGCGTCGGATTGGTTTGGTCATCCAGGAACCCCTTCGAACGAAATGAAACGCTGTTCCGACACGATAGCACCCTAACCGTGTCATGCTCACCCAAGCCAGGGCCGGGCTCACGGGTCACTGAAGTGTGAAGGAATGGTGCGTGGGGTGGTCGCGTGTAGGTCCCTGGGTCTTCGGTCTCGCCCTGGTGGGTTCGGCCTCGAGTTGTCAGCGCTCTGCTGCCAGTCGGCCGGGGAGCACGGCGAGTTCTGGGACGGTGTTCAGCGAGGCGGAACCGCGACGGACGCCGCTCGCGGAGCCAGCGAGCACGGCCGCCGCCCCGCTCGTGGCCGATTCACGCGAAGCCCGCTCGGCGGAACCATTACCCGCGGCACCCCAGCCATGGCCCGACTTCGGTCGCGCCGATACGGCGCTCGACAATGACTTCACCGTGGGACCGCCGGAGAGTCCGCCGGACTGCCACGAGCGACTGAAGGCGGCAGAGGTGCGATTCAAGCCGGCCGCGCTGCCCGTGCGCGAGACCCGGGGCGGCAGCATCTGCGGAGCGGAGGACGCGGTCCTATACCTCGGCAGCAAACACGGCGTGCGTTATTCTCCGGCGCCGATCGTGAGCTGTGGTATGGCGCTCGCGCTGGCTCGCTTCGACGAAGTCGTGCAGTTGCAGGCGGCCGAGAACCTGGGCTCGCGGGTACGCAGCGTGCATCAGCTCGGCACCTACAGCTGTCGGAAGATGGCCCGCTTTCCGCGCTGGGTCAGCGAACACAGCTACGCCAACGCCATCGACATCCAGAGCTTCGTGCTCGAGTCGTGGCGCACCGTCAAAGTCACCAGCTACCAGCGGAGCGAAGCGGCTCCCGAGACGCGCTTCCTGCGGGGGGTTGCGCGTGCGCTCTTCGACGACGCCGTGTTCAGCGTCGTGCTGACGCCGGCCTACGACCGCTTGCACCACGACCATTTCCACCTCGACTTGGCCCGCTACCGCGTGGACGGGACCTGAAGCGTCGTCAGCGGGTGGTGCGTGGAACCCACCCGATTTCGCTCGCGGTCAGGGGGCCCACGCGCAGTTCTTCGAGGCGCTCGAGGATTCGTTCCCGAGTCTCGCTGACCGGACGGTTACGCGCCATCACTTCGACGTAGCGCTGCGGCAAGGGTGGGCTCCGATCGGGTTCGGCGAGGCCTTCCGGAATCAGGGTGTGCCCCTCGGCGTCGTACTTGTCTTCGGCGCCAAGCGTGTGGAGTAGCTCGTGCGCGGTGACTGACAGCACCAGGTCCACCATTTCTACGTTCAGCTCGACCTCGACGATGCCCACGCGGCCGCCTTGTTGGCTGTAGCCCTCGACGAACTGAACCGAGTTGGTCGCTGGTGGTCGCGCCACGACGTAGACCCGCGAGTCGTAGCGCTCGGACTCGAGCCCGATTTGATCGTCGATCGCCGACAGATACGACCATTGCCGGAGCAGATGACGCGGAAGCTGCCACGCACTTTCGGGAAGCTCCGGGGGTGAGCTGGCCTGCGCGGTGCCATGCAGCACCAAGCGGAAAGGACGGGGTCCCTCGCGATAGCGCGAGAACTCGCGCGCCAAAAGCTCTTCGAGATCAGCGAGCCTTACCTCGAGCTTCTGAATAGCTGCGGGGTCGACGGGTGCCGTGGTGACCAGCACGACCGCCACGCTGAGCGTGCGATCCCAGTGGGTGCGGGAGTTTCGGCTTTGGACGTCGCCGTAGCCCCAAAGGCCGATCAGCACCAGCACGGTGAGCAGCAGACTCAAGCGGACGAGGAAGAACCCACGACCGAGCCGCCCCCAGGTGCGGCAGCGCAGGCAGTGACTTTGTCCCGGCTGCACACCGACCGCGCAGCCCGGTCGCGCGCAGCGCACGAAATCAGCCGTCACCGGGCGAACAGAGTCGTACTTGGCCAATCGAGACACAGTGTAGCTGGCCTTGCGTTTCCGGCTACGCGTCCGTGCGTGAACTCTCGGCAAAGCAAGCCGCGCTGCAATCTTTCGCTGCCGAAGCTCAGGCGCGGCTCGCGGTCTCGATTCGGGACGCAGAGGGCCACGGCTTGCCCCAGCTACGCTCCGATCTTATACGCAGTCTGTTCAGCATCCTCAGGTACCACCATGCCCCGTAGCCCCTTTCTCTCCGAGGCCGTAAGAGGCTACCTCGTGGCCTCCGTCGGCGAAGAACCCGCGCTGCTCGAGCAGCTGCGCGAAGAAACCCGCGCCGCCACCGAATTTCCCGGCATGCAGATCGGAGCGGACCAGGGGCGCTTTCTCGCGCTCTTGCTCGAGCTCTTGGGGGCCGAACGCGCCATCGAGGTGGGCGTGTTCACCGGCTACAGCTCGATCTGCATCGCACAGGCGTTGCCGGCGCACGGCAAGCTGGTCGCCTGCGACGTGAGCGACGAGTGGACCGGTATCGCGCGGCGCTACTGGCAGCGCGCTGGCGTGACTGACCGCATCGATCTGAGGTTGCGCCCTGCGCTCGAGACCCTCGAGCAGCTAGTCAGCGCAGGCGAGGTGGGTACTTTCGACTTCGCGTTCATCGACGCGGACAAGGGCAACTACGACGGCTACTACGAGCTGTGCCTGCAGCTGCTGCGCCGCGGAGGCTTGATCGCGGTCGACAACGCGCTCTGGGGCGGCAGCGTCGCGGACACGAGCGACGAGCGCCCGGACACGCTGGCGATACGCAACCTGAACGCCAAGGCGTTCGCGGATCCCCGTGTCACCGCAAGCCTGGTCCCCGTCGGCGACGGCGTGCTCTTGGCCCGCAAGCGTTAGTGTTGCGTCGACAGGCTCGAGCCGCTCAGCGCCCAGCTGACGAACTCGTCGACGTACGCGCGCTCGGCGTCGTGGAGCACCTTCCAGCGCACGCCCAGATACTCATGGAAGATCTGCAGCGCGAGCAACTCGGGGGCGTGGCTCGCGTCGCCTAGCTGGTCCGTTTCGAGCGCCGCTTGTTGCTCGGCGCGCAAGCGAAACTCTGGCTGCCGGGCCGCGCCGAGCGCTGTCGTTTGATAGGCACGCGCGGCCGCCACGTGTTGGATCACGGAAGGCAGTGCTGCCGGAGTGGTAACGCCGTCGAGGGTGAGCACCACCGCCTCGACCGCCAGGCGTACCGCCAGACGCAAGTAGCGCCAAACCACGGTATCGGCGTGCGCCTCGAGGGGGCTCGGTCGTTCTGGGGCTGCTGTCACGGACGCACGCACTGCGCGCAACGTGGTCGCCTCGATGGCGGCAAGCGCCGAGTAGCACTCGCTGCGTTGCCGCCGCACGTGCTTCAGGTCTCGGTCGTGCGTCGCCCAGTCGGTGGCGGTCCCGAGCCCGGTCACGAGCGTCGCACGCCCGCTCGGTGCGACGATGCGTCGCAGACCGTGCTCGGCGATCTGCGCAGCGACGCGGAGCAACCCGCGGTGCGTGACGTCGCCTGCGACACAAAGCTTGCTGCCTCGTTCGAACGCGACAGGCGCGACGCCGCTGAGGACGTCGCCCGGATCCACCACGTTGAGCCGGCGCGGTCCTGGAACGCTCATCGTCGGTCCACCGCTCGCCTCAGTGCAGGTGCACCAGGTCGCGCGCCGTAAACCCCATCAGGTAGAGCAAAGTGTCGAGGCGCTCGTTGTGGTTCAGGCTCATGTGCGCGACTTCTTGCAGTTTCGGCTTCGCTCTGAACGCGATGCCAAGCCCCGCCGTCTGCAACATGTACATATCGTTGGCGCCGTCCCCCACCGCTACGGTTTGCTCCAGGCGGCAGCCGTAATGCTGCGCCATCTCCCGTAAGATCTCGGCCTTTCTGGTGCCGTCGACGATGGGGCCGCACAGGCGGCCGGTAAGCTGCCCGTCGACCACCTCGAGTTCGTTCGCGAACGCAAAGTCGAGTCCAAAGCGATCTTTCAAGCGGCTGACGAAGAAATCGAAGCCGCCGCTGACCAAGCCTACGCGCACCCCCAGGTGCTTCAGCAAGCGCACGAATTCGTCGCCCCCCGGCGTGAGCTCGAAGCGCTCGGTCAGCTCGAGCGCCCTTTCCAAGGGCAGCCCGGCGAGCAGTTTGACGCGTTCAGCGAGCGCCTGGCGAAAATCGAGTTCGCCGCGCATCGCGCGCGCCGTAATCTCGGCGACCTGCGTCTTCACGCCCACCAGGGCCGCGAGCTCGTCGATCAGCTCGCCTTTCACGAAGGTCGAGTCCACGTCCATGCACACTAGCCGCTTGTTGCGACGGAACACGTCGTCGCGCTGCACCGCCAGGTCGACGCCGAGCGCCATGCCGTGCTGCAAGAGCTCGCCGCGCAGGGTCCGCAGATCGGCTTCGCTGCAGCCCGCTCGATTCGGCAAGTCGACGATGAGCTCGAGTCCGGTCAGCTCGTGCATGCTGAGCGGTCGGATCTCGCGAATGTTCATCTGGCGGTCCGCCATGAACCGCGTGATGGCGGCGGTCGCGCGTCCATCAGCTAGTGGCCCCAAGAGCGTGACGCACAGCCCGAGCGCCGGCTGCGCCTCCGGTGCCGGGCTGGACGGCTCGTAGGCGCTGACGTCGAGCCTGAGCCCCAGCTTCGATACTTCGAACAAGAGGCGTCTGAGCACGTGCGAATCGGGCGGCACGTCGACGATTGCGGACAGCATCAAGGTGCCATGCAGGACGGACTGACCGATCGTCACCAAGTGCGCCCGCTCTTCCGCGATCACCTCGGCGATGCGCGCGGTGATGCCCGGCCGGTCCGCACCCGCAACGTGCAGTACGATGAAACGAGGGAGCTCCGACGCGGTCATTGTGGGGGGAAGCTAGTGTCCCGTTCAGGAAGTAACAATCACAATTCGTTGCGCGCGTCCGGAGTGCGCGAACGGTTTGGCGCGTTCCGGCGCGGAGCTTTTCGCGCCGCGCGGTCGCGCTGCGACGCCTGCCCCAGGGAGCCCGGTGCGCGGGGCCAGGCGACCACCCCGCGGGAAATTGTCGAGGTGTTAAGGTGGGTTAGGCGGCGAACTCAGCGCCTGGACGCCCGTTCTGGTGCGGACCTTGGCTCGTCTCGACAGCGACCGCTCGTCGCCGGCGAGATCTCGCTTATGGTTCGTGTCGAGATTTCGTACCTTACGCCTCGGAGCTCCCTTCATGCATCAGAACCTGCCTCGATTCCCCGTGCTTCGTCTGGGCCTGGTGGTGGCCTGCACCGCCTGCGGCAGTCCGCCTCCGCCCCAGGTCGCCGTCTCGGATTCCAACTACCAAGAGGCGAGCGACAAGCCGCGCGAGGCTCCAGCGTCGCCGCACGATTTCGACGCGCCGCCCGTGGCTAGCCCCAGCAGCGCGCCCACGCTCGAAGGCAAGTGGTGGACGAATCAACCGCCCTGTCCCGACGGCGCGACCCTGTACGGTGGACCGCCGCCCGAGCACGCCGAAGTCGGTTGCAAGACGGACAAGGGCGTCAACTCTGGCATGTACACTCGATTTCACGCCAATGGCGCGAAGGCCGAGGAGGGTGAGTACACCAAGCACGTGGCCATCGGTACCTGGGTGCAGTGGAACGACGCTGGTATCAAGACGCTCGAGACCAGCTACGAGAAAGGCGCCCGCGAAGGGGTCGAGACGGAGTGGTTCCCGGATGGCAAGATCAAGACCCAGCGCCACTACGTGCATGGCAAGCGCGAAGGCCTCACGACGCTATGGGACAGCGACGGCAACAAACGCAGTGCGATCGAATACCGAGGCGGCGAACAAGCAGGACCGGCGACCTACTGGGACGAGACTGGGAAGGTCGCGCGCGTGGAGCGCTGGGAAGCGGGCAAGCGTCTCGAGTAGCCGCCGACGGGTGCCTTGGGCCGGGCCCGCAAAAAGCCCGGCCGCCGCGACGCTGGCGGTAACCCCCCACGGTTACCACAGGTTCCAGGTCGCGCGCGGCCGCCCCCCCTGGGCTTAGTCCACGTCCCCGCGAGAGCGTCGAAGCCGTGGCTTCTTTTTCGCTGTTGGCAGCACCGCTTCCGCTTCCATCCGCATCCCGTGTTTCATGAGTGGCTCGGGCTGGCCCGATCCATTGACAGAAATGAACGCGGCAGGATCTTTTTTCTAACCGACTAGCTATCCGGAAAGTCGGCGGGCTGCGAGACCATCGGCAGGCTCCGCGGTGTGCCCGGCCCGCGGCATCCGCTCGCCACGGGCAGGGCGGCGCTGTGGCTGACCGTCGCCCGCACATCCGGCGCGGGCCGGACGCCTTCGGGGCGGGTTTGCCACGCGCGCACCAGCTCGGGATCGAGCAGGTGGGTCGGCGAAACGTTGGCCAGCGCCGCCATCATGATGCTCTTGACGTTGGGGTTCTCTTTTTCGAGCTGGGACAGGAGTTGCGTCATGCGGTCGCGGGCCAGGCCTGGTTGCGAGCCGCACAGGTTGCACGGCAGGATCGGAAACGCGCGCTCTCGAGCGAAAGTGCGGATGGTGTCTTCCGCGCATTGCAAGAGCGGGCGTATCACTTCGAAGCGTCCGTCGTCCGTGGTGTACTTCGGCGGCATCGCTTGCAGCTTCCCGCCGTAGAACAGGTTCATCAAGAAAGTCTCGAGCGCGTCGTCCCGATGATGCCCGAGCGCGAGCTTGTTGCAGCCCAAGCGTTCCGCGGCCGTGTACAGAATCCCGCGCCGCAGCCGCGAACACAGCGAGCAGTAGGTAGCGCCAGGCGTCACGTGCTCCGTGACCACCGAATAGGTGTCTTCCGACAAGATCTCGTAGTCGAAGCCGCTCGCAGCGAGCCACTCGGCGAGTGGGCGCCCGTCGTACCCCGGCTGCGCTTGGTCGAGGTGGACCGCTGTGAGCCGCACGGGGAAGGGCAGCCGCTCTTGGAGCGCCCCGAGCAGTACCAGGAGCGAATAGCTGTCCTTGCCGCCGCTCAGGGCGACCAGGACGTGATCGCCCGGCGCGAGCAGCTCGTAGGCCTCGCAGGTCTGTTTCAGCTGGCGGTAGAGCAGGCGCTGGACGTTCGACATCGGCGCCAAAGCTAGCGGGTAGGCTTGTCCTACGCCAGTCGGGAGGCTAAGAGAGGGCCGTTCACGCTCATGCGCCTTTCTCGGAAAGCCCCCACCAGCCTGATTGGGTCCGTGCTCACGGCGCTCGGCCTGGCGCTAGGAAGCTGTTCCGACCACGACCCCGATCCGTATCAGCCGCTGACAGAGGCCTGCGACGCCTGCTTGTTGGAGCCCGGCTCGGAGGGCTGTGGGGATGCGTACCAGGCTTGCGAGGCACTCGAAAGCTGTGAATCCGTGGTCCTGTGTGAGCTCGGGCAACAGTGTTACACCGAACCGAGCAGTGGTGACTGTTCGCGCACCAGGGGCTGCGAGAGCGGCGCCGGCGCGGCGGAGCTGGAAGCCGCCGCCGAGTTCGAAGCCTGTGCTCGCGCCGTGTGTGCCGAAATCTGCAGCTTCGTAGAGTAAAGCCCGCTCCGGCGCTGGCCAGAGCGGGCTCTCATTCGAATGCGGCGATCGCTTCAGGCCACGGGTGGGTCGTTCGGAGCGCTGCCCGAATCACCGGCGCCGGGCACGACCGGCATATCACCGGCGTCAGTCTCCAGCGCTTCGTGCAGGACGTCCGCCATGTCCTGCACGAATAGGATCTCGAGGTCGGCGAGGGCCACTTCGGGCACGTCATCGATGTCTCTTCGATTCTGCTCGGGCAGGATGATGCGGCGGATACCCGCGCGGTGCGCGGCGAGCACCTTGGCCTTGATACCGCCGACCGGGAGCACGCGGCCACGCAGCGTGCACTCGCCCGTCATGGCGGTGTCCGTGCGCACTCGCCGGCCCGTGAACAGCGACACCAACGCCGTGAACATGGTCACGCCCGCCGACGGGCCGTCCTTGGGGACGGCTCCTTGAGGGACGTGGATGTGTAGGTCGCTGGCGTCGAGGTCTGCCAGCTCCACGCCCAGTTGTCGAGCATGGCTCTTGATGTAGCTGAGCGCCGCCTTTGCGGACTCTTGCATCACATCGCCCAGTTTTCCGGTGATCTGCAGGCGTCCTTTACCCGGGCTGCGAGAGGTTTCGATGAACAGAATGTCACCGCCGAACGGAGTCCAGGCCAGACCGGTAGCGACCCCTGGGAAGGCGACGCGTTCTCGCGATTCGTTGTGGAAGCGGGGCTTCCCCAAGTACTTGCCGAGGTCTCGCGCCTCGAGTACGCGCTTGGGAAAGACAGCGTCGTCGGCGGCTCGCGCCACCTCGAGTGCCATGGCGCGCGCCAGCCGCGAGATTTCTCTGTCGAGTTGCCGCACGCCCGCCTCACGGGTGTAGTCGTTGATGATGGCGAGCAGCGCCGCCTCCGAAATTTCGAGCGATCCATCGGGCACGCCGGCTTCCTGCGTGCGCTTCTGAATCAGATGCCGCCGCGCGATCTCCGCCTTTTCTTGGCTCGTATAGCCGCTCAGCTCCACGATTTCCAT
Organism: Polyangiaceae bacterium; assembly: GCA_025937785.1. Taxonomy (GTDB): domain Bacteria; phylum Myxococcota_A; class Polyangia; order Polyangiales; family Polyangiaceae; genus JAICQQ01. Next base: position 21,377 of record JAICQQ010000070.1, read on the forward strand.
GCGATCTCGTAGCGGAGGCGAGAGCGTCTCGAGCGTATTTGCCGTCGCGATGAACATGACCTCGGACAGATCGAACGGCTGCTCGAGGTAATGGTCGGTGAACGTCGAGTTTTGCTCCGGATCGAGCACCTCGAGCAAGGCCGCCTCGGGGCTGCGGCCCCCAGGCGCTGGACAACTTGTCGACCTCGTCCAGGAGGATGATCGGGTTCTTCGCGTCGGCTTTGCGGAGCGCGTTGATGATGCGACCGGGCAGCGCGCCGACGTAGGTGCGGCGATGTCCGCGGATCTCGGCTTCGTCACGCACACCACCCAGGGCGATGCGCACGAAGGGTCGGCCCGTCGCCGTAGCGATCGACTGACCTAGAGACGTCTTGCCCACGCCGGGCGGTCCCGCGAAGCACAGGATCGTGCCGCGCTGATTTTTCGCGAGCTTCTGCACTGCGAGGTGCTCGAGGATGCGTTGCTTCACTTCGTCGAGCCCCGAGTGATCGGCGTCGAGCTGAGCAGCAACCCGTGGAATATCCGTATTGATGGCAGCGCGCTTGTTCCAGGGTAACGCCACGATCCACTCGAGGTACGTGCGAATCACGTTGGCCTCGGGTGACTGCTCACCCATGCTCTTCAAGCGCGCGAGCTCTCGATTCGCAATCTCGCGCGTCTCTTCCGGCAGGTCGGCGGCGTCGAGCTTGGCTTCCAGCTTCGAGAGCGCCGAGTCGCCTTCACCTTCACCGAGCTCTTTCTGGATGGCCCGAAGTTGCTCACGCAACACCGCCTCACGCTGATGCTTGCCGAACTGCCGGCGCACGTCAGCTTCGATTTTCTCCTTGAGCTCGGCGCGGGCGAGTTGCTTGGCGAGGATGCCCAAGACGAGCCTGAGCCGCGCCGGGGCATCCGGTTCGGCGAGTACACTTTCTGCCTCTTCCGGCTCCAGCATCAGCGCACCCGCGACGGCGTCGGCGAGGCTGCTCGGAGTCTGGCCCGCTTGCACCAGCTCTGCCAGCGCTGCGCCTGCGGTTCGAAGCCCCTTCACCTTGGCGACCAGTTGCGCGGCCAGCAACTCGGCTTCGTCGCTCTTGTCATTCGTCTCTTCGATCAACTTTCCGAAGCCCTTCAAGAAGGGACCGTCTGTAACCAGGCTGGTGAGCTCGAGGCGGTTCAGCCCGAGCACCTGGAGCTTCAAGTTGCGCCCCTGGCCCCGTCCGATGCCTTCGACGCGGGCGAATACGCCGTGCTCGAACAGATCCGACAAGCCCGGATCTTCGACGCGGTTGCGCTGGGCAACCACACCGACGATGTCGCCTTCGTGGAGGGTCGATACGAGCGCCAAGGAGCGCGTGCGCCCGATCGTCAACGAAAGCTCTTGACCGGGGAAGAGGATCCCACCGCGGAGGGCGATGACTGGGAATGGTTGGTTGGGCAGCGGCGCACCGCCGACGAGTGTTTGCATGGTGTCTCCTGTGCTGAACCAGCAAAACGTAAGGTGGCTCGTGACGTCGTCAACGCCCTTGACAACTGCGATTGCAGACACATCGTGGGGCTGTTCGGCGTTGGCGCAGGCGCAGGGCGAACGCCGCCCAAGATCTCAGCTCGCTGGCGATGGCCACCTGGTGATGCCCAAGGCGCTTCGCGAGCGGGGTCGGTAGCACCGCCGGATCCAATGACCGCGGCGCTCCGTGCTCGGGAAGGTCGGGACTCTGCCAGCGGGAGCGGGGGGGGACCTGGCTGGCCCGTGGACGTCGAGCCTGCGCGTGCCTCGGCAGGCCAAAACCGGCTCGAATTGCTACGAGTGCGCCGCTCGAAGCGGCCAGTGGAGTGGCGCTGTGAGTTTATTCGGAAGGTGCTTCGATGGCACCCTGCTAGGCTTGCGAGGGTCGGTGTTGGCTTGTACGGGCGGCGCGCGCTTGAGGGTAATGAGACATTGGTTGGGCTGGATCGGAAGTCTGGCGCTGTGCGCGGCCACGCTGGGGACTGCCCGCGCCCAAGCACCCGGCGCAGACGCTCCCACTCCCACTCCCATTCAACGGGTGGGGGTCAGGGCTCCCGAGCCGGTGACGACCGAAGTCAATTACCCCAAGGGTGCCAGCGGCGACGAGGAGGTCGAGCTCGAGCTAGTCGTCGAAGCGGATGGCTCCGTGTCGGAGGCGCGGCTGGTATACGGAGCGGACCCGTTCGGCGAAGCCGCTCGTACGGCCTCGCTTGGGTGGAGGTTCAAGCCGGCGCGGCGCGGCGACCAGGCCACGCGTGCCCGCATCCGCTTCGCCGTTCGCTTCGAGGAGAGCGAAACGCACGAGCTGCCGCCCAGCGCCGATGAAGCGCCCGCCGCCGGCGACGGGACGCAGGAGCCGCCGCTGGAGATCGAGGTGCATGGCGAAAGGCGGCACCCCATTTCCACGTCGTTCACACGGGCGGAGGCGCGTCAGCTGCCGGGGGCCTTTGGCGACCCGACTCGCACCCTCGACATGATGCCCGGCGTCTCACCGATCGTTTCGGCCTTGCCGCTATTCTTCATTCGCGGAGCGCCGCCCGGTAACGTCGGATTCTTCATCGACGGTGTGCGAATTCCGCTCTTGTACCACGTCTTTCTCGGGCCGTCGGTGGTGCATCCGGCGATGATCGAACGCGTCGACTTGTATGCCGCCGCTTATCCTGCGAACCACGGGCGTTTCGCAGGAGCGATCGTGTCGGCGAAGCTCGTCGAGCCGCGGCGCCAGCTCTCCGGCGAAGCCTCGGTCAGGTTGCTCGATAGCGGCGCCCTGGTGGAGGCTCCGTTCGACGGCGGCCGCGGATCGGCGATCATCGGCGGTCGCTACTCGTACACGGGGCTGATCGTATCGGCGATCAGCGGCAACGAGCTGAAGTATTGGGACTACCAGGGTCTCGTGAGCTACGACCTCACGCCGCAAAGCAGCCTGAGTCTTTTTGCCTTCGGTGCCCTCGACTACGTCAACGCGGGAGCCGAGGACATCGGCGGAACCTCCTTTCACCGCGTCGATCTGCGCCTCGATCACGACTTTTCGTCCAATACCGAGGCGCGCCTGGCGGCGACCTGGGGCTTCGACAAGACACTGAGCGACGTGGGTCACGTTTCTGATCGGATGCTAGCGGGTCGCGGCCACGTCGAGCATCGCGCCGATTCGGTGGTCACCTTGCGCACTGGTTTCGACGTGGCCCAGGACAAGTACGCGCTCGACATCGAGCCAGCGGCTTCGGAAAAGATCGTCTACGAAACGCTGTTTCCGACTCGGACGGACTTGGCGCTCGGGCTCTACGCGGAAATGCTGATCGCCCCCTCGGATTGGTACTCGGTGACACCCGCCGTGCGCACGGACGTCTTCCGTTCGCTCGGGGTCACCCGACAAAGCGTGGATCCGCGCGTCACCGCGAGTTTTCAGGCGTACGAGCAGGTGCGGCTGTTTCAGGCGGTGGGTTTGGCGCACCAGACACCGAACTTCGTGCCGGCAATTCCGGGGGCCCAAGTGGCGGGCCTGTCCAGCGGGCTCCAGCGCACGGTGCACACGACGGGCGGCGTGGAGCTCAGCGGCCCTGAAGCCACGAGCTTGACCGTCGCCTACTTCCAGAACGCCTACTTCGATCTCACGGACCCGGCGGGCCTGAACCAGAGTCTGGATATCGACGAAGACAGCGCGGACACCAGAGCCACCGGACACGCGTACGGCCTCGAGTTCCATTTGAAGCGGCCGTTCTCGCGCCGCCTGGGCGGGGTGCTGTCTTACACACTGTCGCGTACTACCCGCAGTTACGATCGCGTCAGTACGCTCAGCGCCTACGATCGGCCACACGTCGTCAACGCCGCAGCTGTCTACGCGCTGGGCGCTGGCTGGCAAGCGGGCGCCCGCCTGGCATTCGCGTCCGGCATTCCCGGGGCGCGTGAGGTGCCGCCGGACAAGATCTACGACCAGTCCCGGAGCCGCCCCTACGCGCGGCTCGACATCAAGGTCGAGAAACGCTGGCAGCTTAGCCCGACCAGCTGGTGGGGGGTCCACGCCGAAGTGCTCAATGCGACGGCCGGAACCGAGGTGTTGCGGCGCAACTGTGGCCAAGCTGGGTGCGAAGACGTGTCGGCGCCCCCGCTGGTGCTGCCGAGCGTCGGCGTGGAAGCGGCCTTTTGAGAAGCTATCAGGCGAGGGCCTTTCGCAGCAACTCGTCGAGCGCTTTGCGCCCGTAGGGCTTCTGAATGAAGCCGAGTACGCCGTCGTCGAGGATCGCCTGCGCGTCACCGTCCAGGCTGTAACCAGACGCGAGCAGCGCCTTGACGTTCGGCGCGATCTCACGGAGCAACCGAAAGGTTTCACGGCCGCTCATCACCGGCATCACCATGTCGAGAATGACGAGATCGACGTTGGCGTGCTCCGTCTTGAAGTAGCGCACCGCTTGGTCACCCGATTCGAAGGTGGTGACCGTATAACCCAGGCTTTCCAGCATGCGCCGTGCCACATCCCGCAGTTGGGGCTCGTCTTCGACGACCATGATCTTGGCGCTCTGCCGGGCGCGGAGGTCATCGCCTTTGCGCCGGCGCTGGCTCTCGAACGTCTCGGTGCCGACGGGTAGGAACAGTTCGAGCCGTGAACCCATGTCGGGCTTGCTGTGGATGCGAATGGCACCCCGATGGTTCTTCACCGTGCCGTACACCGCGGCGAGTCCCAGGCCGGTGCCCTTGCCTTTGGCCTTGGTCGTGAAAAATGGTTCGAACATCCGGCGCTGCACCTCGGGCGTCATGCCCGTGCCGCTATCAGTGACGCTCAACTTCACGTAGCTGCCAGGGCCCACCGGGAACCCGAGCTCGGATTGGAACGAGCCGTCGAGCTCGACGTTTTCGCTGGTGAACAGCAGGGTGCCGCCGTTCGGCATGGCGTCGCGAGCGTTGAGGGCCAGGTTCAGAACGGCGCTTTGCAGCTGAGATCGATCGCCGATGGTGTGCGGCCTGACGGCCTCGAGTTCGTGTTGGACCTGGATGCGCTTGTCGATGCTGTGCGCCAAGATACTGGCCACTTCTCGCACGATCTGGTGCAGGTCGACTGGTTCGGACAGGTATTTGCCCTTGCGCGAGAATGCAAGCAATTGGGCGGTCAACTCGGCGGAGCGTGTGACGGCGAGCAGGATGTTGTGAACCAGCTCGGCCAAGTTCGGGTCGTCGGCCACTTCGCGGCTCAAGAGGTCAGCGTAGCCCATGATGCCCATCAGCTGGTTGTTGAAGTCGTGTGCGATGCCGCCCGCGAGCTGGCCAATCGCTTCCATCTTTTCTCCCTGACGCAGCCTGAGCTCGAGCTCCTTACGTTCGCGGATGTCACGCGCGAATGCGCAGCTGAACTCCATTCCGTCGAGCACCATCAAGTTCGCCGAGACCTCTACCGGGATCTTGTTGCCGTCTTTGGCGAGGTGGCGCGTCTCGAAGGTGCGCCGCCGCTCCTGTTTCAGCTGGCTCCACAGCCCGGGCCACGCGCTCGCCGGTACATCGGCGTTCACCTGGGTGATGCTCATGCTCATCAGCTCTTCTCGCGAGTAGCCGAGCATGTGAGCGGCCGCTTGGTTGACGTAGACGATCGACGCGTCTTCTATCACCCAGTAGGCGGCGTCCGCCAGGTGTTCTACGGTGAAATTGGTGAGCTTCAGATGAGTCTGTTGCGAGCTGCTGATGACCTCGCGGACGGTATCCGCGGCAACGGGTCTGCCCCAACCGCGCTGGCGGGCTTCCGCTTCCAAGTTCGCTAGCTGCTGCCGCAGGCGCGCGATCTCGCGCTCCAATTCGAGCGTCGTGTCGTCTCCCGTACCCGATGTCATAACCCGCCCACGGACAGGACGTGATAGTAGCCCTTCGAATTACTGGCGGGCAAGGTTTCTGGAGTAGAGGCTTCGCCGGGCAAGACCTGTTGCCGCGCCCTCCTGGCCGCGCGCACGGTCTGTGAGCGCGAGAGTACCGCCACCATGTTCGAACCTGAGCAGACGCAGGGAGCCTCGAGGCACGCCTGTGCGTGGATCGAGCGCTCGTATCGCGGAGCGTGAGGTACTGAGCGGGCCGCCTTGGTGCTTCACACCGCGCCAGCGACTGGGGCTCGCGGCTGGCGAGGGGACTCGGGCGAAAGACCGCTGGTAACGCCCTGGAAACTTAGGCCCCGCTTGCTCGGCGGGCTCGCTCTCGCTACATCTAGCAGCGTGCCGAAGATAGAATTCGAGGGCAGCAGCGCCGGGCGCGCCAAAATCGTGGATCGACCGGAGGGCGGTGACCTGCTCGACATCTGCGACGATGTCCTGGCGCCCATTCCCTTTTCATGTCGCAGCGCCAGTTGTGCGACGTGCGAAGTGAAGGTGTTGGAAGGCATCGAGTTCTTCGAGCCTCCCAACGACGACGAAGCAGACTTGCTCGGAATCCTCGGAAAAAAGGACCATCGGATCGCGTGCCAGGCTCGCATCAGGAGTGGCGGCGGGTTCATCCGGCTCAGGGCCGTCGCCGTCGGCCCTCCGGTGGCCGCCCCGTGATCCGCCGCCCGATCGTCGCGGTCATCGGCAACGCGAAGGCAACCCCGGCGCAGTGCGCCCTGGCCGAAGAGCTTGGACGCTTGCTGGTGGAACATGGCTGTCGCGTGCTGACGGGTGGGCTGGGGGGTGTCATGGAAGCGGCGAGCCGCGGGGCGCGCCGCGCCTCCAATCGCAGCGATGGCGACGTGATCGGGATCCTGCCCGGGGACGACGCAGCGTTCGCGAACGAGTTCGTCGATATTGCGATCCCCTCCGGCATGGGCTTCGCACGTAACGTGCTGATCGTACGGACCGCGGCTGCGGTGATCGCTGTCGGCGGTGGGGCTGGGACGCTCAGCGAGATCGCCCATGCGTGGCAGGCTGACCGCATCATCGTTGTGCTACCGGCGGAAGGCATCAGCGGCGAGTTTGGCGGGCGTGCGCTCGATGACCGTCCACGGCCTCCGATCCTGAAGGCGCTTTCCGCTCGGTCGGCGGTCGAGCTCGTGATCGAAAGCCTGGGTGCGCGGCACTCGGGGTGATCCCACGCCGGCGGCAAAGACGGAGCGCGAGCACGGCCCGGATTGCCAACCATTTTGCGCCGTGGCGGAGTTGGCCCCTGGACGCCTCCGGGGGCACGTCCTACACTGCGCCTTCACCCCACGACCGCACAGGAGTGTGACATGAAGCTGCCCATCACGATTGCCCTCGCGGCGTTCTCCTTCTCCGTGGCCACTGCGACGATTGCGTCGGCGTCCCAGCACGACGACTCCAAGACGAAGTGTGGCGACGAGAAGAAGGAAAAGAAGGGCGACGAGAAGAGCTAACCCCTCTGACCCATCGCCCAGCGCCGTTCGGGCGCGAGTGCTCGCTGCGCTCGTGCCCGGGCGGCAGCGGTCGGCGGGGCGGCAGCGGTCGGCGGGGCGGCAGCGGTCGGCGGGGCGGCGAGTGGTGGTGGCGATTGGGGCTGGCAGGTGTCAGGGTGCTCGGGGCGGTCGGCGGCGTGTCCGGAAGTGCGCGTGACTGAACGGATACTGCTCCTCGAGACGCATCAGGCGGACGGCAAGCCCGCGCGCGCGTGGCTGGAGCAGAGCGCCGCTGGGCTGGGTCTTGTGCGTGAAGGCTTCGGCGCAGAGCCGGAGTTTCTGCCGCTCGTGCTCGGATCGGTGCAGCGCGTGATGCTGCGCTATGGTGGGCCCCCGAGCGAGGAGCTGGTGAGCACGGTGCTCGAGCTCGCTCCTGAGTTGACCCTCGAAGACCAGAGCACGCTCGCGAGCTTTCGCTTCCGCCCTCGCTACGACGTGATCGCCAAAGATTACCTGGTGTGGCGCCCCCGGGACGCAGCGCCCCGGCTCGAGCTAGCGGTGTCCGTGGCCGCAGCGCTGACCCACCTCGGGCGAGCCGCTCGAGCGCTCGCGCGCTGAGCCACGTTTCAGTCGGCGACGGCTAGCACGATCTTCCCGATGTTCGCGTTCTGCTCCATGCGTTCATGAGCGGCCGCGGCGGCCTCGAGCGGGAAAATGGTGTCGACGACGGGTCGCAACTGCCCCTGTTCGAAGAGCGGCAACGTCTCGCTGATGAAGCGCTGGGTCATCAAGATCTTGTTGGTGAGATCGCGCGATCGCATCACGATGCCGACGAGTTGAAGCTGCTTACGGAGCAGCACGGAAAAATCAACCTCGACCTTTGCGCCGCCCAAGAGGCCCAGCACGATGAGCCTTCCGTTGTTGGTGAGCAGCCGCGCATGCTTGGGCCAGTAAGCGGCGCCGACACTGTCGAGGACCACGTCGACGGGCCACCCGAGCTCTTGAATGACCGCTTCGAAGTCCTGGAGCTTGTGGTTGATCAGCAAATCTGCGCCAAGCTCCTTCACCTTCGCGAGTTTGTCACCGTTGCCGGCGATGGCGATGACCCGCGCCCCGTGCCCGCGCGCCAGCTGCACCGCGGCGCTGCCGACGCCGCCGGCAGCCCCGTTGATCAACACGGTCTGGCCGGTTTCGAGCTGCGCACGTTCGAACAGGGCCTCGAACGCCGTGAGAAAGGCCTCGGGCACGGCGGCGGCCTCGGCGAAACTCATGCTGTGCGGGATGGGAATGGCCATGCGTTCGTGGATGACCACGCGTTCCGCGTAGCCACCGCCCGACAACAGCGCCATCACGCGGTCACCCACCTTCACGCTTCGCACCCCGTCGCCCAACTGGGTCACGACACCGGCACACTCGAGCCCGAGGATGGAGCTGGCGCCCGGCGGTGGATCGTAGACCCCGCGCCGCTGGAGGAGATCGGCCCGATTCAGAGCTGCGGCCTTGACGCTCACCAGGACTCGACTGCGACCGAGTTCTGGTTCTGGCACGTCGCGCAGCTTCAGCTGCTCAGGACCGCCGGGCTCGTCGACGACAATGGCCTTCATCCCTCTTATCGGTACCCGATGTGGCCCCGAAAGCAACCCATGCGCGGAAGTTTTGGATTGGCTGCCGCTTTGTGAGCTTGCATCCACGCCACGGGGACGTTCGCCGCGACCCCGCTCTGGTTCACCGCATTAGAGCGTGGTCAGGTGAGCGGCGCCGATCACGCCTGCGCGCGCGCCGAGCTCGCTCACGAGCAACGGGACTTCGGCGGGCGGATGGGCGAAACAGTGGCGACGCAGCGCGGTACGCACGTGCGGCTCGATGAGATCGAACGACTGAGCGACGCCGCCCGTGAACACGATGGCGCTGAGATCGAGGACGTTCTGAATATTGGCGAGCGCTTTGCCGATGGCAATACCCATGCGTGCGAAGGTGCGCAGGCCTGCCTCTTCACCCGCGCGGGCGCTGGTGGCGATATCCAACACTTCGGTGGCCTCTTTGCCATACTCGGCGAACGCGCGAATCAGGCCGCGCGTTCCGGCGTAAGCCTCGACGCATCCGCGCATGCCGCATGCGCAGGCCCACGCGTCCGGAGCGGAGTCGATGGTGAAGTGGCCGATTTCACCGGCGAATCCGTAGGCACCGGGGTAGAGCTGGTGCCCGATGACCAACCCACCCCCGATTCCGGTGCCGAGGGTCATCATCAAGAAGCTCGGGTGGCGTCGGCCGTGACCGTACAATCGCTCACCCAGCGCAGCGGTCGTGGCGTCGTTCTCGACGGCAACCGGGCAACCCAGGCGCTCGCTCAGACCCTCGCCGAACATCACGCCTTTGAAACCGGGCACGTTGGGCAGGCCCCAGCATTTGCCCTCACTGTCGACCTCGCCAGGAATGGCGACGCCGACGCTCTTGGGCTTGGCGTCGAGGCCCCGCACGGTGTCGGCAATGGCGTCGAGCACGCGATCGGGAGACGAACCAGCCGGGGTCGGGGTGGTTTTCGATCGCACCACTTCTCCGTTCTCGACCACGCCCGCTTTGATTTGTGTTCCCCCGAAATCGACTCCGATCATACGTGACGGGAAGCCTAGCGCACGCGCTAGCTCCGCTGTCAAGCGAACGCGTGGGCGGGTAATCTTACCCTGCATTTCGCGGGGCGAAAGGCCGGCCCGTTCCAGTCAGGCGAGAGCGAAGCCAAGGTGTGAAGCGTCAGCGGAGCGAGCCTAGACGCTCGCGATGGCGCCGTTGAAGCTCGTTGTAATCGTGCTGCGTGAGCCCGAGAGCGGTGGTGATGGATCGCAGCATGTTCACTTCCTCGACCCCAATCGTGCCGTCTGCCGCCGCAAGATCGACGAGCAAACTCAAGACCTGGTAGCGCAGCTCACGATCGCCGAACTCGACCAGCGCGCGAGTGAAACGAGGCCGCTCCAGCGTCGACACCGCCACGATATGTCGAGTGAGACTGCGTAGGATGGCTTGCGCCGCGCGTTCGTCCAGCCCTTGGATCCCGGAGAGTGCAGCGACCAGCAGGTCCCGCTCTGCTTCCGTGATCGCGCGGTCGGCATACGCGATGCTGCCCAGCAGACCGGCGATCGCTGTCACGATTGCCACGGTTTCGGCGTCCGCAGCACCGAGCTCCTGTTGGACCGCCCCTTCGAGGGTCTCTGATGCTTCCTTGGCCACGGTTTTGGAGCGTTTGTCGAAGAACATTTCGGATTCTACTCTGGCGACTCGTCGCCAAGCTCGCTACATGTTACCTGGAAACAGGCCAACGGGCATCCCTAGGGGTGGGTTGGCGGACCCCGGCGGGATCGAAGCCGACGTTCTCGAACCAGAAGAGCTCGAACCAGTAGAGGATAGCGATGAAACACGTGGTTTCCCACGACTTGGATGAAGCACAGGCAAAGAAGGTCGCCGAGTCGGCGTTCGATAGCTACAAGGCGCGGTTCTCCGAATACAAACCGTCTGTCACCTGGGCGAACGACAAACGCGCCGACATTTCTTTCAGCGTCAAAGGAGTCACGCTGAAAGGCGGCGTCGACATCAAGCCTTCCGCCTACGAGCTCGACTTGGACGTGCCGTTCCTACTGAGGCCGTTCAAAGGCAAAGCGCTCGCGGTGATCGAAGAGGAGATCAAGAAGTGGATCGCGAAGGCGAAGGCCGGAAGCATCTGAACGGCGCGAGTGAACTACAGTAGCCCGCTCGCGGCGAATACGCGGCGCAACGAGCTGAGCGGCATGTTCCCCGCGGCGAGATACACCTCGTGGAAGCGGCGATCGAGCGCGTCACCGTCGAGCTTGCCCTGCTGGCGGTTCGCAATCTCGGTCTTGAGCTGCCACACCAAGTGATTGCCCGTGAGGTAGCTCAGTGGATACCCACGTTCTTGCGAGTACCAATTGAGCTCGGCCTGGGCGCGCGCCGCGCTGAAGCCCGTCACGGTGCACAATAGCTCGTTGGCGGCGACGAAGGGGTCTTCGCTCGACAGATCGCACGGCACCCCGAGTTCGAGGTAGCTTTTGTCGCCGGTCATGAAGAATAGATCGATGCCCACGCGCGCTCCGATGCGGCTGATGTCACGCTTTCCGATGAAGCGTGCCTCGTCGGCGAGCTCGGGCATGTAGCCTCGGTCGAGCATGTAGTCCTCGAGCATCGTCGTCCAGCCTTCGGCCTGGTCCATCGCCTCGAAGTGCTTGCGAATGACGGATGGGTGCTGCGCGGCCGCGGCCAGCTGCAGGTGGTGTCCGGGCATCGCTTCGTGGATGATCATGACCGGAATGCTCAGCGCCGTGTGCTCGTTCAAGAGCTCGTCGGACAACGTCAGGTAGATCTGGCTCGTCGGCGGCCCCGAACGGAAGGGGGCGGGCGGGAGCATGGCGCCAGCCGGGATGCTAGGAAGCATGAAGGCTGGGGTCTTCAGGATGCGGATGTCCTGCTGTTCGAACAGCGGGAACAGCCCGCTCTTCTCCACGAAGCTCGTCACCAGCGCGAGCTCTTGTCGGTAACGATCGAGCACGACGTCGAGATCATCGCCAGGCGCCGCGACGGCGTAGCGCTGATTCAAGAAGGCTTCGAGGACTTCCACCCGGGTGTCGGGCGCCAGCTGGTACTTGTGACACAGCTTCACGCGCAGCCGCTCGATTTGCTCGCCGGTGCGAGTCAGGTAGTCGCGTGCGATGCCGTGCAGCTCGCTGAGGCCGAGATCGATGCCTCGCAACCTCACGATGTTCTTGGCGGTGGCCGCGCCCACGTGGAACTCGCGGATAGCCGGCAATTTTTCCAGCATGGCCACGTAGCTGGCGAGCGCCGCCTCGGCGCGCGTGATGGCGCGCGTGAGCCTCGTGGAGTCAGCGTAGCCTTCGCGTTCGGCGAACGCCGAGACGCTCGAAAATAGGCTGGGAAGACCCGCCACCTTCTCCTTGTCCATCGATACCCAGCGCTCGACGGGGTGCTCGAGCCGCGCGAGCAGCGCCGCCAAATAGTCGGGAACCCGTTCCAGGCGCGTCGTGATGTCCGCTAATCGGTCGCTGCCTGCGCGCGGGTCGTTCGTGAGCAACAGAAAAATGCCGGAGCCGATGTCCTGGCCGGCGCTGGGAGTGTGGCGCGCCGCGTGTCCGCCCGCCCATTCGTAAGTGTCACGGTGTACTGCGGCGAGCAGGTGCAGTTGAGCGAGCTCTAGATCCAAACGTTCATCCTCGCTCATCGCATGGGGCTGAACGAGGGCGAGGCGAGTCAGTAGCTCTTTCATCTCCGCGAGCCGCGTCCGGCGTGCGCTTTCGCTCGGGTCGGGCAAGCTCGCGAGGTTCTGCTCGACGCCCAAGTTGACGCAGCGATTCGGGTCGCGGGTGAACACCCGGTGGAAAGCGCTCGAAAAGTCGGAGTAGTCGTTCATGGCTCGAGGAGCTCCCGGTGCCCGGGGGCCGTCTTGATCCGAGCGGCACCGATCCGCTCGAGGTGCGCCATCGCTTGGAGCACACTGGCTTCGTCCCAGGCGTCGCCGATCAGCTGGAGCCCTACGGGCAATCCCTGTGCATCGAAGCCTACGGGGACCGTCCCCGCGGGGTTTCCGCAGAGGTTCGCGACGTAGACGTAACGGGACGCCTGCTCGAGGGCGATCGGATCCACGAAGCCCGAGGCTTCCTCCCATTCCGAAACTCGTGGGGGGGGGCCACCGGTGCTCGGTAGCGCCAAGAGATCGACTTCTCGGAACAACGCTTGGGTCTCGCGTCGCAGGGCTCCCCTGACGCGTTGGGCGAGCACGTAGTCGTCGGGTTCGAAGGCCCCGACCACGGAGACCAAGAGCTGCAGATCGACCGAGAGCTCGTCGAGGCGGGTGCGCTCTTCGAGCAGCGCGGCGTAGCCCTCAATGGCGATCGTCATGTAACCGATGGCCGGTGCGTGGCGGGCAAGTCGCGACGAAACCGATACCAGCACCGCTCCTTCGCCCACGAGCGCGTCGAGTGCGGCGCGCGCGGGCCCGGTGGCGCTCGCCGGCGAGAGCGCCCAGAGATCCTCGTCGACGCCGATGCGGAGGCCGCGCACCCCGCGACCCACCGCCTGGGTGAGCTCGCCGGGGGCCAGCGCCGGTTGCACCAGACTGGTAGCGTCGCCCGCGTCCGCGCCTGCAGCAATCTCCGTAAAAATCGCAAGGTCGAGCGTGCTCGCCCCGACGGGGCCCGCCACCGTCATACTGTTTCGCGACTCCATCCCGTGGCCCGTCATCGGGATGCGACCGAAGCTCGGCTTTAGCCCGAAGACTCCGCAAAACGCCGCCGGTACTCGGATCGAGCCGCCGCCATCACATCCCAGGCTGAGCGGGGCGAGGCCCAGCGCCACCGCGGCGGCCGACCCCGTCGAGCTACCGCCAGCCAGGTGCGCAGGGCTGTACGGATTGCGGGGCATGGCCCGAAACATGTTCCCGCCGAGCGGCGACAGGCCGTATTCGGTCATGGGCGTCTGGAAGCTCACCACGGCGCCGGCGCTGCGCAAGCGCGCGGCCGCGGCGCAGTCGACGGCGCTGGGCACGCTGGGCAGCCAGCGTGTGCCGAGCCGCGTGGGTAAGCCGCGCACGTGCATCTCTTCCTTGATCGGCACGATCACTCCGTCGAGCGGGCCGAGGGCCGCGCCCGCGGCATAGCGACGGGTGCTGAGCTCGGCCGCCGCGCGGGCCTCACCCTCGTCGATGGCGCAGAAGGGAAGCTTCGGCTCGGGGCCGTGCGCCTGGGCGAGCCGAAGCGTGCGTTCGGTGAGCTCGCTCGGAGAGATCTTGGCGGATCGGAAGCGCTCTGCGATGTCCCACGAGGTCCAGGGCGAGCCAGCGCGCTGCGGCGGCGCATACGAGTACGGTGCGATGCCGCGCGGTGGCCGCCCGGCGACGGGAGCATAGCTGTCTGGAAGCGGGCCCAGCGCGTCCGCGGTGAGCCCGCGCACGTCGTTGATCCCGAGCTGCTGTCGAAACACCTGCGCGAGAACTCTTCGCGCTGGAGTGTGGCGCGCTGCCCCGACCATTACGGTCAGCGCGCGGCCGGTGATACGCTTGGCTGGCAAAGCGAACATGGGGCCAGCCTACTCGGTTTTCCCGAGAGGTGAACGGCAACTGATCCCCCATTCGTGGCAGGCGAGATTGCGGCTCTCCGAGACGCCGGCGGACAGCCACCTGGCCGACCCTGCCGAGCAGCTGCAGAGTGGGAGTACAGTGCCACCTTCATCTAGGGCCTGTCCCTGAATAGGACGATGGCCCCGTGAACGTGAACGTAAACGTGCCCGTGCCCGAAGAAGCGCAACCGATGCCGAGGTGGGGCCGATGGCTGGAGCATGAGGCTCGATCATGAGGGATTGGAAGTGTATCAAGTCGCGCTGGATTTTCTC
>JAICQQ010000356.1 GCA_025937785.1 Polyangiaceae bacterium
AAGCCGCCTACACGCGCTTTACGCCCAGTAATTCCGAACAACGTTTGCACCCTCTGTCTTACCGCGGCTGCTGGCACAGAGTTAGCCGGTGCTTGCTAAGGAGGTACCGTCATCACCTAGTGGTATTAGCCTAGGCTTATTCTTCCCTCCCCACAGAGCTTTACAACCCGAAGGCCTTCATCGCTCACGCGGCGTCGCTGCGTCAGGCTTTCGCCCATTGCGCAAGATTCCCCACTGCTGCCTCCCGTAGGAGTCTGGACCGTGTCTCAGTTCCAGTGTGGCTGTTCATCCTCTCAGACCAGCTACCCGTCTTAGCCTTGGTGGGCCATTACCCCGCCAACTAGCATGATGGGCCGCAGGCCCATCCTCGAGCACGAGCTTCTATAGAGAGGCCCGCTTTTTCCACAGCATCGGAATGCTGTGGTCTTATGCTGTATTAGCTCTCCTTTCGGAGGGTTATCCACCACTCGAGGGTAGGTTACCTACGTGTTACTCACCCGTGCGCCACTTTACCGGGGCCGAAGCCCTTTCTCGTGCGACTTGCATGTGTTAAGCGCGCCGCTAACGTTCGTTCTGAGCCAGGATCAAACTCTCCAGTTTGAACCTTTTAGGTTACACCGCAGACAGGCGACGGGAGCTAGCTTCGCTTGTTGAAGGCGTTGCCGCTCGAGGCGCGAGCCGCGATGCACCATGACTCGTTATTTTTTTCGCTACCGCCGAGTGGGTAACTCGGGCGGTGCGACAGGGACCCACGTAATTTCACGCGGGTTATGGGACTCAGTTTTCAAGGACCGAGGGGCGAAGCGCCCTCCCGATGCGGGGCCGGTTAATCTAGTTTTTGACACCCGGTGTGTCAAAGACTTTCTGGTTTTTTTTCGTCGAGAGTTTTTCTCGGGCTGATTCGCTGTTGGGCGGGAGACAGAGCCACGCAAGGTGGCGAGTGCCTCTCGCTTTCGTAGCGGTGTCCATCCGGTGGAGATCCTGTGAGGGAGCTTCACCGAAACGCTGAGTGGTGACTCAGCGTCGTTCATCGTCGACTGCGTGAGTCTTCGATGAAGCCAGGTGTGCACCCGGCGTGAACGTTGCGCGAGCTCTCGGCTTTAGCCAGAGATGCCTTGTTTGCAAGCTGTGGGCTTGGTTGTGGACAACTAAGCCGCACATCTATGGCTTGCGCGTAAGACGAAGCTATTCGATTTTTGCGTAAGAACTTCGGCGGTTGCGGCGGCGGTTGCCGGGGGCATCCGTTCGAAGCGGGCGGGTATATGCTCCAAGCCAAAGCGGTAGGCAAGTCTTTTTCGGTGAGGTGTCCTCAAAAAGCCATCTTGGTGAAAACACTGCTCATTTGAGTGGTGTTCCACACCCACGCCGGGTTGCACTTCCGCGCTTCACCCGCCGAGCATTGGATCGAGCTCCGCAACGCCGTCTGCGTACCAGTGACCCAACGGTTCGCGCACCAGAAAGAACTCGGCACCGTTGGCGAGCTGCGCACGAAAGCCAAGGTCTCGACGCTGAAAGTCGCGGTCACGGTAGAGCCCGAGCACGGTCACTTCACGCCAGGCTCCGCCGTGCCACACCCAGCGCGGGCGTTTCGGATCGCCCTTCGCGCTGCGCACGGCAACCCGGCGCCAGCGTTCCAAAGCCGTGAAATGGTCCGGCACGCGCAGTCCGGCTTCGCGCGAGATGTCGAGCACCGCTTCGCCGAGCGCTCGTGTCGAAAGGCTCGCGCAGTGCCGGACCAGCTGGAGCACGATCGCGTAGCCAGCATCGAGCCCGACCAGGGCATAGCTGCAGCTCTGTGCGCGAATGAACATCTCGTGGGTGTTCGCCCATTGCGGCACGCCGGTCTCCGCCAACCGCGCCAGCACCAGGCGCCACTCGGCTGCCGTAACCTTGATGTCGAAGGGGTCGAGCGCTCCGGCATAGTCGACGGTTTCGCCCTCGGGGTCGACCAGGGCCGCCGCGTGCGCTCCGGTGTCTTCGCACAGCCTCAAGAGCGCACTGGAGAAGGCGCTCGCCGCTTGATCGCGCGGCACCAGCGTCCGGCGCCGAGTGATCATGGCCCCCGGGCCACCGAAGCGGTCAGCTCCTCGACGTTGCGCGCCCGCTCCACCGGCGTTTCGCGCTCCAGCCGCGCCAGGAGCTCGGCGAGCAGCTTGCCGGAGCGCTGGTCGTAGATCTCTGGAGCCAGCGTTCCCCGCAAACGCGAGAGCTCGTAATGCTGCGGGGCCACGCGCTCGAGCAGCAGGATGACATGATAGCCGAAGGGCGACTTCACGACTGGGCTCTGCCCACCGACGGCCGCGATGGCGTGGGCGGCGCGGGCAAACTCCGGGTCGAAGCGCGACGGGCGCTGGCGCCGTGGATCCGCCGGATCCAAAAACACGCCGCGACCGTCCGCGGTGAGGAGCGGCAACCCTTCGATGCGTTTCTCGAGGGCGCCGGTCTCCACCGCGTTGGCGAGTTCCCAAAACCTCTCGGGTTCGGAGACTCCGCGCACGGCCTCGGCGATGCGCTCTGCAGCCGCCTTGGCGGGCACGTCGTCGGCATCTGTCTTGACCATCACCACTGCATGCGCCGTACGCACGCACTCGGGGCGGTCGAAGTCCATCCAACGCTCGTCGCGCAGCTTGCCGATTTCACTGTCGCTCGGAGGGCCGGCGCGCCTTGCGGTGACCTTGAGCTCGTCGAGCAAAGCGCGCGCGTGGGCGGAGCGCTGGCTCACGGCGAGTAGACCGCTGCCTTCGAAGCGCGCAGTTGCGGCTTCGGCCAAGAGCGCCTCGGCCACCGCCCGCTCGCTGGCTAAAGTAATGGAGAGCCCTTGCCGCGCCGCGACGGAAGCCACGAATTCGGCCTGGAGCTCCTGGCTCCCCACGCGAGCGACGATGCCGGGTTTCAACGATCCACTGGAGCTCGTTGCCTGAGGCGAGGGACCGGAACAGGCCCCGATCAGCACGCCGCACAGGGCGGCGCCGATGCTTTGAACCCAGCTCGCCCGTTCGTCCGCCACTCGTATACTTTCACCCACGCGACCGCGATCGCGGCCTCAGCATCTCGGTCGACGAGCGCAGGCACAGCGCCCCGACGATCAAAAAGTAAAGCGCCCTCACGTCTTCGCGATTGCCGAGCGCATAGATGCCCGCCACGAAGGCCACGACGGCCAGAACAAGCAGGAGCACGCTGAGTACGTCGACTGCTTTCGACACCGAGAGTACCCTAATACAGCTTGTCGTCGGCGCGAAGCCACGTTCCGACCCCGCGCGCCCTCCCGTTCGGGCCGGGCCGACGGGAGCAGAGCGGGCGGGTCAGCGCAGCGCCGCCCAGAAAAGGCCGGCAAAGACACACACCACGAGTGCCCCGAGCGAGCGGCTGGCGGCGGCGATTCGACGGGAAGGTTCGTGCGCCTGCTGGGTGCCACCGCGTCCGATCGCCACCTTCGCGCCGGCGCTCAGGGTCGCGATGGCGCAGGCCACCGCCGCAGCGTGCGCCAAGAGCGAGTGGTCGGGCCGCGCCACGCGCCAAGCCAGGGCCAGGCACGCAGCGGCTCCGACAATGCTGAACCCGAGGACTGGCAGCGCCCCCCAGGGCAACGCTTCGCGCGCTCGCAGCGACGAGCCGCCGAGCACGTTCGGGTGCTCCTCGGGCACGGTGCCCAACTGTCGCAGCGACCCCCAGCCGAACGCGAAGGCCGCCCACCCGAGCGCGCCGAGCGCCGCCTGCAACGGGTCGAGGCGGTCGATGGCGAGCTCCCCGCCGAGCAAGAGCCAGGTGACGCAGCACAGAGCTACGAACAAGAAAACACCCACAGCCCTACCCAGGCGCGGATGCTCCATGGCAACGTAGGGCCCTGCCACCAGCACGGCCAGCGCCAGGAAGGCGCTCACCCGCGCCGACAGGGGAGCTTCCCGGCCCAGGGTGGGCGAAAGCACCGTCGCCAGCCAAGCGTACACGCCCGGAACCAGCAAGTAGGCTCGGGCGAAGAGGGCACGGGTGCGGTCGAGCGATACCAAGCTGCGGCTGTCTTTCGGGCTAACCCACGCCTTCGAGCAGCGGTTCGGTCGACGCCGCAGGTCGGTTCACGCGGAAGCGTCGACCTTTCCAGAAAACGCCTCGACGAGGCGCAAAAAGGTCAACACTGGGTGCCCGGTACCCCCTTTGGGATAGTACCCTTGGGCGCGGTCTGCCAGCACGGCACCAGCGATGTCGCAGTGGATCCAGGGCACGTCGCCCACGAACTCGCGCAGGAACAGCGCGGCCGTGATCGAGCCGCCCCAGCGATCGCCGGTGTGCTTGAGATCGGCCACGTCACTCTTCAGCTGGTCGCCCAGCTCGTCGAGGAGCGGCATGCGCCAGAAGTTTTCGCCCACCTCTTTGGCGGCAACGGCGAAGCGTTCTGCCAGCTCGTCGTCGGCGCTGTAGTACGCCGAACATGTCTTTCCGAGCGCGACCAGACAGGCGCCGGTGAGCGTCGCGGCGTCGACGATGAGCGACGGCTTCAAGCGGCGAGCGTAGGCCAAGGCGTCGGCGAGCACCAGACGGCCTTCGGCGTCGGTGTTGATGATCTCGACTGACTTGCCGTCGAGCGAACCGAAGATGTCACCGGGACGGTAGGCGGCCGCGTCGGGCATGTTCTCGGCAGCACCGATCACACAGTGCACTTCGACATCGGGCTTTACTTCGCCGACAGCCTTCATCAGACCGAGCACGGCGGCGGCACCGCCCATGTCGCTTTTCATCTCGCCCATGCCGGGCGCTGGCTTGATGCACAAGCCGCCAGAGTCGAACGTGAGCCCCTTACCCACGAAGACCAGCTTCTTCTTCGGGCGGCCCGGGGGCGTGTACGTCAGGTGGATGAAGCGCGGCTCGTGGGCGCTGCCCTGAGCGACCGCGTAATGCAGCTTCATGCCCGCACGCTGAATGCCCGGCTTGTCGAGCACCTTGAGCTTGAACTTGTATTGCTTGGCCAATTTGCGCGCCAGCTCTGCCATGGTTTCGGGGTAGAACTCGTTTGGAGGTTCGTTGACCGCGTCACGCGCCAGGGCCACGGCTTCGGCAACTGCCAGGCCGAGCTTCAGCTGACGCTTGAGCTGCGGTGTGACGCGCTGGCGGTTCAGCAGCAACACCTCGTTGAGCTCGGTCTTGGGCTGCCGATCGCCCGTAAAGTACTTCGAGAAGCGGTACACCCCCAACCCGATGCCTTCGGCAAGGGCGCGTGCGTCCGGAACGGTCGGTAAGGCGAACGCGAGCCGCGCGACCTGGCAACCCTGAGCCCAGCGGGCAGCAACCGCGGCGACCGCTCGCAAACGTGCGTTCGTCAGATCCGCTTCGTTGCCCAGCCCTAGCAAAAGCAGGCGCGAGGCCTTGATGTGACCGAGCGGCGTCAATTCGAGTGTCTGTTCCGGCTTACCCTGGAACTCTTGCGCCTTGACGAGCTTGAGCAGCGCGCCATTCAGCGCGCCGTCGAGCTCGCGCAGCACCATATCGTTCGCAATGTCTCCCGCGAGCACACCAACCACGAGGGCGTCGACGCCAACGGAGGCGGCGTGGGCCGCGGAGAACTGTAGCGAGAGTGGCATGTCTAGATCTTGCTCCTACTGATTGAGACTCGGGGACCGCCGCAGCGTGGCCCTGGATGCACTCAGGATACTCGCACTTAGCGCACGCTCGCGTAAAGGCACACCGCAGGGGTCGAGCTGGGGCTCCGGCCATTTATCCGGGCTTCTTGCGTCAAAGGTAGCGGGGGGGTGCCTGAACAGCGGCGCAACAGCCCGACCCAGAGCCGGATAAGAATGGCGCCGAACTGGCTCCCGTTTGGCAAGAGACTTAAGATGGCGGCATGCAGCGTCGAGCGGTTCTGGCCGCTTCTTGCTTGAGTTCTCTTCTGGGTCTCGTCGCGTCGCCGTCCCCCGCCATTGCGCAAGCGCCGCCTCCGTCCCAGCCCGCCCATCCCCAACAGCAGCAATACCCGCAACAACAACAGGGCTACCCGCAACAGCAACAGCAACAGCAACAGGGCTACCC
>JAICQQ010000381.1 GCA_025937785.1 Polyangiaceae bacterium
AAGGTCGTGGGCACCTGCGAAGTGTCGCCTTCGACCGGGTAGGGGTGCCAGCGGAACGAGAACAGCCGCATCGGCTCGACGCGCTCGATGAACAGCTCGACGGGCATGCCCTCGAACGGTCGTTGCTGGGCGGCGACGTCCGGATCCACGCGTGTCGGCACCATGCGCCCGCTCACGGTGGTGTTGGGCAAGAAGTCACCCTCGAGCTGCATGCCGAACCAGGTGCCGAACTCGGCGGATTGGGTGAGCGCTCGCCAGACGCGTTGGCGCGACGCGCGCAACAGGACCTGTTTTTCAATGCGATCGGTGGATGAAGTCATGGGCAACCTCCTGGTTGCATATTAACCGGGCGCCCGTCAGATGCAACCCATTGGTTGCACTTTATCGTTCGGGGCCGGATGCCTCAACCGTGGGGCGGTGGGGACCCACTGAGGCGTCGCCAGGTCACCTCATCGACGACCTGTTGTTTCCAGGCGGCGTGGCACGAGGTGCATGCGGCGAGCGTGCTCGCGAGCTCCGCCAGCACCCGGTCCCGCGCTCGGTCGCGCGCAGCGGCCCCGATGCGATCGGCGGTCTCGTGGAACGCGAGCGCTTGCTCGGTGAAGCCCGGCGCGCCCGCGCCCATGTGCGTACACATTCGCTGCATCGAGTCGGACGAACCGAGGCGGCGGGCGGAGCGCTCGACGGCGGCGAAGTCATTGCTGCCCAGGGCCGCGACGATCTCTTGTACGGCGACCAGGTGGTCGCGCATGTTCTCCTTCTGATGCTGCGCCATCATCGGCAACAGCGGCACCGGCGCGCGCTGATCGAGCCCATCGAGGGCAGCGGCCGCCGAGGTGGCGGGAGCGGCCGAGCTGGCGGGAGCGGCAGAGCTGGCGCTAGCGCTGGACCCAGCGGCAGACGGCGATTCGCGAGAACACGCCGCCAACCCCGTGAGCAGGAGGAGTAGCGCGCGCCTCATGCCGAAATCCTCGCGGAAGGCAGCGCAGCTTCTGGGGCGTCGAGCGCGTCGACCAGACGTTGTAGGGCGAGGATGGTCTCGCTACGCCGCAGCTTCGGCAGTCCGTTCAAGAGGGCGGCGAAACGCGCGCGGCTCGCGGCGTCGACCTCCGCCGCCAGCTGCGCCCCGCGGGGCGTCAGCGCAACCAGTCGGCTGCGGCCGTCGGTTGCGTTCGCTCGCTGCTGCACGTGGCCGGAGTCGGCTAGCTTCGCGCAGAGCCGGGTCACGTTGCTCTTGTCGATGCAAAGCTCCGCGGCGAGCGCTCGTTGACTGAGCTCGCCGTGCGCGCGCAGCAGCATCAGCGCGTGGGCGTGGGCCATCGGCAATGGCTTGCCGCAGGGGGTCGACTCGGCGCTGAGGGCGCCGAACCTTCGGAAAAGCCGCTGCATCACTCGGCGGAGCTCTTCGACCTGAGAGCTCGCCTTCACGGGATTCTGTTGCATGCGGGCAGCCTGTCAGAAGATAGTTGCGTACGCAACTAAATCGAACGGGCTCGCGGGGCGATTGAGTAATAGCCCGGGGCTATCAAATGGTTAATTTCAATATCTTGGCGCTATCTCTTTCGAAGCCCCAGATTGTGCCTCGTCGACGCGGTGTTCGCGCCTCAGAGGCACGAGGGTCCGGCGTCGTGAAACATCAACAAGGAGTGAGACAGCATGTTAACCGTAGGCGATCGCTTTCCACGATTCGAGCTGCAAGCAGCGGTCAGTTTGGAACCCGGCAAGGAATTCCAGAAGATCACGGACGAAAGCTACCCCGGGCAGTGGAAGGTGGTCTTCTTTTGGCCCATGGACTTCACGTTCGTGTGTCCCACCGAGATCGCGGAGTTCGGGCGACACCACCAAGATTTCATCGACCGCGAGGCGCAGCTCTTGGGCGCCAGTACCGATAGCCATTTCGTCCACCTGAACTGGCGCAAGCATCACGCGGACCTGGAGCAACTGCCGTACCCGATGCTAGCGGATACGAAGCGCGAGCTCTCGACCGCGCTCGGCGTACTGCACCGGGAAGAAGGCGTAGCGTTGCGCGCAACCTTCATCGTGGATCCTGAAGGCGTCATCCGTCACGTCAGCGTCAACGATCTGTCGGTCGGGCGCAATGTGGACGAGGTCCTGCGCGTGCTCGACGCACTGCAGACCGACGAACTGTGCCCCTGCAACTGGAAACAAGGTGATCCCACCTTGAACGCCGCCGAGTGAAGGGACCTGCCATGAGTGAGCTTTCCGACCTCAGAGATCGCCTGCCCGAAGTGGCTCGCGACATCAAACTCAACCTGCAAGCCGTGCTCCAGAGCGAGGCTCTTTCGAAGAGTCAGCTCTGGGGCGTGGCCATCACCAGCGCGCTCGCCGCTCGCAGTGAGCGCCTGCGAGCGGCCTTGACGGCGGAAGCGGCGCGCGTCCTCGAGCCGGCCCAGCATCGGGCGGTCGTGGACGATGCGCGCGCGGCGTCGGTGCTGATGGCGATGAACAACGTCTTCTACCGCTTTCGACACATGGTCGACAAAGCGAGCTACGCCGAGAAGCCCGCGCGTTTGCGCATGAATCGACTCGGAAAGCCCGCCACGGACAAGCTTACGTTCGAGCTGTGCTGCCTGGTCGCCAGCGCCATCAACGGCTGTGAGACCTGCGTGCAGGCGCACGAACGCGTGGTGGTTACCGGCGGGATCTCGGAGGACGCGGTGCACGACGCCATCCGTTTGGCCGCCACCGTGCAAGCAGCAGCCCTGGCCCTGGAGCTGCCTCTCGACGACTCTACGGTGGCGGCTGTGGCCTGACCCGAGATTACGGCCAGTCCCTGAATTGGTCCGGCCCGTGAACGTGAACGTGTGCGTGCCCGAGAAGTCGAGGAAAGAGCCGCCCATGTGTTCCAGGCGAGTGGAGCCCAGAGAATTCCGTTCGATAAGGAACGTCCTCCTCGTCCTCCTCGTTCTCGCGGTAGTCCTTCCATGATCGAGTTCGCGATAACGAGAAAATCCAGCGCGACTTGATACACTTCCAATCCCTCATGGTCGAGCGTCATGCTCCAGCCATCGGCCCACCTCGGCATCGATTGCGCTTCTTCGGGCACGGGCACGTTTACGTTCACGTTCACGGGTCCATCGTCCAATTCAGGGACAGGCCCTAGTGCTCGGGCATGGGCAGGCACTCCATGATTTCGACGGATTCTCCGGGAAAATGCGTGAAGTGCGCGTGGTTCTCGAAAAGCTTGGCGGCCGCCTCGTGCGACTCGGCCTCGAGGATCACGTAACCCGTCATCACGTTCTTGATGTCCGCGATGCCCTCCGGCGAGATGCGCTTGGTCTTTCCGAGTGGGCCGCCTTGGTCGACGATGATGGACGCGTGTTTCGCGCCCCACCCCATCCAGGCCTCCACGCCGGCGGCCTCGCGCGCCTTGCGCTGCGCTTCGTCCAGCTGGTTCCATTTCTCGAAGGCTGCGGCCGTGCCGATATAAATCGCTAGAAATCGTTTCATTAGTTGCTCTCCTGTAGCGTGTAGTCCTAGATTAGGACTAGATGGTTCTGGATTGCAAGTGTTAAAGTCGCGGCATGCCAGGTGTGCGGAGTTATGGAGATCCTTGTGGCATCGCCAGAGCGCTCGACGTGATTGGGGAACGCTGGGCCCTGCTCATCGTGCGGGAGCTCGCGTTCGGCCCCAAACGCTTCACCGATCTTCGGGGTGCTCTTGGTGCCAGCCCCAACGTGCTGTCACAGCGGCTCGGCGAGTTGGAGGAAGCCGGTGTGGTCCAGCGCCGCAGCGCGGGGGCGGCGCTCTACGAGCTCACCGATTGGGGCCGCGAGCTCCACCCCATCCTCGTCCAGCTCGGGCGCTGGGGTGCACATTCTAAGCTGCGCCCCCGCGGGGCGCTGAGCGTCGACTCGTTGATGTTGGCGCTCGAGGCGACGTTCGTGCCGGACGCAGCGCCTGAGCTCGTCGCGAGCTACGAGCTCAGGCTGGGCGAGGACCAATTCTCGGTCGATATCGATCGAGGCAGCATCGCGATCGCGCGCGGGCACGAGCGGCGAGCCGTGGCCATCGTCGAGACGGAGCCCGAGACACTGCGAGCCGTGGTGTTCGGCGAACAGAAGCTCGCCGACGCTCCCGTCGTCATCCGCGGTGATGCTCGCCTGGGTAGGCTGTTCTTTCGACTGTTCTCGCGCCCATGACGCAGCTACGGGCGGCTGTGACGGGCCGCGAGTCACCAGGATTTGCGGGAGCAGCCGGGCTGCTGGGGCTTGCCTTCGAAGCGGGCGCTGGTCCAAGCGGCCAGCGGCTCGTCGAGCGGGCTGCCGCGGCGCACGATCGAGAGGTGGTCGGGAGCTGGGAACGTCCAGTACTCGAGCTGTTGACCCGCTGCGCAGCGGCCCTCGACGTAGGCGTCGGTCGCCCGAGGCGGCACCGCGATGTCCGCCAGGCCTTGGGCCACGAGCACGGGAGCAGCGATGGCGCCGGTCGCTGCGTTCTGCGTGAGGCGCGCGGCGAGCGCCGGGTTCTTGCTGGTGGCCAACGCCGGCCCCTGGAACGACGTCGCGAGCGCATGGATCCGCAGCGGGTGGTCCGGAGGTAAGAACCCGCAGAGGGACTGCATCTCGCGTGCAGCCGCGAGCGCTTCCGGGCGCAGCGCTTGCTCGAAGGTAACGTCAGGATAGAATCGACTGTAGGCGCGTGCGACGTAGGCTCCGAGTCGTTTGTCGACCTCGACGTTCATGGCCAGGATGCTTTTCGGGTCGGCGGCGGGCGCGATCGCCGCCACACCGAAGATCTTGACCTCCGGCGCGTAGCGCGGACCCACGCTACCCGTCCACAAGGCGGCGTGCCCGCCCTGGGAGTGTCCCCAGACCACCGTGCGATCTGCGAGCGTGAGCTCCGGCATGCCCTGCGCGGCGCGCACCGCGTCGAGCGTGGATCGCGCCTCGCCCTCGCCGATCAGGTAGGGATGCGGCCCGCCCTTTTCTGCAAAGGCGTAGTCGGTGGCGACGACCACCCAGCCTTGCTGCAAGATACGGTCGCGCGCAGGGATGCCTTCACTGGGTACGGAGACCAGCGATGGCATGCATTCTTGCATCAGGCCCGTAGTGCCATGGGCCCACGCGATCACAGGCCGTGGCCCTGGCGGCAGCTTCTCCGGCGCGAAGACGGTCGCCACCGCGGTGGCGGGCGTGCGATCGTCGACGCTGGTCGTGTACAGGATGCGCCAGCCTTGCATACCGCTCGGAAGTGCCACGTCCTTCAGCGGCTCGCTTTTCAAGAGGGCGCCGGGCGTGGGCGGGAGCTTGGTGGGCGGCGTGTAGAACGCGTCCGGCGCGCGCACGGAGATGTTCAGCAGCGAGGGGAATGTCGTGGC
>JAICQQ010000311.1 GCA_025937785.1 Polyangiaceae bacterium
AACTTGCCGCCGACTCTCCACTCCTTTCGAATTCCCGGATGAGAGCCGCCCATTCTCGCGCGCTTCGTCGGACCATGCGGTTTGACTAAAACGGCGCAGGCCCCGATCCAAGACGTGCTCCGCGGAACGGGTACCAGAATCAGGCATCGGGGCGCGCTCGGGGACCCGAAAGCGCTCGGGGGCCCGAAAGCGCTCGGGGGCCCGAAAGCGCTCGGGGGCCCGAAAGCGCTCGGGGGCCCGAAAGCGCTCGGGGCTGCGCCTGAGCCTGGGAACCTACGCGGAGCCGCGCTATCAATCTGATAATGTCTGCTCCGCTCGCGATTCCGATTGTGCCTGCGTGCTCGCGCCTGTCAAGGGGCGCCCGCTGGGGCGGGCGTCCGGCGCCTGCGCGCCGGCTTCGCCCCTGACAGGCGCGCCGCGCGCCAGGCGGCTGGGGCTTCGCCCGCGAGCTTGGCAGCTGAGCACGGCTTCGTCGGGTCAATGAAAGGAAGGTGTCATGAAGGTCCTCGATTCATTGGTGGAGATGGTTCGGGTGGTGCATGGGCTTTCGCGCAAGGTGGCGCAGCACGATCGCGACTTGGCGCAGCAGATGAAGCGGGCGAGGACCAGCGCGGGGCTCAACGCCAGCGAGGGGCTGTACGCGAAGGCAGGAAAGCGGCGCTCGCGGCTGGAAGACGCGGTGAACTCCCGCGCGAGACGCGGATGGCGGTGCGGCTTGCGGAGGCGTGTGGCTACTTGCAGGCGCACGAGGCGGAAGCGGTGTTCGGACGCGCTGAGGAGGTGTACGCTCGGCGCGTGACTGTTCCCAATCTCTTCGAGGTCGTGGTACCGGACTCGATTTGGGTCACGGAGCGTGCGGTGTGGTTCGGCGGGGTGCGCTTGCGATCGCGGACGACCGTCGTGCGACTCGCGGGGGATGCGCTCTGGGTTCATAGCCCCGGCGCGCCCACGGATGAAGTGTGCGCGGGGCTCGATGCGCTGGGCGAGGTGCGCTGGATCGTGGTGCCCAATCGGTTCCATCACCTCGGAGCGCCGGCCACCGCCGCGCGTTACCCCAAGGCAGTCGTGGTGGGACGAAAGTCCGCCGAGGAGCGCAACCCGCATGTCAGCGTGAGCCTGCAAACCGACGATGCCGCGTACGTTGAAGCTACGCCTGAGCTCGCTTCGATCGATCTGAAGGGTGTTCCCTTTCTCGATGAGACAATGTTCTTCCACGCAGCCACTGGTTCGCTGATCGCTGCGGACTTGCTGATATCGGCTTGCGCACGCGACCACTGGACCTGGCGCTTTGCCGCGCGCATCTGGGGACGCTACGAAAAGGCCGGGACGCCACCGGACGTGCGCTGGAGTACGCGTGCGAGCGCGGCGGCGGCTGAGTCGATCGCGCGACTGCGTGCGTTGCCGCTGCAGCGAATCCTCGTCGCCCATACCGATCCGATCACGGAGCAGCCGGCGCAAACACTCGCTGACGCCTGGGACTTCGCGGTTCCGTCTGGTCTGGCGCAATCCAGCGCCGCCATATGAGCGGGTGACTTGGTGCAGCGCAAAGCGGAACTCCCGAGCTGCGCTTCTGGTTGGGGCTTGCTGCGTCGAGTGACCTCGATGACTGGCTGGACGGGTACGTCGACGACGTGAGCGAGCCTCGCCCGGACGCGTTGGAGCTGTTGGGGATGCGTTCGAGCAGCAGCTGGCTGCGTTCATGGCCTTCGTGCGTTCTGAGTTCGAGTTCGAGTTCGATTTTGTGGAACGGCTGCGACTGGTGCGACGAGGCATGGTCGCTCGACGATCCTGATCATATGCGCGAGCTGCTGGCGAAACACGTCTCCCAGAAGCGCGAGCGGTTGTAACAGAGCTCCTCGCTACGCCCCCTTGCTGTAACCCAGCGCCTCGACGATCTGGCCGTTTCGCACGCGCATTACGTTCACGCCACGCACCGAGTCGTTTTCGCCCTCTCCCCAACGGAGCTGCCATCGGATGACCGCTCGTTCGTCGGCGACGAACACTTCTTCGACCTCGAAGTGCAGGTCGGGCGAACCTGCCAACCTCCCCCACAGCTCGAGGCAAGCGTCTTTCCCCACATGCCGGGATCCACGGGGCGCCGGGGTCGAGTTTTCGATGATGCAGTCTGCCGCGATCAGATCCGGGAGCAGGGTCGGGTCGTGTCTTTCGAACGCCTCGTTGAACCGCTGAATGACCGCGGACGTCGTGCGCTCGAGCGCGGGTGACGCTGGAGCGGTAGCTTGGCCCAGCGCGGTGACAGGAGTGGTCTTCGCGTACCCTAGCGCCTCGGCGATCTTGCCGTCGCGGACCAGTATCAGCGTGACTCCGCGAACCGAGCTAGCTTCGTCCTTGCCGAACCGGTAGCGCCAGCGGTTCGTGGCTCGGTCGCCGCAAATCACGACGTCCTCCACCTCGAAGCTGCCCATGGGGTCGCGGACCATCGCCTGCCAGAATGCGACGTTGGCCTCGTAGCCTTCGACTCGCTGACCGTTCGGTGCCGGCTGGATGGCCTCCATGACGCAATCCGTCGCGACCAGGTCGCGGATCGCGCTCGGATCTTTGCGCTCGAACGCGTCGATGAAGCGTCCCACGACCTCGGCGGTGATCGTGCTTGGTCCTGTTCCGGCGGATGTGAAATCATGTTTTGGGGTCATGTTCGTAGTCCTTGGTTCCTGGCAAACGGCGCGAGCCTTGGTGACGCTCGTCGCCGTCGCGGCTTCGTGTCCTTCAACATGTGCCGGGCGCGGACCGGTGACTTGACCCGGGGTCCCGAATTCTTTGCAGCGTATGAGCGAATCCGATCCGTTGTCCGAGGCGCTGCGCAGCGTGCGCCTCACCGGGGCTATTTTTCTGGAGGCTGAGCTCGGTGCGCCCTGGGGGTTTGCCTCGCCACCGACCAGCGCCACCGCGCACCTGTTGGCGCCCACCGCCGACCACCTGGTGCTGTTCCATCTTCTGGTCGAGGGCCGAGCAACCGCGCGCGTCCAGGGCTACGACAGTTTGCCCTTGGAGCCCGGTGACATCGTAGTGCTGCCTCGCGGCGATGCTCACGATCTGTGGAACGGCTCCATCAGCGAGCTGACGGACGCTTCCGCGCTGCTGCCGAAGATCTTGGAGGGGGCCCTCGTCTCGGAGCGCGGCGGAGGTCGCGGCTCGATCACGAAGTTCATTTGCGGATACATCGGCTGCGAACGTCACGCGCAGAGGCTGTTCCTCGCTGGGTTGCCGCCCCTGTTCAAAGCGAACATTCGGCGCGAGGCGTCGGGCGAATGGCTCGAAAGCTCGATCCGGTACCTGGCATCCGAGCGAAGCTCGAGCCGCGCCGGTCGGACTGCGCTGTTGGCAAAGCTCGCAGAGGCGCTCTTCATCGAAACATTACGCCTGTACATGGCCGAGCTGCCGCAGGATCGCAGGGGATGGCTGGCCGCGGCACGGGATCCTGCGGTTGGCAACGCGCTCGCGGCGGTCCATCGCGAGCCTGCCCAGGCATGGACCGTTGCTGGGCTGGCGAAGCAAGCTGGCGTCTCGCGCAGCGTGTTTGCAGCACGCTTCCAGACCTTACTGGGCGAGACCCCGCTCGCTTACGTTGCGCGTTGGCGCATTCAACTCGGCGCCCGACTGTTGGAGACCACCGACGACAGCGTGCTGCAGATCGCCCTCGCCGTGGGCTACGAGTCCGAGGCTGCGTTCAATCGCGCGTTCAAGCGCGCGTTCGACCTTCCCCCGGCGCGTTACCGGCGCGGGCGCGCACGGGGAGCGACGACGAGTGGTCCACCCGGCACCGCCCATCGCACGTCACGCGAGCCCACTCGGAGCCATAGGCGTTGAAGTGGCGGTCATGGGAGGTCCGGCCCGAGCGAGCCGCTCAATCTTGCGGACGGCGCGCTGCGAAGAACTCCCAGATCTGATCGGCCATGTTCACGTCTTGGTTTCGGAAGCCGTGCTCGTTCAGGATCGCGTCGTCCTCGTAGGGCCCTGGCATCGGCCAGAAATGTCCTGCGCGATCGAATCGAGCACGCGAACCGCTCGACCGGTGGCGGGTCGGCATAGCCCAGGCGCTTGGCTCGGCTACTCCGAGTGCGCAAGGCTACGGCGTTGTCGCCGGCGTAGCGAGCGCCTTCGACCACCCGATCATCGGGCTCCAACGCAGGCTCAATCCTGCGGCGGGGGCAGGCGCTCGAGGACGATGTCGAGCTGTTCGATGCTGTCGAGCGTTTGGCCTCGCTCGAGGACCCGGCGGTAGAAGACGAAGCTGAGCACGCGCTCGACGCGGTCGGGGGTGATGGCAGTGACCAGATCGCTCTCGAGGATCTTATCGACCAGCGCTTGCGAGATGCCTTCGCGGTCGAGCGGCAAAAGCTCTTCCACGATGGGGGTGAGTACGGCTTCCAGCACCGCGTCGGGCACTTCGGGACCGACGATGCCGGATTGTCTCAAGACATCGCTGAGCCAGGCCACGACATCAGCGGGATCTTGCGCGGGAATGTCCGCGATCGCACCGTGGATCAGATCATAGAGGAAGGCGTCGATGGCTTGGCTGACTCTAGGGTCCTCGAAGAGGAGCTCGGTGATCTTCGCCGCCGCGCTGTCCAGGGCGCCGGAGAACAGCGTCTTCTCGATGATGTCGAGCAAGAGACCCATCACGGCGCCGCCCGCCTCTGCGTCGGGCTGGATCAGCAAGGTTTCGCTGGGTTCGTCGAAGGTGTAGTCGTAGGGGAACCAGATCGACTTGCGAATGCTCGCCCTCATCGTGTGCTCGTCGTGCACCTTGTAGTCGGTCCAGAAGTATTCAGGGGTGTCGGCTCCGGCTACCTGGACGAGTACGCGGCCGTCGATTTCGAAGATGACCTTCGCGCCCTCCATGACGTCGCTGGTGGGCGGCGCGCCGCCCTCGCCGTAGCGGATCCGTTCGAGCAGCGGCAGATCGGTGGGCAAGGGCAGGGTTTGGTCAGCGTTGGTCTCGACGTACGCGCCTTCGAAGGCCCACTCGTTGTCCCAGAACAAACCGGCGGGGTCGGGCGGGGCGTCGCTCGCGTCGACGTCGTCTTCACAAGCGGCGAGTCCGCACACGGCGGCGAACGCCAGATACCGGAGCGGGGATCGGAGCAGCTTCATAGCGAGGCTCCCGTGAAGCCGCCGAAGCGGTAGTTGATGCCCAAGATGAGCTGAGTGCGGTTGATGAACCCGAACTCGCCCCGAAGGCGCCAGGCTTCGGTAAGCCCGATCTCGGTGCCGACCAGCAGGTTCCACGGATGCTTCACGGCCTTGTGCAGGTCATAGCGAATGACGGGGTCTCCGTCTCCGTCGAGGCGACCGACGAGGCCGCGCACGAGGGCTTGGCGAGACGGGGGCAGGCCTTCGTACCAGTTCACCAGGTCGTCCTGGAACTTGCCGCCCTCGGCGTCTGAGCCGAGTTCATTGAGGTGGATCTGGCCTTGGGTTTTCGACTCGATCTGCTGCTGCATCGCGCCGCCCCAGACGATGAACTCGATGCCCCCGAGTTTGCCCAGGTTCTTGCCCACACGCGGCGTGATCAAACGGGTCCCGACCGGGTCGTCGAGCTTCTCCATCTTGTTCCAGGTCCAGTTGATATCGACGGTGCCGAAGAAGCCCCAGGCGCCGCCTGCGAGGGTACCGCCGAACCCGGCACCGACCCCGGGTTGGGTGGCGGTGACGTCGAACGAAAACGGCTGGGCTATCGAGACCTGGGTCTCGGCCTGGATCGCGTAGTTGCCCATAGCGTACACGTTCAGAAACGGGAGCAGCCAGAGATCTGCCCGCAAGTTCAACGCGTGGACCTTCGAGTTCACGTCGTCGAACTCGATGAGGTTCGAGAGGTCGACCATTTCGCTGTCGTTCACGCCCACCGCCACCCGGGAGATTTCGATGGGTTGGTCGACGAAGGCGTAGTTGAGGCCCAGGCCGAACGGCAACGGGAGCTTGATGCCGCGCTCGGCGACCTTGTCCCCCCAGATCGGGAACATGTAGTCCCATTCGATGGCTTCGTGCCCAGCGTCGGGGGCTTGGGCGAACGCAGAGGACGACGTGGCGACGAGAGCGAGAGCGAGACAGCGTGCGCGGAATGCCATAAGTCCAACGTGAAATGGTGGTGCCCCTAGGGAAGCGAAGGGGAGTCTATTCACGAATGGCCTCCGAAGGCAACGGCGGCCGCTTGCTTCCGC
Source organism: Polyangiaceae bacterium (assembly GCA_025937785.1). Classification (GTDB taxonomy): domain Bacteria; phylum Myxococcota_A; class Polyangia; order Polyangiales; family Polyangiaceae; genus JAICQQ01. The sequence goes on from JAICQQ010000311.1 coordinate 6,183, forward strand.
TCGGATCACTCGAGCGGCATCCTGTAGTAACGTGCGGCGCGTCCAAACCCGAGGAGCGCCCATGGACTTTCTGTGCGATTTCACCCAACGCTTGCGCCGGTGTTCGGCCTACGTGGTGATGCTAGCCCTGACGCTGCCCAGCGGCTGCACTGAAGTGCCGCCCAACCTGCCCACGTCCGAGGCGTTCAAGCGCAACGTGCCACGCATCGAGCTGGTGCCGCTCGTGATCGGAGACAGCGAGCGCGCCGAGCGCGTGCAGCGCCTGTACATCGAGATCGAATCGCTCATGCTCGCCGCGCAGCGCGCGCAAACCGAGCAGTGGCGGGCGCTGCTCGAAGCGAAGACCCGCAAGCTGGCCGACGACGAGGTGCGCGCGATCGTCCGCAAGTTCCGCGATGCCGAGATCGCAGCGCTGCGCAAGTACGTCGGGATCCAGCTGCGCTTGCGTGAGGCCACCACGCCCGAAGAGTTCGCCAAGCTCGACGCCCTGAAGTGACGCGAGGCACACCATGTTCTGGGTAGCACTTTCGACATTACTGATGGTGATGACCGGCCAGGGCGACGACACCTACGTGTTCCGCGCTTTCCTCGACCATCTCCGTGACAGCGTGGAAGAGCGGGTGACCGATCCGGCGCGGCGCGCGCGCGCTCTCGAGGTGGTCGACGACACCTCTCGGAAGTTTCAGACACACCGCGAGAAGGTGAACCAAGTCGGGATCTGCTTCGAACGCGCCGATCGCCGTTATCAGGTGTCGCCGGCCGACTACGAGCGGTGCTTGAAGGGCGCCGATCAGCTCTGGGATCGAGCCGCGGAGGCACTCATCGTGGCCGAGCGGCAGCTGCATCAAAACCTCACGGAAAGCGAGCGCCGGGCGATCCAAACCGACGCGCAGAGCGAAGCGCCATGAACGCACCGGCTCTACGCAGGTGGACGCTCGGGCTAACACTCGTCGTAGGCGGGTGCTCGCTGACCGTTACCTCGCACGCACAGTATCGGCGGCCCGGCCTCGGCGGCCAGTGGTCCCAACGCAACCTGACCGCGCCGACGAACAGCCTGGCCATCGTGCTCGGGCCCGGCCAGGCAGTGCTGCTCGGCCAGCGCTATGGCGAGGACATCATCGACGGCGGCGCCGAGTACACCCACCGCGAGTATCGGGGGCACGGCGCAGCTTCGCCCGAAGAGGAGATCTGGTTCGGTCGCGCGGGCGTCTTGTTCGGGCTGACCGATGACTGGGAGGCCGGCGCGCTCTTCGTCCCCATCCAGATCTCGCCCGACTTCGGCATGAACAGCATTCTAGCGTACGGCACGCGCGGCTTTCGTTTCGAGGACGTCGATCTCGGCATCCGCCTCTCGTTCAAGACGCCCAGCTTTCAAGACGAGGACACGGTACTCTGGTTCCGCGGGGGCGTCCCCGTGTCTTACCGTGCGGGGCCGCTGCGCGTGGATGCGGGCGCCTTCGTACCGGTGGCTTTTCGCCATTGGTGGCTCGGGCTCAGCACTCCGGTGCGAACCACTTTCAACCTGGCCCCCAGCGTCTTCCTCGGTGTCGAAAGCGGCTTCGACTGGGCGCGCTTCACGCTGCCCCACAGCACGAGTGTGCCCATCGGTGGGCTGGGGGGCTATACGGCGGTCGTCGGCGGCGCCGTCGTCGACCTGACCGCGGCTTTCAGCTGGCCTACCTTTTGGCTGGTCGATCCGGCGCCCGACTTGGATCGCCTGCAGCCGCGCGCGTACCGCGTGACGTTCGGCCTCGTCGTGCACAAGCTTGTGAAATGAGGCGTCACTTGCGCCCCGCTTGCGCGCCACCGCACGAGGGCATTCTACCCCCGCGAGCGTGAAGTAGTCTCCGTTCGCGAGCGTCACCGCCATGGCGTGGTCCCCGGTGACCTTGGCGCAGTGCGCGAGCTCCATGTCGCTCGAGCGCCGGTTGGCAACGAGCGCGCCCGTCGGCGACTCGAGCGTCATTTCGAGGACGTTAAACGTCTGGGGAGAGGAGAGCGCTGGCACACGCCCCCTGTGGAGCGGGCGCGAAACCGTTCTCTATGAAGCAGAAAGGACTTCGGTCCAACGCCCGAGAAG
>JAICQQ010000260.1 GCA_025937785.1 Polyangiaceae bacterium
GGGCCAACGAGCGAAAGGTCGGCCTCCGTGTATAACATTGGCGTGGCGATCTGTACGGCGTCGGCTGGGGCGGCGCTGGGGCGATCGACGCTGAAGCTAGCTACGACCGCGGCCGCGCCGACATCGTAGATGTCGACGGCGATCGGTTGGGGGTTGGCGGTTCCCGCAGACCAGACCGAGTCGAACAGCCTCACGCGGTAGTTGCCAGCGGGCAACGTCACCTGGCTGCTCGAGTTCCCGAAACCGTCCCGTCGACGGTCTCGCTGGTGGATGGTGAACGCGGCGCCCGGGGCGGCGCTGCCGGCGACAGCGTAGCGAGCGAAAGGGGTGCGCACCTCGAAGTCTGTTTGCGCGGCCGCATCGCCTTTTGCGTCGGTGAGTGAAATCATTGTTAGCCTCCGGTGATCGGGGTGAGAAAGAGCAGCACGTCCCGGCCGGCTCGTCCGAAGAAACCCGGTCCGGCTGGGGGTGCTGGCGCTCGTCGCGCTCCGTGCGTCGGTTGCCACACGAAACGGCCGCTCGCGACATCGAGCGGCGCCATGCTCCAAACACAGAGCTGGCGGTCGGCGGTGCGCCTTGCCGCGACGCCCCGGGCGGACACATCGAAGAACCCAGGGCGCCGAGCCCTCGCGACTGTAAAGGCTTGCGCGGGATGGATGGGCCGCGCTCGGCGAAGTCTGATTATGGGGTGGCCCTCTCGCGGGTGTCGGGAGAGAGCACGCGCCTCAGACGCTTCAGGACCAGTTTGAACACCGCATCCGCGAGAGCCTCGAGCTCTGGCCCGGTTAGCGTGGCGCCCGCCACGGTCGGAGCCGGGGCGCGCCCACTGAGGTATTCCACGGTCGCAGGGTGAGCGACGTCGACCCGCAAGCCGTCGCAGGCGGCAGCGAGCTGCTTGCGACAGGCCTTGGTGATCGACGCTCGGGAAACACCGGCCATTCTGGCGAGCGTTGCCCGGGACACGAGGTTGACGGTATTCACAATTAACTCACGACTCTTGAGAGGTTAACACCGGTGCGGAAGTCGCTATTTGTCGGTGGGGCGCGGTGCCGATGAAGAACCGCGGCTACCCGGGGGGGCGGCCACAGGACCCGTGGAAATTGCGGGGGAATTCACGCTGCCCTCGGTGGCTCGGGGTCGCGCTTGGCCACGCCGTAACACTCGAGCACTCGAGCATCGTTGACGGCGTCTCGCAGGCGGCGCCAAGGTGGGCGTCTGTCGCGCTCGCGGCGTGCCTCGTCAGGGTCGCCTGGGCGCGACGGTGGGTCCTCGAAGTCGGTGAGCCGGACCTCCATGCCCTCGGTCAAGACCCTGCCGTCGTGGGCGACCACGAGCCCCCCGGGGGCCACGACGTACTTGTACTTCTTGCGAGCCCCCTCGGCTCGTCGACGTTCCGCCTTTTCTTCCCACGCTCTCTGCGAGAATGGGTCGCCGAAACGTGGGGTGCGCTGTCGGATGTTGGTCATAGCTGCTCACGCCGCTGACAGCGGGTCTCCCATGTCGACGACGACGCCCCGATCCACCAGCTCCAGAATGCGTAGCTCGCCGTCGGCGAAGTACGCGGGAACGACGCCCTCGCCCTCGGTGAGGATTCGGGGCTTTCGGCCTTGCGGCCCCCGCACGTGAACCATGAGCGAACGCCCACGGGCAACACGGTAGCGCGACTCCGGCGCACCTTGCGGCCGGGTTGTATTCAGTTGTTCTTGTTCCATCGATCAACCTCCTAATTGCCTTTGCAGAAGCTCTGCACCCAACACCAACCGACGCAGCTCGTCCGGGTCGGCTACGTCGCGTGCGAGCGCTTCGTCGCGACGGCGCTCTGCCTCACGAATGTGAAGTTCGTGGCGCCGCACGCCGTCGTCGACCTCGACGAGTTCCTTTTCGATGACGGACTGCGCGGCCTGCGCATCCCGAAGCTGGCCGGCGAGCTTGGATACCTTTTCACCAGCCACGGACAGGCGGGCCTGTATTTCGCTGGTAACCGGCCCGCGAAGCCGATCAATCTCGGCCTGGTGCTGCGAGATGAGAGCGTCACCAAGCTCGCGAATGCGCCGCGGCAACAACCGCCGAGCCCGCTCAACGTGCTCAGTCGCAAGTCGCTCGGCGTCGCGCGCAGCTGCCAGCGCTTTCGCGTCCCGATCACTACCCGACTCGTCGAATGCGTCGACAGCCGCGGTGACGGACGCTGTCGCGTCCGCACGCGCCTGCTCGGCGTCGCGCATCTGGTCGATGAGCTGCTGCATGGTAGCGCCCTTCTTTCGTACCCAGTTGAACATCATCCACCCACCTGGCCGAAAAGACGGTCCATGGCCGCCGCGGTGGCGTCGACCGGATCGCTGGGGTCGAGCGCTGCATCGGCAGCACCCGTGGAAGTGGCGGCGTCTACGGGGCCAAACAGGCGATCCATGGCCGCCGCGGTGCGGTCGACCACGTCACCGACTTGGGGAGTCGTGGTCCGCCGGTTGGCGTTCGGGCTCACTGGTCGCTTGAGGCCGAATCGGCCGGTGACGACCCCGACGCAGCCGGGGTGTACGTAGGCGCGAAACTCATTCTGCAGCGCGGGCGCGCCGACGGGAATGTCGTCGTCGCAATGCGCGCACTGCCGGGCGCCGCCGTAGTGGGCCTCGGGACAAGGTACGGTTTCTTGGTTCATAACAATCTCTCCTCACGCCTCGGGCGTCTGCTCCGAAGGCGAAAAACGGTGTAGGGCGTCGTGCAAGTGCTTGCGCACGAGCCACTCGTTGACCGCGTCCATTTCAGGCGAATCGGTCGCCGTGAGCAGTCGAGGTGCCGGATACGGCGGGTGCTCTCGCTCGTAGCGCCGCTGGCGGGCTTGCCTCAGTTCGTGCTCGTATAGCTCGGCCACGACCGCAGCGAACCGAACCAGCCAGCGAGCCCATCGACGAATCACGCGGTCACCTCGGCGACGTAGTCGAGCGGGAGCACCATCCCGCTCGCGGCGGCGAGCACCTGGCGCACCACCCTCAGGCGGGTCTCGAGCGGAGCGTTGTCGGCCTCGAGCTCGGCAAGCTGCTCCGCGTAAAGGGCGGCAAGGGCGGCACTAGGCGGGGCGGTCCCGTCCTCAACCTGCTGGCGCAGGGACGCGAGCGCGCCGGTCATCTGGGCGCGCAGGGCCGTGTAGTTCATGCGGCCTCCCGGCGCTGCCGTGCCTGGCGCAGTTCGTGATCGAATGCCTCGACCAAGCTGGCGACAAACCGGATGCGCCGGCCGACCCAAGAAGTCTTGCTCTTCATCGTTCGCTCTTTCCCTTCTGGCGCTCAGCGAGCGCCGACATCATTTCACGCCGCGCGCGAACGATCTTTGACCTGAGGACACGAACGCTGGCGCGCCTGGCAGCGTCGTTCTACCCGTGGCGTTCATCGCCAACTTCTCGGCGAGAATCGCAACTACTTGGTCGCCCAAGCCTTGCGGTGGGCTCAACCGGCGCTTCGCAAGGCGCCCCACATGCCTCTCATGCTCGAGCGTATGCACGCACCGCCCACGTCTCTCGGCCCGAACCTCCGCTTGTATCTCGTTCCAGACTTGGGCCGAGTCTGCACCACAGATTGCAGTGAACTCGTCGTACAACTTGGGGTTCGAAGCTCGAAGTGCGGAAAGTGATTTCATGGTGATCCCTTCTGCTCCGCTCCATTTAGGTCAACCAGAATCCCCTTCTTGCCCCTGAGTTCGAGCATGCGACGAACCGCAGCGTCCCCGAACCGCTGTAGCAACTGCGCCTTGGTGCAGCCTGCAGTCACGATGGTTGGCAAGCCCGCATCGTATCTAGCGGCGAGCACGTCCAGCGTGACGTCGTCGCGAGCCGACGGCCACGTTAGGTCGTCGATGCAGACCAGCGGTTCCGATTTCGCGAGCCTGAGGTCGTCCGCCTCACGATCGCCGAGCTTGTGCTCGCGGAGCGCGACCACCAGGTTCGCGGCGGTGATCCATCCGCCGAAGAAGTTGCGCCCGTTGCAAGACAACGTGTACCTATGCCTCTCGTACGATTTCAGCTCCAATTCGCGCGGATGGGTGCGGCCCGCGATCTCGCGGGCCCTCTGCCTGCGGCGGCGCTCACGGAGGAGCTCGCACGCCGTGATGCTCTTGCCGAGCTCGGTGGGCCCGATGATGATCACCGACCTCCATCGTACTTCTCGATCAGGCGCTTGAGGGCGGGGCGCTTAACGATCGACAACACCTGTTGTCGGCCCAAGTTGAATCCACGTGGCCCGATGCTGCGCGCGGCGTCGTCGGCGGCGCGCTCTTTCGCGTCGCGTTTGACCGCCTCGAACCAGCCCGGGTCACTGGTGTGGTGGTCCACAGCGGCGGCGAGCTGTGCCGGAGTCCACCCAGCACAGGTGAGCCACCCATGCAGCTCCTCGGCATCCGTGCCCGTGAGCTGGGCGCCCAGCGCAAGTGTCGGGGGCGTCGTAGTCATGTCAGGACCGTTGCGCCGACGGTTACGTCGACGTGGTGGTTCTGGACGGCGCCGCTGGCCTTCCGTGGTCCGCGCTCGCGGTTCCACATGGCGCGCTTCGTGAGCCACGTGGTGAATCGTCCGTTCCAGCTGGCAACCTTCTGGCCGTCGTAGTGCCCACGAAACCCGATCGCCTCGAGCTCGAGGTCGATCCCGTGCTGCGCCGCGAAGTCCCGGTGGGCCGCCGTCGGCTGCCAGTCCGGCGGCAGCTCGGTCTCACTCGTGCGTGTCCGTGCTCGCCCATGGCGCCCCGGAGTCGGGGTGGCTAACACACCATGGGTTCCTTCCTTGGTTCCTTCTCTTGGTTCCTTAGGGTTGCTCTGCGCGACCGGTTGTGGTCGCTCTGCGCGACCGGTGATGTTGCTCTGCGCGACCGGTTGCTCTGCGCGACCGGTTGCTCTGCGCGACCGGTTGCTCTGCGCGACCGGTAGGGACGCGAGCGGCCGCACATCGTAGTTTCGACGGGCGCCGTTGCGAGGTTTCGTCACGATGCGCACCTCGCCCGTTTCCTTGTCGACTTCGACCAGTCGGAGCGCGCCTCGCTGCAGCAGTTCGGTCAGGTTCCGCATGACGGCGGTCCGGTCGAGGCCTGTCACCCGCGCAAGCCGATCAACGCCCGGAAACGGGAACGGGTTGGCGACGCTCCAGTGGTCGAGTAGCGCCAAGCAGATCAACCGCTCCAAGGGCTTCAGATCCGACTCGAAGACGCGCCGCTGAGCTCCGAGCATGTCGAACTTCAACGTCACCCAGCCCTCGCGACACGGCGCCGCATCGCCGCAAGCTCGTCTTCCGACTCCTGCCTGTCGTCCGCCGGCGGTAACGCCGTTACACCGGTGCCCATGCCACCATCGCCGGATCCGGCATTGGTGGCATGTCGCCCAGGATACCGCTCGAGCGCGGCGAGTAGCTCGCTCGCAACGATCACGGACTTGCCGTCCACGCGGACGATCGCCACGCCCAGTTCCGCGGCGTGCTCGCGCAACCACCGCCACGGAACGCCGGTTGCAGCTTCGCAGTTCCTCGGACCCACCGTCAGCGGCAGCACGGTGCCTCGCTGTTCACCGGCAACTCGACGTGCCGTACGGATCGTTTGGACCGTTCGGAGCGGTGATCTCGCTCTCGCCACACGAGCTCGGGATTGCGCGCCTTGTCGCGGCGCGCGCGCGCTTGCTGCCCCTTCTCGGCAACCTCGAGCTGCATGGTCGAGTAAATCTCGCCCTTCTTGAGCACGGACCGGCGCCACGGTTCCAGCTTCGGAAGGCCCGCTGCAGCGCGTTCTGCTGCGCGTTGCCGCCGTTCAGCGCGGCGCTGGTTGCACTTCTGCTTGCGAGTCACTGCCGCCCCTCACCGAGCGACTTCGCCATCGTGAGCATGGCGGCGTCGCACCTCTGCCGCGTGGACTTTCGGAGCGCGTTCGGCTCGCGCTCAAAAATTCGCCACGTCGTCTGGCTCACGCGCGCGAGCACGGCCGCTTGCATTTGAGTGAGGCCTACGGCCTGCCGAATTCGTTTGGCTCGGTCCTGCATTGGATACACGTCTTCCCGTGTCGGTCGTCGTGGGCTTCAGCCCATCGTCGCAGGCACGCTGCCCGCACTGACGACCTGCCACCAGACTCGCAGGAGATCCGAAGCTCTGTCTACTCTACCCCCCTGCAGGGGGTATGCCCCCTAGTGGGGGGCACTAGCGGCGTTTCGTAGCCTTTTTCAGCTGCGAAGTAGCTTTTGGCTTACGGTCGAGCGCACGCTTTATTTTTTTCCGGGCATCGTCGTGCGACGTGCAGTCGAACGCGCCGCAGGCTTCCATCAAGAGCGCCAACGCAGCTCGATTGCCCATCTTCCCCGGACCAGTGTCGCTCTCAACCACACTTTGCACGAACGCGGGATCCAGACACCTGAATCGCTCGTCCAGTGTCCCGAGCTTCATCAGGGTGATTTCAACGGCGAAATGTACTCGCGACTGCTCGCGATCGGGTTCATCCTCGACTCGCTTGCGGGTCGCGCTTCGCAGCACTTCCACCAAGCTGAACGCCGCACGGGTGCGCTCAAATTGCCCATCCACCCCAAAGTATAAATCCCAAAGGCTAGCCGCCTCCTCAAGAGCTTGGACGTCGTTCTGCGAGATTGCATCGGCGAACCCCGCCGCCAACCCACGAACCTTCGCTAGCGTGTCGTCGTTGACGCCGCGAAGCCCGTGTTCAAAGCGCGCGCGGAGCTCTGGGAAACCGTCAGCATTGTCGAAGAGCAGCGTCACCAACACCTGGAACTCGTTCGACAAGGCTGACTTCCCGTTCCCGATGCTCTTCGATGCCGCCGTCGGGCCGTCAAAGGCCCACGCTTCGCCAAATTCGGCGAGTTGAACTACAAGGTCTCGAGCGGCGGCGTGCCCCCGCTTCTGCACGTAGTCAATCTCGATCGCATCGATCCAGGTCTTGCCTTCCCGCTTCTTTTTCGCTGTAGTCTTCTTAGTCGCCATACTCGACTCACGCCCCTGGGCGCCTGCCAGCGCTGCGGGGGTTTTCCTTTTCAGCCTACCACGTGCACAATTGTGCACACGACTTCACTTCTGCCGTCGCGCCCGCTCCGCATCGAGGTCGGGGATTCCCGGCGCCTGACGAGCCCGCCGACGCGCCTCGAGCTGGGCCGCCAGCACCGAGACCACGCCCCACTCGTTGGCGGTAGCGGCGAGCTCTAGCGCGCGGGCGAGCGCGGCTTCGATGGGGTCGACGTGTTGCCCATGGGCGACGTCTGAAGCGGGGTCCGCGGGCACCGTTTCGGCCCTCGGATTGCCCCCAGTCTGCCCCGGCTCGCTCGACGATGGGGGACGATGGGTGACATCGCTGATGTGATTCTGAATAGTTCCCGCGTTGTCGGCCACTGACGGCGACTGGGGGTCAAGGGGTCGGAGGTTCGAATCCTCTCGCCCCGACCGGCTTTTGTGTGATCCCAATAGTTAGCGCCCCCGCGTGAGGAACGCGGGTGCGAAGGTCGTGAAACCGAATCGGAGCGCGTAGTCGGCGTCCGGTGGTGGAGCTCGTGCCGTGTCACACCCGCCTTGAGCAGGCGGCGCCGAAGCCTGCGCGCCATGTGCAGGGTGCTTGGCATGTCGGCCACCAACGGGCCTTGATTGCTCTGCAGTAGGGCTACGATGTTGGCCTCGAGCGGCACCGTCCGTTGGCGCCGGCTCTTCGTCGACTTGATCTCGCTGGTAAGGCGCGAGGTCGACTTCGTGATCCGCATCGAACGGTGCTCGGTATCGAGGTCTCGGCACTGCAGGGCTCGGATCTCAGCGTCGCGTGGGTACAAGGTACACCGCGAGCGCGATGACTCGACGCCAAACCAGCGGCACGTCCTCGCACGTGACGAACTGGAGAAACTCGCTCGGGTAGAGGAACTGCTCGCCGACTTCGTCGCGGCCGGAGAATGGAGGCGGGCTGACGAGCTGAAGTTTTTCAGCGGAGCCGGAGCTCACCGCTCGATCCGACGGGACCCCTCCTGGTGACTGCAGGTGGTGGTACGACTGCTGCAGGCTCTACAGGCGGTCGCATCACTTGGGCACCCACGACTTCGGGACAGGTACTCGTGCAACGTTGAGATTGCGAGCCCGGGCGCCGCGCTGGCAACCGAGCATGGCGTGCGTGCTGCTGCTCCAGGGTGCCGTCGCTTGCAGCCCGGAGCCGGGGCGCAACGGCGGTGCGGACGCGGGCAGCTTGGGGGGAGCGAGTACGGTCTCGGGACCAGCGTCCAGCGTGTCGAGCGGTGGCGGGGCGAACGGATCGACGACAGCCGCAGTGACCAGCGGCAGTGTGGGGGCTGGTGGCGTCGGAGGCGCGAGTGCGACCGGTGTCAGCGTATCCAGCGGCTGGAGCGCTATCTCCTCCAGCAGCAGCTCGACGCATGCGAGCGGCGCCGTCGGAATGATCGCGAACAGTGCGGCCACGACGGGCGCTGTCGATGAGCCGCGCCCCACGGTGACCGCTGAACCGGGCACCGTGCTCGTGAGGGTGGATCCGGGGGTTCGGTATCAGGCCTTCGAGGGCTGGGGGACGAGTCTCTGCTGGTGGGCGAACCACGTCGGGGGCTGGAGCGCGGAGGCGCGCGACGCCGTGGTAGAGGCCGTGGTCGATCCGGTGGCTGGACTTGGCTACAACATCTTTCGCTACAACATCGGCGGCGGTGAGAACCCGGCGCACGAGCACATGGACCAGCATCGCGAGATGCCGGGCTTCCAGAACTCCGACGGCAGCTGGGCCTGGGAAAGCGACGCGAACCAGCGAGCGATCTTGCTGAGCATCGCGGAACGCGGCAGCGATGTGATCTTCGAGGCCTTCTCGAACTCGCCACCGTACTGGATGACGGTGAGCGGGTGCGCTTCTGGCAGCGACAACGGCGCGAACAACCTGAAACCAGACGCCTACGGCGACTTCGCCGACTACCTGACCGAGGTAGTGCTGCATTACCGCGATGAATACGGCATCGTCTTTCGAACGCTGGAACCGCTGAACGAACCGTACGCGGACTGGTGGCGGGCGAACGGCTCCCAGGAAGGCTGTCACTTCGATCCGTCCTCACAAGAGGCGTTGCTGCTGCAGGTGGCTGCAGAGCTCGCCGACAAGGGGCTGACGGGCACCAGCCTAAGCGCGGCGGACGAAAACAGCATGGACGACGCGCTCATGAACCTGCGCTCGTTCGACGCGTCGACCGTAGCGTTGCTGGGGCAGCTCAATGTCCACTCCTATGCAGGGACGCTCCGCGCCGAGCTGTACGAGCTGGCGGCGAGCCTGGGGCTCCGGCTGTGGCAGTCGGAGTCTGGCCCGCTGGGGCAGGATATCAGCGACGACACGGAGGCGGCTTTGTTCATGGCGGGTCGCATCATCGAAGATCTCCGAGAGCTGAAGCCGGTGGCGTGGCTCGATTGGCAGTCCGGAGATCCGTCGCGGAGCTGGGCGAGCTTTACACTGAACGACGCCCAGCAGAGTTACGCGCCTCTGAAACGCTTCTACATGCACGCTGGGTTCAGCCGCTACATCCGCCCAGGCGCTACCTTCGTCGAGGTAGATCACCCGGACATGGTCGCCGCCGTGAGCCCTGGCGAGAGCGCGCTGACGCTGGTGATTCGAAACGCTGACCCGAGCACGAGCAAGGGCTTCACCTTCGATCTCACCGCGCTGCCCACGGTGGCAGTCAGCGGTGAGCTCTACCGCACCTCGAGGACGGAAGATCTCGAGCTGCAGCCACCCGTGGACATCGAAGCCTACCGCGTCGTGCTCGACGTTCCGGCCTACTCCGTCAGCACCTTCGTGATCCCGATGCCCTGACGAGACCGCGCGGAAGACCGTCAACCTTAGTTGATGCAGATTTCGAAGTCGCTGCGGCTGATGGCGCGGTTGTTGGCAAACGTGCGATCCGTCTGGCCGCCGGTGTAGGCTGCGGAAGCGTCCGTATAAGCGGGAGTGCCGCAGTTTACCTGCGCTTCGGCCCAGACTTCCACCGTAGCGCTCGAACCCCAGCTGAGCTTGCCGTAGCAGCTGACCCAGTAAAAGTTGGGGTCCCACGGACGAGCACCGAACTGGCAGGTGAAACCCGCGGGCGCCTGCACGAACAGCGGCTCGAATCCCGCGAGGTCCATGGTCAGCACCACGTCGTCCGTGGGGATCTTCCGCAGCGCGATGTTGCCAACTGGCGGAAGATTGCTCCCGGTCATCGAGAGCGCGGTGATGTCGTACGCCTGCATCACGGGCGGCGCGCTGACGGCCACGGTGAGGTCGGGCAGCTTGTCGGGCGAGACCAGCGTCACCTGAGCGTTCGCTTGCTCACCCGATCCGATCGCCAGCCCTCCGATCGCGGCGGCCAGCGCCCAGCGTGCACACTTGGCGGCGGCGGATTTCACAGAAGAAGAGTTGATGGCGACTGAGGTCTTGAGCGTGGTCATGTTCTTTTTGCAAACCCTTGAGTTGCCGCGTGAACCGTTCATGCGGACGATGACGATGACCATTGCAGCTGGCGTGCCGACGGATCCGCGCGACGCTGGTTCAAAAAATATCAATGATAACGAGTATTTGCGTATGTGGGTGATGTGGCCCCACACCGCTGCGGCGGCCGTGACCATGGTCGCGACCATGGGACAGCGTTCCCACGACTGGTCGTATGGAGCGGATTAGTACCAGTGAGCACTACTGCGCCGGATGGAGGGTTGCACCGACCTCTGGTCACGTCGCGCGGAGCATTCATACTTGTTCACGAAAGACGGCAGGTGCGTACGTGCGATCGTGTGTATTACAGCTGGTGGTCTGGCTGGTGGGGAGTGTGGGACTGCCTGGCTGTTCCTCGGAAGACTGCGCCCCTATCGGCGAAGCGGATGCTCCGAAGGTAACTCGCTGCACATCTCGTTCCCAGAGTACCCCTTCTCACCAGGAACCTGGAGCATCGGTGTCGAAGGCA
>JAICQQ010000295.1 GCA_025937785.1 Polyangiaceae bacterium
CTGGATGTTGAGGACCTCTTCGCCTTTCTTGTCCTCGAACTTGATCTCGTTGAAGTTGTCGATGCCGCCGCCTTTGGTGCTGTGGCTCTTGATGCCGCTTTGGGTTTGGTTGGTGGGGAGATCGTAGGGGGGCATGTTGTCGGCGTTGTAGAGGCGGCCGGTGATGATGGGGCGGTCGGGGTTGCCTTCGAGGAAGTCGACGATGACTTCTTGGCCGATGCGGGGAATGTGGATTCCGCCCCAGCCGCTGCCGGCCCAGAGTTGGGCCACGCGTACCCAGCACGAGCTGTTTTCGTCGTAAGTGCCCTCGCGGTCCCAGCGAAACTGGAGTTTCACGCGCGCGTACTCGTCGGTCCAGATTTCTTGGTCTTTTTGGCCGACGACCACCGCGGTTTGGGGGCCGCGCACGACGGGCTTGGGGGTGCTGCGGGGCACTCGGAAGTTGCGCTTCGAGTCGATGGCGCTGAAGCTGACGCGGAAGTTCGGCTCTTCCGGGGCTGCGGTGGCGTCAATCAAAGACTCGTAGCCCTCGGAGCGGATGCTGAGGGTGGTGCTGATCAGCAGGTACTCCTTGTTTTGATCGGGACGCGGAAAGTCGGAAAGCTGCATGAGGGCGCCCGCGTGTAGGCCGCGCGCGTTACCGGCGCCGCGTACGATGTCGTGTTGGGCGAGTTCGGCGTGAAGCTGCAGCTTGACCTGCTCGTCGGCTTGCTTGTTGTCGGCGAACTCGCCGGGGTAGTCATAGATTTCGTAATCACCGCCGGGGTAGTCGCTACCCGGTTGCAAGGTCGAACCCAGCTTGGCTCTGGGTGCTTGGAAGTCGTAGTCATCTGCAGTGAAAGCGCCGGAGGTGATCTGACGCACGGCGCGCCAGGTGTCGATGTGGTCCTCGATGACGTGGTCGCGGGAATGAGCGTTGTACGGAACGACCTCGTAACCTGGCACCAATTTGTGCGCGCTGTACGAGTCCGAAAGCACCAGCGTGTGCTTACCTTCGGCCTGGCGGAAGTAGTAATAGATGCCTTCTTGCTCCATCATGCGACTGACGAAGTTGAAGTCCGACTCGCGATACTGAACTAGATACTCCCAGCTGCGATACTCGGACGAGAGCTTGTCCTCGAAGTCGCTGAAGCCATGCTCGCGGAACAGGGCCATGACCACCTGAGGCACGGTCTTGTTCTGGAAAATGCGGCAATTGCTGCGGCGGGTCATCATCCAAAGCCAAGGCCGTAACGTCGCCCGGTAGCGCACGTAGCGCCCGAGCGTGCCCGTCAAGACGAAGCGCGTGACGTAGCCGGTGAATTGGCGGATCTGAAGGTTGGGCAGTTCGAGCGCGACCACCATCGGTTGGCCGAGCAGCTTGGTGAGATCGAGCTGTTCGTCCGTCGACAACAGGTCGACCTCGTACTCGAACGGTTGACCCAGCGACTCGGTGCCGTCCATCGAGAAGAACAACAGAACGTCGTCCCCCAGAGTGGTAAAAACTCGCGCCGTTCGCAGCAGCGTCATGTCACCTCGTCAGCCGTTGAGACCATAGTACCCGCACCTCGCTGAATTCTAGGCTCAGAATAGTGATCGCGTCCAGCTCGAGCCCACCGGCGCTCCGCTGGGATCACCCCACCACCGTCAACGTGAACGCGTCGGGAAGCCGGGGTCGGGAGGTTTTCTTCGCGCGGGAGCGCCGCGGTCCATGTCAACGTTAACCCGGAACCGCGCCGATCAGGCCGCCAGTTCGAGGAGCGAATTCACGTTGGCGAGCTGTTGACAGGACGCTCGGGCAACAGCGCCCTCGTTGAACCTGTGACGCTCGTGCGATAGTTGCCAAGCGTAGTCGCCGCCGTCGGTCGGAATGCCAGGCATCGTTGGTTGGTGTCAAGGTCGGTGTCAACCCTTGAGCGAGATGGATCGCGTCTGCTGCCAGTCGAGGTCGAAGCAGACGGCGAGCTCCGCCTGCTTCCTGTAAGTGTCGGCGGCGTACTCCTCGAGTAAGGTGCCGGCAATGATCGCGGGCGCGTTCTCCGTCAGAACGGCGGGGTCCAGCACTGAATACTCGAGGAACAGCGTACGGTCGCGCAGCTCGAGGTGGGGTATGTCGATCGAGGGCTCCCGATCCTCGCGGCGTTCGATGAGGTAGCGGACCTCGGCGCCGTCTTCGATGCGATAGGCTCGAAATCGCTCGACGGCGGGCACCGGCAACGCCGGATGGCTGCGCCGAATCTGTTGCACTCGCCGGCACGCACGCTTCACCTCTCCCAAGAGCTCCTCATCCTGATCGCGCAGCCGCCGCAACTCCCGCTCGAAGCCCTGAAGGGCCTGCTCGAGTGCCGCGGGCTCGCTCGCTGGGACCACGGCAAAGTAGTCGGTAAGCCCTGCTAAGCAGTGGGCGCGCGAGATCGGCGTCGGCGCATTTCGCACTCCCCAGGTCAGAGCGTCGACGAGTGTTGCAGCGTCGAGGTGGCGGCGGACCAGACGCTGTAGTCGGACGGCAACGAAGATCGAAGGCAACTTGCAGATGAGGTGTCGAACCTGCTCCGTGGTAGGTCGTATCGCTGGCACACTTTCCAGCATGCGGAGCCCGCATTGGATCCGCATGCATTCCGCCTCTCCGATGCGGACGTCCTGCCAGGTCAGCTCGGCATCCAGCAACAGCGTTTCGAGCAGCGCTTCAGCCGTGCGCCGGGTGCCGAACTCCCGCGTCAACGCGCAGTACACGTTCGCTGCTTTTATCTGGTCGTTCAGCTCGACCTCTCTCTTACGCTGGTCCACGGGCATGAGCCAGAGCGAGAGCATGCGCTCGACGATCATTTGCGTCGGACACGAGTGACTTTTCCACGAGGACCGCGGTCGACGTACTCGACTTCGTCGACCCTCTCGCCGAACGTCCCCAAGGCGTAATCGTGCAGCAGAGTCGCTTCGATCACGCTGGGAGCGTCTTCCGGAAGCAGGGCTGGATCGAACACTTCGAATTCGATCACGAGCAGGCGTTCTGCCCGCTTTGCCCCCAAGATGTCAATCGCCAGCTCCCCATCTTCCACGCGTTCGATCCGATACTCGATCACGGTATCCTCGCAACGATATGCCTTGAAGTCGGTCGCGGCGGGCTTCGGCAGGGCGTGATTCCTGCGCCGGATCGACCAGCAGGCCATACGCGCACTCTCCACGGACTCGGAGATCACCGCGTCTTCGGCGCCTCGGAGACGGCGCACCTCGACCTCTAGCGCCACCAGACTCTGCAGTAAGACGGCTGGGGCGCTCGGCTGCTCGATGTAGAAGAAGTATGTCTTGATCCCTTCTAGACACGACGAGCGGACCCAGTCAGCAGGAGCCTCGCGGATCCCGAGTCTCAAGCTATCGAGCAATTCCGCTTGGCTCAGCCTACGGGCGACCCACGGACTGAGCAGAGACGACCAGGACAACGGATCGAGCTTACGTACGAGGACGCTGACGTCGTGGGCACCCATCGCGAGTTCGTCGTGGCTGTTGATCAGGTGGAGGCAGCAACCGATGAGGAAGCGCTGGTCGGCATCGAGGTCCCGATCATGCCATTGTAGTTCGGCGAGCTCATGCAGCGTGCCGAGTACGGTTTGGCGAATCGTGACTCTATCGAAATCGCGTTGCAGCGCAGCGTACAGCTCGTCCATCGCGATGGGCTTCCCCGCCTCGCTGGCCTTCCCGAACTCCAGCATGCGGTCGACGATCAGTGGGTTATTGCTCATGGGTCGACGTCGTGGTTTCCGAGGTGTCCACGCCCTTCTCGGCGAGTTCGTTCTTGACCTTATCGGGCGCGCCAGGGGGCAGGTTCTTGCCATAGTGACCCGATGAATCGTTGATATGCTTCACCCTGCCATTCTCCACCTCCATTTGCCCGGCGCCCGCAGGGTCACCCTTGCCCGTCATGGAGGAGTGCTTGCGTTCCGGCGCGCCGGGCGGGGTCGGGGACTCGGAGGTCTCGTCGAAATAGACATTGCCATCTTTGTCCATGATGTAATTGCCTTTTCCGTTCACCGGTCTGCCGTCTTCGGCGAAAACCAAGTCCCCGTTCTCATTCGCCACGACCCGGCGGCTCTCCAAAGTCGCTGGATCGTCGTAGTCGATGGTGTGGCGATCATCGTAGCGCCGCCCGCGCTCCGTCATCTCGGCGGTCTCGCCTTCATACTTGGAGCCCTTCGGGTCCTTGGGGGCATTGGGGTCCTTGGGAGGCGGCCGATCTGGCACAGTCGGCCGATCGTCACCGGGAACATCCTCGATCGGTCCTGCCCTTTCTTCCGCCGGTGGCGTGCGCCCAGCCGTACCCCGTCCTCCACGTGCGTGCCGGACCGCACCGGCACCCAAGCCGCCGACGAGGCCGCCGGCGATGCCCGCGACGGTCCCGCCCACCAGGCCGCCCAGGTGCTCACTCTTTTCTTCGTCCGTCATCTGGTCGAAGGGCTTGCCTCCGGACCAGCCAAAGTGAGCGTCGAACAGGGCGTAGGTGCCGTAGATGGCCCCCCCGACGATGAGCGCCGCGCCGAGCGGAGCGCAGAGCGCGGTCACTACGCCTAGGCCTAGCCCGATAGCAAAGGCTTCGGGAGCCGCGTCGAGCGCCCCCTTCCAGAAGCACTCGCTGCAGAAGTTCCCGATGCTTTGGTACTCCGCGATGCCAACGCCGATCACTGCGCCCACCGCCAAAGCTCCCACGCCCACCACGGCAATGGGGCCCCAGAAGGGTGACGTAGCGACCAGCGCGGCTGCCGCGACACCTCCGACGACGGCGGCGCCTAGCGCTCCCCACGAGAAAAGACCGAGCGGATCGCTAGCGTTGACGGGGTCGTTGTTGGCGTACAGGTAGAGGTTGTGGCCGCCGAGCAGGCCTACCGGATCCACGCTCAGGTAGCGGCCAAGCGCCGGACTGTAGTAGCGAAACCGATTGTAGTGCAGGCCCGTCTCGACGTCGGCGTATTGCCCGGGGAGGCGCAACGGGTTTTCGACGAGCTCGAGCGTGACGTGCGCAAAGCCGAAAGCGGCATAGTCAGCCGCCCACGCGACTTGCCCCTGCTCGTCGGTCAGCCGTTGTGGTGTTGCCAGGTGGTCGTTATGGTAATAGTATATCCTGCCATCGACCCGCAGCGCCAAAGGCTCGTACGTTCCAGGATAGTAGAGGTAGTCGCGAACGGAGTCGCCAGCGCTCGTCGTGATGATCTCGCGCGTGACTTGTTCACCGCACCATACGTAACGCGTGCAGTGATCGCCCGTGCGTTTTTCGATACGCCGCCCTAGGGCGTCATACTTGAACTCCGTGCGACCGAGGGGACCGTGGGCCTCTACCATCTGATTTCTCAGATCGTAGGCGAAGCGCCATGACTCGCCGTGAGCGTCGAGCTTCACTACGTTTCCGCGAGAGTCGTACTCACAGGCTACGTCGCCCTGCTTCAGCAGCCGGTTGCCCTGGGCGAGCTCCACGTTGTAGCCGCTGGTGAACGTGCGGTTGCCCGCAGGATCGTAGCCAAAGGTCTCTCGCCATAGTCCGCGCTCGTCAGCGACCCCCAGCAGTTGCGACTCGGCATCGTACGAGAATCGCCGCTCGCCGCAGAGCGAGTCTCGCTTGGTCACCAAACGCCCCTGCGCGTCGTGCTGGAACGCTGTTTCGAACAGCGCTCGCCGCGTGGCAACCTCGGAGACGCCGATCCGCGTCGGCTTACCCGCCGCGTCGAAATCCACCTGCGTTCTCAGCCGCGGTGTCGTCAGACTGCGCCCGCGCTCGTTCGAGTCGTAGCCGCACTCGATGCTCGCTTCGCCCCACCTGGCGTGCGCCAGCCTGCGATCTGGATCATAGCTGAACTGGGCGCGGGTGCCGTCCGGGTAGAGCATCGCAGCGAGTTGACCGCGCGCGTCGTACTCGAACGCAAAGCTTTGATCGCCGCACGTCTCGCGCAGCAACTTCCCCGCCCCGTCGTACTCGTAGGAAGTGGCGCCGTGGGGCCCCTCCGCCGCGGTGAGCCGCCCCTTGTCGTCATAGGTCAGCGAGTACGCCGAGCCATCAGCGTAGCTGGCGGCCAGGGGCTGTCCCCTGGCATCGAGCTGCATCTCGAGAATTGGTGCCGCATCCTGAGCCAGCGCTACCGTGTCGTGGGCGAGGTACGTCAGCGACTCGACTCGTCCGTCCGCGTGGCGCGTGACCGCTGGCAAGTCAGCGGCGTTGCGCTCGAAGCGAGTCACCTGCCCGCGCGCGTCTCTGAGAGCGACGAGGCGCCCGGCTTCGCCGTAGTCGAAGCGAGTCACGTGATTGAGACGGTTCGTGTAGCGCAGGGGCTTGCCCTCCGGCGTCCCGGAGAACCGCGAAGTCGAGCCATCCCAAAACTCGGCGGAACAGTTGGTGTGCGAGCCATCCCAGGCGAAGCGCGCGAACTCGACGCCGTTGCGCTCGAACCGGGTCGGCGCCCCAGCTTCATCGCAGGGTACGTGGGTATGTCGCCCCCCTGGCTCGCTGAGTTCCTCGATCCGACCACGATCGTCGAAACGCATGCGCGAGACCCGACCCATGGGTGTCGTGATGGCTTCGACTTGACCGCGTGCCCCGAGCTCGTAGGTCCAGCTATGACCCGCCGGGTCAGTGGAAATCACACGCAGGTGTTGGCGGTCGAAGATCGCGGTTTCGCCGCGCTTCTGCAGTCCCGCACACATCAGCCGCGCCGTCTGTGCACAGCGCAACGCCGCGCCTTGAGCATCCCGAATCCGAAACGTCATTGGGCAGCCCCCGGTTCCAGGAGAGCCTCGTAGTCGATGCGCACCTCTTCGATGTCGATCGCTTCGGGAACACACGGCGCGATGACGGCACGCCACACCACGCAGAAGACCGCATCGTCCGGCATCAGCACCAGCGTGTCGAGCGCCGCGGGGGCTTCGCTGACGGCGTGCGTTGCGGGCGTGTCCCCTCGAGTCACCGTGAAACGAGGCCGTATGCAGGGCAACACGAAGTCCATGCGACCACCGCCCGGCGTGACGTTCTCGATCATGCCGCGCTCGTTGCCTCGGAGGTAGCCCTGCACCTGCAGGTCAGGATCTGCAGCGTTGTAGTAGTCGAAGCAGAAGTCTCGAGGTCGGGCCGGCGCGCGCTCCGCACGCCATTGATCGTCGTACGTACCGCCATAACGAACTCTGGGTTCACTGTTGCGCGGGTAGTAGCCGCAACCCGCCGGACGTGGCCGCGAATTCCAGAAATGGATGGGGTCGCGCGGGTCTTCCAAGTTGGGCAGCGGCCGTTCGTCGATGGATTCGATGGTGTGCGAGCCAGCGAAGCCGCTACCGATGAAGTTTCTCGAGTACCACGGCCGAAATGACGGGACGTCCGCGCGCACGCCCGCCTGCTCGTCGACCCCGCCATAGGCCCGATCCCACGTGAGCGGCATCTCGACGAACTCCAAGGGGCCAGCCACGAGCGGCACGGGATCTCGCAGATCTTTGAATGACCACCGCCGCTCGCCGAACACCCGGATTTGCTTGTGCACCGGCCCTACCTGGAGCGCAACGTCGACGAACTTGCGTGGGCGCCCGAAGGGTGTATGCGCGTTGCCCACGAGTAACACATCACTGCGTGGCTTGAACGGCACCAGGTCCGATTCGAACTTCAGCGCACCACCTATCTGCTTCGGATCGTACGGCTCGTCTTGGGAGAGAATCGGCAACTGCCGTTCCGCGGCCCGCGCCGCCGACGAGCGCTGCTCCAGACGGAACGTGCCTTTGACGATCACGCTGAGAAACCAATCGCCCTGAGCATTCTGCCCGAAGGTCGACCCGGTCGGGAAGAGTCGCGCGTTCTTGATCCGCATCCCACTCGCCTTCCCGTTCAAAGCGCTACGCTGTCCGTCCGTATGAGCTCACCGGAGCTGAGTGAGGACACGAGCGCGACGTTGGGTTCGTCAGCCTCCATCACGAAGTGCTTGACGGGGCCGAAGAACTCGACTGCTTCCTGAGGGGTGCACGTGGGAAGAAACACCCGCAACACGCGAGGATCGTAAAACCGGAAGTACATCTCTTTGCCGCGAGAGTCCTCGACCATCAAGAAGCGGCGAAAATGCCGGCGCAGCGCCTTGAAATCAGCGAGCGCCCATACGAAGCAGCCCCAGCTGTTGCCCCACTGCTCTGCCGCTAGCGCTTGGGTGAGCGGCGACTTGGCGTGCAGCTGGACCAGGTACGGTGCCACCTCGTCCAGTTTCTCCCCCGCGGGGCCATCGTAAAGAGAATAGTAGACCTCGGAGTGCACGCGCAGCAGACCGAGCAACTCCGGTGCGCGCGCCGCATCTATCAGCGCAAACAACGGCAGCCGTTGCGACGCCAAAAGCTCCAACAAGCGGGCTTGCTGTGGTGGTCTCAGTGTGCCTGGTGTCGCTGGTCGAGGCGGCGGCTGGGGCGCAGTTTCGCTCAGCGTCACCTCGAAACAGCTGCTGCCGGCAACGAGGATGTCCCCGTGCTCGACGCTCGCTTCAACGATCTTCGCACCGTTGAGGTACAGCCCCAAGTTCGCACTCTTGTCATTCAGACGACAGCCGGTGAGGCAGCGTGAGTTGCGCAAGTCGTAGGTGAAACATTCGCCCGCGCACACGCGATGCTTTTGCGCGCCGACGTTGAGGTCTTTGACGCGGGCCTCCCCCGCCTCGTGGGAGAGCGAGAAATGCACCGGCGCCATCAGCGGGTCCGGCAGAGCCAGGTGGTTCTCGTGCTTGAGCCGGCCAACCTTGACCGTCTGCCCGACACCGGCCACGACGCTTTGCGGAGCGTCCTCCGAGAGCAACGAGTTCAGCGCGACGAACATGGTTCAGGGGCAGTTTTCCGCGAACGGCGTGCCGTTGGCGGCGGCATTCCTCAGTGCATCCGCCTGCGCCGAACCCGCGTCACCAATCAACACCGTCGGCAGACCCACGGTGATC
>JAICQQ010000163.1 GCA_025937785.1 Polyangiaceae bacterium
GCCGGACCGTCGGACTTGCCGACCGGACCACGTACGGCCTGTCCAGCGGCGGCAATACTGCGGGCGTCGGCTGCATCTGGTCAGGCGGGCCGATTCTGCTCCCGTGCCACTGCTGGGCCATCACTGTGCCAGTGGTCAGGGCGACCGAGTACGGGAACATGGCACATTGGTGTGCCAGCTGCTGGTCGCGTGGCTCCTCAGCCGCGGGCTGTGGTTCAGGCCCCGCAGTCGCCATGGATGAATTCTAGTAATTACCAACTGTTAGATCGTGGATCGGCGGTTGCTCCGGCGAGCAGGCATGGTGCTCCTCAATTGTGTTCCCGTTCTTTTGGCAGTGGGCCTGTTCTGCGGCACGCTGGCAATTCGGCCTGCGCGTTTCCGCAAAGGCGTTTGAGCTCGGCCAGCGCATCAGAGCCGGCGATGACTACTGAATCGATGTTTATGTGGGTGCTAAGTCTCGGGAAACGGCAGTGATTTCACCGGTTATCGAAACAAAGCCAGTCTGTTGACACAGACTTGCGATTGGCCGTAGGTTCGGCGAACCCAGTGGGAGATAGTGGATCATAGTGTCACTTCTTCCCAAATGGCGACGCCAGGATGTTTCGCGGTCAGTTCACTCACTCGATTGATGCCAAGGGGCGCATCAGCCTGCCCTCACGCTTTCGTGATGTGTTGATTCGCGACGGCGAGGTGCGGTTCGTGGTGACGCCGGCCTTGTTCGATCCCTGCCTGCACGTTTACCCGCTCGGTGCCTGGGAGGCGTTCGAGCAACGCATCGCCGAGCTGCCGACCATGGACCCGCACGTGGTTCGGTTCCGGCGGCTCTACGTCTCGGCGGCTGTCGAATGCGAGCTCGACAAGGTACATCGAATCCTCGTGCCCCAAGACCTGCGCGAGCGGGTCGATCTGACCAAGGAAGCGCTCTGGGCGGGCGTGGGCAAGTACATGGAGCTGTGGTCGAAGCCCCGTTTCGACCAGGCGCTGGAAATCACCGCGGAAGAACAGGAAGCCTTCAAGCTCGCGGTGGTGGAGAAGATCAGGGTATGAGCATGCCAGGGATCGACCGAAGCGCGTTCGAGCACGTGACCGTCATGGCCCAAGAGGTCGTGCAAGTGATCGCGCCGGCGGCGGACGGTGTCTACCTCGACCTGACGGCGGGCGGCGGCGGTCACTCTGCCGCGCTGCTCGAGGCGGCGCCCGAGGCGCGCCTGATCGCCATCGATCGCGATCCGCTGGCCGTGGACGCGGCGCGCGCGCGCCTCGCGCGGCACGGCGAAAAGGTTCGGGTCGTCCATGCGGCGTTCACCGATGTCGAGCAGGTGCTGAGAGATCTCGGCGTGGCGCAGGTGACGGGCGTCGTTGCGGACTTGGGGGTGAGCTCGCCCCAGCTCGACAGCCCGGAACGGGGCATGAGCTTTCGGCAAGCTGGGCCACTCGACATGCGCATGGACACCACCCGCGGCGAGACTGCTTACGAGTTGATCGCTCGGGTCTCGCAGGACGAACTGGCCAACATCATCTACCAATTCGGTGAAGAGCGGCGTTCGCGCCGGGTGGCGCGTTGCATCAAGCAAGCTCTGGACGCGGGCGAGCTCGCATCGACCACCGACCTACGCCGCGCGATCGTGCGGGCTGTGGGGCCGCGGCGCATCGCCGGGATGGATCCCGCGACCCGCACGTTTCAGGCGCTGCGTCTCGCGGTGAATCAGGAGCTCGGGGAGCTAGGCAAGGTGCTCGAGCTCGTTCCGCGCATCGTGGCGCCCGGCGGCGTCGCCGCGTTCATCAGCTTCCACTCGCTCGAAGACCGCCTGGTCAAACGTGCGTTTCTGGACCGCGACGTGTGGTTCCGCTTGACCAAGAAGCCGCAAACCGTGGGTGATCGCGAGCGCGAAGAGAATCCACGCTCGCGGAGCGCCAAGCTCCGAGCCGCGCGGCGCGTACCCAGCGCGCTCTCGTTCGAGGCCGAGCCAGTGGAGGAGATCGATGGCATTTCGTAGCTCACACGTTGCGTTCGCGTGGTGGCGAAGGAGCTCCACCTTCGTGACGCTGTGGACGCTCGCGGTCATTGCCGCCACCACGGCGTTCGTGCTGTATCTCGCGCTGCGCACGCGCTCGATGGAGCTCGGTTACGAGCTCGGCCGCGCGCACGGCCGTGTAGCGCGGCTCCGAGAAGTTCGGCGCGTGCTCGAGCTCGAGCTGTCGAGCTACAAGACGCCTGAGCGCGTGGACCTGGTGTCGCGAACGCTGCTCGGAATGGACGCGCCCGGTGCGGACCGTATTCTGGCGCTCGGGAAGCAGCCGGCGGAACCGCGTGCCCCTGAAGACGCCGAGACCGACCCAGCAGAGGGGACCTCGCCATGAACCGTCTACGCTCGCCGGAAGGCCGTTGGATCCGCCTGCGCATGGGAATTCTGTGCGGGTTCTTGGGCTTGGGGCTCGGGTTCATCGTGTCGGCGGGCTACGACCTGATGGCGGTGGACGGTCCGGCGTGGCGCGAGCTCGCCGAGAAACAGCGGCAGCGCCGGCTGCGCGTGATCCCGAAGCGCGGTACCATCTACGACCGGAACGGTAGCGCGCTGGCCGTGAGCGTCGAGGTGCCGAGCGTCAGCCTCGACGCCGTCGAGCTCTTGCGCGGGGTAGCTCCTCAGCGCGTGCCGCTCGTGGCGCGCGACGCGGCCAACCGCATCGCCAAGGTGCTGGATCTCGATCCGGCGGTGGTCGAACGCAAGATCCTGGCGAAGCGGCGCTTCAGCTGGCTGAAGCGCCGCATCGATGGCAAGGAGACAGAGCAGCTGCGCCGCCTATCGTCGGAGGAGGAAAGCGGTGAGTCGGTGATCCACGGGCTGCGCATCGACGGCGAGGCCAAGCGCTTCTACCCGCGCCGCGAGCTCGCCGCCCCGCTCGTGGGCTTCGTCGCTCCCGATGGACAGGGCAAAGAAGGCCTCGAGTACTCGCTGGATTCGGAGCTGACCGGTCACATCGAACAGTTGCGCGGGTTGCGCGACCGGTCGGGGCGGCTGATCTTCGCCGAGGGTATCAGCGACGACCAAGCCCTTGCCGGTCACAACCTGTACCTGACGATCGATCAGGGCATCCAGTTCACCGCAGAACGCGAGCTGCACAACGCGGCGACGACGTTCGAAGCCAAGGGTGGCTCGGTGGTGGTCGTCGATCCGAACACGGGCGAGCTCCTGGCGCTGGCGAGCTGGCCCTTCTACAACCCGAACGACTATCAGGAGAGCGACCCGCGGGAGCGGCGCAATCGCTCCAGCACCGACGCCTTCGAGCCCGGGTCGACGATGAAGATGTTCACGGTTGCCGCCGGCCTCGAGCATGGAGCCATCACGCCCACGCAGAAGCTCTACTGCGAGAAGGGCATGATGGCGGTGGACAACGTGGTGATCCGCGACACGCACCCCGCCGAATGGCTGAGCATCAGCCAAGTCCTCGCCCACTCGTCGAACATCTGTTCCGCGAAGATCGGCTTGAGCCTCGGGGATCACAAACTTTACGAAGCTCTGCGGCGCTTCGGCTTCGGCCAGGAGACGGGGCTGCCGCTGCCTGGCGAATCTTCGGGGACGCTGCGGCCGCGCGGGCGTCCCTGGGTGCAGGTAGAAACGGCCGCCGCCTCCTTCGGGCAGGGCATCAGCGTCACGAACTTGCAGCTGGCGATGGCGGTGGCCGCCATGGCCAACGGCGGCAATCTGATGGAACCGCTGCTCATCCGCAAGGTGACCAGCGCCAATGGCGAAGTGATCCGGGAAGCGGCCCCGCGCGTGCGTCGCAAGGTCGTGCCCGCGCGGGTCGCCAAGACGCTGGCGGAGATGCTCGTCGCCGTGACCGAAGGCGACGCGACGGGCACCGAGGCGTCGATCGCCGGCTTTCAGGTGGCGGGCAAGACGGCGACCGCGCAAAAGACCGATCCCAAGACGGGACGTTACTCGCTCGACAAATACATCGCCTCGTTCGTCGGCTTCGTGCCCGCGAAGAACCCCGCGATCGCCATCGCCGTGGTGGTGGACGAGCCCATGCTCGATCACGCAGGCGGCAACGTGGCGGCGCCGATTTTCCGCCGCGTCGCGGAAATGGCGCTGAAGTACCGGGGCCTTACCCCCAAAGGCACAGAACGTGTCGATCTCGCGAAACTCGCGAGCGAGCCGGATCCGGCCCACCTCGCCTACGCGGCTCTGCGCGAAGCCCAGGGGATCAAGCCCAGCGTGCAGGAAGTCCACGCGAGCGCTCCCGTCACCTCGGGCCAGGTGCGGGTGCCCGACATGACGGGTTGGCCCCTGCGCGAAGCGCTGCGCAAGAGTATCGAACTCGGGGGCGTGCCCCAGGTGCGCGGCAGCGGCCTGCTCTCGAAGCAGCATCCGGCGCCAGGCGGAGTCCTGACCAAAGGTGGAGCGCTGCTCCTGGAGTTCCAGCCGGCTTCATGAACCGAACGCTACCAATGCAGCGCCTCGACTCAGCCGTGCCATTGACCCTGCGTGAGCTCGGGGTGCGCGCGAGCGCGCTCCAACCGCGCATCGTGGGAGATGCGGAGCTCGCGGTGAGCTCGGTATTCCAGGATTCTCGAAAGGTGGTACCGGGAGCGCTGTTCGCGGCGCGCAGCGGCACCAAGCACGCAGGCGTCGGGTTCTGGCAGGCCGCCGAGCAGGCGGGCGCCGTGGCCCTGTTGCGCGCCCCTGGCGCGCCCGGCGTGGCGCAGGTTCCGGGCCTCGAGGTGACGGACGTCCCGCGTGCGTTGGGGCTGTGCGCGGAAGCTGTCTACGGCGATCCGTCGCGCGCACTGGATCTGGTCGGCATTACCGGAACCAACGGCAAGACCACGACAGCGTGGCTCACGGCGCTGGCCTTGAACAGCGCCGGGGCCAGCGCGGGGCGCCTGGGGACGCTGGGCTTCGAGTTCCAGGGCTCCGTGGATCCTGGCGGGCTGACGACGCCCCAGGCCGACGAGATTTCGCGGCGGGCGCGCGAGATCGTCCAGGGCGGCGGCACTCACCTCGTGATGGAGGTGTCGAGCCACGCGCTGACGCAGGCGCGGGTCGACGCGCTGAGTTTCGCGGTCGCGGCCTTCAGCAACCTCACGCAAGACCACCTCGACTACCACGCCGACATGGACGCCTACGGCAACGCCAAGCGGCGGCTGTTCGACGAACTCGCGCCCCGCTGCCGCGTGATCAACGTCGACGATGCGTTTGGCCGAGAGCTCGCCCGAGACTTCGCGGCGATCACGGTATCGAGTCGCGGCCCCGCCGACGTCTGCGCCGAAGACGTCCAGCTCAGCGGCTCCGGGATCGTCGCGCGCGTGCGCGTCCACGGTCGCTCGCTGGCGTTTGCTTCGAGACTGGTCGGCGCTCACAACCTCGACAACGTCCTGCTCGCGCTCGGCATCGTCGAGGCCCTGGGGCTGCCGCTCGAGCAGGCGCTCGCAGCGCTGGAGCACGTCAGCGGGGTCCCAGGCCGCTTCGAGCGCTGTGACGAGCAGGGCGACGACATCAGAGTGCTGGTGGACTACGCGCACACGCCGGGGGCGCTCGAGCGCGTGCTCCAGGCGGTGAGCGAGCTGCCCCACCGCGAGCTCGTGTGCGTGTTCGGGTGCGGTGGCGATCGTGACGCCAGCAAGCGGTCAGAGATGGGGGCGGTCGTCGGTAGGCTCGCGACGCGCTCCATCGTGACCAACGACAACCCCCGCAGCGAAGAGCCCGCGCGGATCGCGAGCGCGATCTGCGCAGGTTTGGACAGCGAAGCGGCCGACTACGAGGTGATCTTCGACCGCGCGCGGGCCATCGATCGCGCGATTCTGGGCGCGACGTCCGGTGACGTGGTGCTGATCGCCGGCAAGGGACACGAGCCCTACCAGATCATCGGAGACCGGGTGCTCGCCTTCGACGACCGCAGCGAGGCGCGGCGCGCGCTTGCCCAACGGAGGCGCGTGCACTGATGGCAACGCCGATCCCGGAAAATCGTGCCAGCTTTCAGTGGGCTGAACTCGCGGAAGTCACGCGCGGCCTCTCGAGTGGTTCGGGCCCGATCGCGGTCAGCGGTGTGACCAGCGACTCACGCCGTGTGCGCCCGGGAAACCTGTTCGCGGCGCTGCCGGGAGAGCACTTCGACGGACACGCCTTCGTCGAGCAAGCCGTACGAGCCGGCGCCACGGGTGTGCTCGTCGAACGCCCGGTCGCGGTGCCCGCGGGCGTAGGCATCTGTCAGGTCCCCTCGGTGCTGGCGGCGCTCGCCGATCTCGCGCGCTACCACCGACAGCGCCTCGCGTGCAAGGTGATCGCGGTGGCAGGGTCCGCCGGAAAGACCACCACCAAGACGCTGATCGCTGCTGCGCTCGAAGCCGTGGCGCCCGGGCGCGTTCATTCCACGCCCGGTAACCTGAACAACGCCGTCGGGGTGCCGTTCGTGCTGTTCGGCCTCGAGCCCCAGCACCGGTTTCTAGTCGTCGAGATTGGCACCAATCGATTGGGGGAGGTCGAGCAGTTGGCGCGCGCCGTGAAACCCGACGTGGGCGTGCTCACGCTGATCGGCCTGGAGCACACCG
The DNA here is from genome assembly GCA_025937785.1 of Polyangiaceae bacterium. Classification (GTDB taxonomy): domain Bacteria; phylum Myxococcota_A; class Polyangia; order Polyangiales; family Polyangiaceae; genus JAICQQ01. The sequence continues at coordinate 6,551 of JAICQQ010000163.1, forward strand.
AGGGTCTGGGCGACATCGACTCGATCGAGGCGGAGGAAGCGGCGCTCTTGTTTCAAGTCCCGACAGCGGGCAGCGTCGTGTTCAACGCCGACGACTTCAGAGTGCGGCGGCAGGCGCTGCACGCACCAGCTCGCACCAAGATCGGCTACGGCCGCGACGCCTTGGCCGCCTATCGACTCGTGAAGCGCGTGACTCGCAGCCTCCACCGCGCCGAACTGGAGCTCGAGCGGCCCGACGGCTCGCGCGTCGTGCTGGAGAGTCCCTTGCTCGGCGAGGCTGGTGCGCTGGCGGTGTCGTGTGCCTTCGCGGTCGCCGAGCTTTGCCGCGGCTCCGTGCTCGAGCCCGCCGAACTCAACGCGCGGTTCGGTGCGGCAGCGGCCTCAGCGGAAGGCCGCTTGGCGCTCACCGAGCTCAGGGACGGTTCTGTCGTGATCGACGACAGCTACAATTCGAACCCTGCGAGCGTGCGCAGCTCGCTCAGCGTCGCCGCGGAGCTGGCCGGCCAGCGCGGAGCGCGCCTGCTGCTGGTGCTCGGTGAAATGCTCGAACTCGGCCCGCTCGCCGTCGCTGAGCACCGGCGCCTCGGCGAAGATCTCGCGACGGTTCCTGCTGCTTTCGTGGTTGCCGTGGCGGGTCACGCCCGGGAGCTGGTGGCGCCGGCGCGTGCGGCTGGTATCGACGCCGAGTTCGCCGAGGCCGGTGAGCGTGCCTTGAGCTTGGTGCTGGATCGGATGCAGCCGAGGGACGTGGTGCTGGTGAAGGCCTCGCGCGGCGTTCGAGCCGAGGGCGTGGTGCGTGGAATCATCGCCGCCAAGGGAGCCAGCGCATGATCTACGAGCTCTTCTATCCGCTGTCGTACGAGTTCGGTTGGGCCGGCGTGCTGAACGTGCTCCGCTACACACCGTTCCGCGCCATCATGGCCACCATCACCGCGATGCTGATCAGTTTCCTGGTGGCTCCCTGGTTCATTCAGAAGCTGCGCGGCAAGCAGATCAGCCAGATCATTCGCGAAGAGGGGCCGGCGACTCATCGCGCCAAGGCGGGCACGCCGACCATGGGCGGCGCGCTGATCTTGCTCTCGGTGCTGGTGCCGACCCTGCTTTGGGCCAACGCCACGAACGTGTTCGTGCTGGTCACTACCGCCGTGACAGCGGGCTACGGCCTGATCGGTTTCATCGACGACCGCATGAAGATCTCGGGGGCGAGCAGCCGCGGGCTGCCGGGGCGCTACAAGCTGCTCGGCCAGTTCCTGATCGGCGCGATCGCCATCGGCTACCTGTTCCTGGGCACCGATGGCATGCCCCAAGGCTGGATCGAGATGCGCTATCGCCTCGAGTTGCCGTTCGTGGCGTTCGACAAGCACGTCATCACGCTGCCCCCGGCCGTCTACTGCGTGTTCGCGCTGCTCTGCGTCGTGGGTACAAGCAACGCCGTCAACCTCACCGACGGCCTCGATGGCCTGGCCATCGGCCCCGTGATGATCAGCGCTGGCACCTACTTGCTCTGGGCGTACATCGCAGGGTCGGTGCTGTTCGGTGAACCGCTGGCGAAGTACTTGAACATCGCCGGCATTCCCGAGATGGCCGAGCTCGCCGTGTACGGCGCCGCCGTGATCGGCGCGGGGATCGGCTTCTTATGGTACAATGCGTACCCCGCGCAGGTCTTCATGGGCGACGTCGGCTCGCTGGCGCTTGGCGGCGGCCTCGGCATGCTGGCGGTGCTCACCAAGACCGAGCTGCTCAGCATCATCCTGGGCGGCATCTTCTTTCTGGAAGCGGTGAGCGTGATCACGCAGGTGATTTCGTTCAAGTTGTTCGGCAAACGCGTGTTTCTCATGGCTCCGTTGCACCATCATTTCGAAAAGAAAGGCTGGCCCGAGCCACGGATCATCGTGAGGTTCTGGATCATTTCTTTCTTGCTGGCCCTGGTGAGCCTGGCCTCGCTGAAGGTGCGCTGATGGATCTTCGAGGCAAAGCCGTAGTGATCGTGGGCCTGGGCAAGAGCGGCATCAGCGCTGCCAAGCTGTGCTCGGCGCAAGGCGCCCACGTCGTGGCCACCGATCGAGCCCGCCTCGAGCAGCTCTCGCGCGAGCTCAGGGGTCTCCAGGTCGAGCTCAAGCTCGGCGGGCACGACGAAGTGGATTTTTTGGGCGCCGACCTGGTGGTGGTGTCGCCGGGCGTGCCGTCGTTTCCCGAGCTCGAAGCTGCCGAGGCCGCGGGGGTGCCGGTGGTCGGTGAGCTCGAGCTCGCCCTGCGTTTCGTCAGCGCCCCGGTGATCGCGGTCGGTGGCACCAACGGCAAGAGCACGACGACCACGCTGCTGGGCCACTTGTTCGAAGCCGCAGAGCGACGAGTGTTCGTGGGGGGCAACCTCGGCGTTCCCGTGAGCGACGCCGTGGGCACCGATCTGGAGTTGATGGTGCTCGAGGTCTCGAGCTTCCAATTGGAACGCGCGCCGACCTTTCGACCGCGCGCTTCGATCTTGCTGAACATCAGCGAAGACCATCTCGACCGCTACGACGACTTTCAGGCCTACGCCAATGCCAAAGGTCTGGCGTTCGTCAACCAAACGGACGCCGATTTCGCTTACTGTCCCGCGAACGATGCCGCGTGCCTGGCGCAGGTGCGGCGGGGCAACGGCAACCTGATCACCTTCGGTATTGGCGGGGACTACGAACACCGCGACCGCGAAGTGCGCGAGCGGGTAAGCGGTGAGGTATTCTCGCTCGAGGGCGTCGACCTGCACGGCGCGCACAACATGATGAACGCGGCCGCCGCCATCGCCGTCGCCCGCACCTTCGGCATCAGCAGCGCCGAAATCAACGAGGGTCTTGCCCGCTTCCAGGCCTTGCCGCACCGCATGGCGCTCTCGGCCATCGTGGACGGCGTGAACTTCTACAACGACTCGAAGGGCACCAACGTCGGCGCGGCGGTGACGGCGCTGACCGGGCTCGCCGAAGAGAAGGTGGTGTTGATCGCGGGCGGTCGCGACAAACACGGGGACTACAGCCCGCTGAAGCAAGCGCTCGCCGCAAAAGGCCGCGCGCTCGTCGTGCTCGGCGAGGCCCGCGAGCGGATTGCGGCTGCGGTGGGCGAGCGCCTGCCCGTAGAGCGGGTGACCAGCATGCACGAGGCGGTCGAGCGGGCGTTTGGGCTGGCGCGGCAGGGTGATGCCGTGCTCTTGAGCCCAGCCTGTTCGAGCCTGGACATGTACAAGAACTACGTCGAACGCGGGGAACAGTTCGAAGCAGCCGTGCAGTGGCTGCGTGACCAGCGCCAAGGGGGGTCGAAATGAAGCAGCTCGCCGATTTGCTCACTGCCCGTCGTACCGGGCCCGTCGATCCGGTGTTGGCCGCCGCGGTCGTGGGTCTGGTCGGCTTCGGCGTGGTGATGGTCTACAGCGCCAGCTTGGTCGAGGCGGTCACTGTCTTTCGCGATCCGCAGCATTTTCTGAAGCGCCAGGCGCTCTTCGCCGGGGTGGCGTTGGCGATCATGTTCGGCGTATCGCGCATGGATTACGTGCGCTTCCGGCCCCTGACCTACCTGGGCCTGCTGGTCGTGGTGTTCATGATGGTGCTCAGCGTCGCCGGCTTCGGGCACACGGGCGGTGGAGCCGCGCGTTGGCTGCGGCTCGGCCCCATCCACATCCAGCCTTCCGAAGCCGCGAAGCTGGCGTTGGTGTTGTGGCTGGGCTACTCGCTCGACAAGAAGCGGGAGCGTGTGAAGAGCTTCTCGCTCGGTATGCTGCCGCACTTCATGATGGCGGGCGTGCTGGTGCTGCTGTGCATGAAGCAGCCTGATTTCGGCGGCGCGGCCGTGCTGATGTTCCTGACGTTTTCGATGTTGTTCGTGGCAGGCGCGCGCCTGCAATGGCTGATCGGCGCCGCCGGGTTGGGCGCGGGCTTCGCGGTGCTGGCCGTACGTTTCACCCAGTACCGGTGGGAACGCATGGTGGCCTGGTTCAACATGGCCGACCACCGCCAAGATCTCGCCTACCAGCCGTTCCAGGCCGTGATGAGCTTCGGTTCCGGCGAGCTCACCGGCATGGGACTGGGCGGGGGCTTGCAGGTGCTCTACCTGCCGGAAGCGCACACGGACTTCGTCGCGGCGATCATCGGTGAAGAGCTCGGATTTCTGGGGGTACTCGCGCTATGCGCGGTGTACCTCTTGATCGTGGTGCGGGGTGTGCGCATCGCCTTCGCCGCCGATGACGATTACGGGTCGTACATCGCCTTCGGAATTTCGATCATGTTCGGGGTGCAAGCGCTGGTGAACCTCGGCGTGGCCATGGCGATCTTGCCGACCAAGGGGCTGACCTTACCGTTCGTGAGCTACGGCGGCTCGTCGCTGCTCGTGAACGGGCTGGCGATGGGCATCTTGCTCAGCGTGTCGCGCAGGCAACCCGCGGTCGAGAACGTGCGGCTCGACGCGGGGCCCAGAGCCGAAGCCAGCGCCGTGCTCGCGAGTGAAGCCCAGTTTTCTGCGGCCGAGCCGCCCGTGACGGAGGCCCAGCCCAAGCGACGAGAGCCGAAGCCACGAGCCCCCCGGGCACGCAAGGGGGGCGCATGAGAGCGCTGCGAGTCGTGCTCGCGGGCGGCGGTACCGGTGGCCACGTGTTCCCGATGATCGCGGTGGCTGACGCGCTCCGGTCACTCGATCCGAGCCTCGAGCTGAGCTTTGTCGGGACCGCCCGCGGGCTCGAAAGCAGGCTCGTGCCCGAGCGCGGGTACCCGCTCCGGCTGGTGGAGATCCTGCCGCTGCGCGGTGGCGGGGCGCTCGGCGCTTGGCGGGGCGCTACCCAGGCCGTGCGCGCCACGCTCGCGGAACGGCGCGCCCTCGCCGAGCTTCGGCCAGACGTCGTGTTTTCGGTGGGTGGGTACGCCGCCGGGCCCGTCGCCGCTGCGGCCCGCAGCCGCGGGATCCCGGTGGCCCTGATGGAACCTAACAGCGTGATCGGGCTCGCCAATCGGCTGATCGCGCCCTTCGTGCAGCGCGCGTACACCGCGTTCGCGGCGAGCGAGCGGCATTTCCCCGCTGGTTCGGTGTTGCGCACGGGCGTTCCGATCCGAAGCGGCTTCGAGCGCCGCCCGTACCGTCGCGGCGAGGTGCCCACGGTGCTGGTGCTCGGCGGCAGCCAGGGCGCCAAGTCCTTGAACGAGGCCTTGCCGGAGGCTTTCAGCCAGCTGAAGCAGCCGCTCTGTGTCGTGCATCAGTGCGGCGCCGCCCACATTGCGAGCGTCGAGGCCCTGTATGCCGCAGTGGCCCCCGCGCTCGGAGCTCGCGTGATCCCATTCATCGAGGACATGCCGGCTCAGATCGCCGCGGCCGACTTGGTGGTGAGCCGATCGGGGGCAGGGGCGGTCAGCGAGATCTGCGCGATCGGCCGCGCCAGCCTGCTGGTGCCGTACCCGTATGCCGCGGGCGACCACCAGACGCAGAATGCCGTGGCCCTCGAAGTCGCGGGGGCGGCGCGCCGCGTGGACGCGGCTGCGGCAACCCCCGAGCGCTTGCGGGAGCTGCTCAGCGAGTTGCTCGGTGACCCGACGCGTCTCGACGCCATGGCAGCAGCCGCTGGGAACCTGGGCCGGCCCGACGCTGCTCGCGAAGTCGCGAGCGATCTGCTGCGGCTCGCGGGCCTGTCGCTGGCGCACGCTCGTTCTGGCCGGGGATCGGCGCGGAGCGGTGCGATCTCGTCCGGGCCGCTGGGCTTGAGCCAACTCGATCCGATGGAGGTGCGGTGATGTTCCGAGGGCGTGTCCGGCATGTGCACTTCATTGGCGTCGGCGGCATCGGCATGAGCGGTCTCGCCGAGATCTTGCGCACGCTCGAGTTCGACGTTTCTGGTTCCGACTTGAAGGATGGAGAGAACACCCGAGCCCTCCGGCGCATCGGTGTGCGGATCGACGTGGGGCACAGCGCGGGGAACGTGCATGGGGCCGACGTCGTGGTCGTGTCGAGCGCCATTGCCTCGGAGAACCCCGAGATCCGTGAAGCTCGCGCCCTGGGCACGCCGGTGATCACTCGCGCCGAGATGTTGGCCGAGCTGATGCGCGTCAAGTATGGGGTTGCGATCGCCGGCTCTCACGGCAAGACCACCACGACGAGTCTGGTGGCCACGGTGCTCAGGGCGGCGGGATTGGATCCAACCGTGGTGGTCGGTGGACGCATGGCTGCTCTGGGCAGCAACGCACGCCTCGGAGCGGGTGACCTCTTGGTGGCCGAGGCCGACGAGAGCGACGGCTCATTCTTGAGGCTCAGCCCCACCATCGCCGTCGTGACCAACATCGATCCGGAGCACCTCGATTTCTACGGGACGCACGCGGCGCTGAAGCAGGCCTTCCGTGAATTCGTAGAAAAGGTGCCATTTTACGGACTGGCGGTGCTCTGCCTCGATCACCCGGACGTGCAGGATCTGCTGCCCGGTATCCAGCGCCGGCACGTGACCTACGGCATCTCGCCGCAGGCGGACTATTCGGCGCGCGGGGTGAGCTTCCAGGGCATCTCGACGAGCTTCTTGGCATTCCGCCGCGGCGACCCGCTCGGCGAGTTCACGGTGCGGATGCCCGGCCAGCACAACGTGCTCAACACCCTGGCCGCCATCGCCGTTGCGGACGAGCTCGAGGTGCCGCTGGACGTCATGAAGGAATCGCTCGCGACTTTTCACGGGGTCGCCCGCCGCTTCACCATCGTCGACGTCGTCGATCGCATCACGCTCATCGACGACTACGGTCACCACCCCGCCGAGGTCCGCGCGACGCTGGAAGCCGCTCGGCGCGCCTTCGACCAGCGCATCATCGTCGCGTTTCAGCCGCATCGGCACACTCGCACCCAGGCCTTGTTCGAAGACTTCACGCGCGCGTTCAACACGGCAGACGTCGTCTACTTGACCGACATCTACGCGGCCGGTGAAAAGCCCATCCCCGGCGTCAGCTCCCAGAGCTTGAGCGAAGGCATTCGTGCCCACGGCCACCACCACGTGCGTTACTGCGCGGACCGTGTTGCTTTATGTAGCGAAATCGCACAGTTGGCACGTCCGGGGGACGTCGTGATCGCGCTCGGTGCCGGGGACATCAACCGCGTGCTGCCGACCATCGCGGCCGAGCTGCGGGCAGGGCACGCCGCCGGAACGGGGGAGAACTGATGGCACGAGCTGCCGCTTCGAAGACATCCGCGACGACGGACCGCGCGCCCCGCGACGCGCGAGCGCCCGAGAGCTCGCCCTCGCAGGGAGCACCGCGCACGAACCGGGCCCATGGGGTCGCGGCCAGTCCGATCGACGTCGACGCGGGGGACGGCTGGCGCCGGACCTGGTCGCTGATGAAGCTCGCGGCGGGGGTCGTGCTCGTGCTCGGCATCTCACTGGGGGTAGCCTGGGGCGCGCACCACTACGCCCTCACGACCTCTCGGTTTGCCATCGAGCAGGTGGAGGTCCAAGGGGCCCGCCGGCTGAGCTCGGAGCAGGTCGCGAGCCTTGCCGGGATCCAGGTCGGACAGAACATCTTCAAGGTCGACATGGCGGAGGCCGAGCGCAAATTGGTGGCCCACCCCTGGATCCAGGGGGCGCGCGTCACCCGTCAGCTGCCCCGCGAGCTCTTCATCGAGGTGACCGAGTTCGAGGCGCGGGCCATCGCCAGCATCGGCGATCAGCTCTTCCTGGTGACTCGGACGGGTGAACCTTTCAAAGCGCTGCTTGACTCAGATCCTTTTGATATTCCAGTAGTTACAGGGATTTCGCAGGAGAACCTGGCGCGCGATCGGGCGCGCGAGACCGACCGCATCAAGGTCGCCCTGGAGGTGTTGGGGCACTACGAGCGCCTGCCGCTGTCACACGCGTTCCCGGCGCAGGAGATCCATCTGGACGACTCCGGCGCCGTGACGCTCGTGATCGGCCGCCAGGGCGTCAGCATGAAACTCGGCAAGGGCCCCTGGCTCACGAAGCTCAGGATGGCAGAGCAAGTCATGGCCAAGGTGCAACGCCAGGGTGAAGTGCCGGGGATCATCTTCCTCGACAACGCCGCCCACGAGGAACGCGTCGTCGTACGCATGCGCTGACGGATGGAGCGTATGAGCCCTAAAGTGCGACCATTGCAGGTCAAAAGTTGGCCCCGTTTTCGGTCAAATGGCAGCGTCGGCTCTGCCTTCGACGTGTCCGCTTCGCGGCACGTGACCCAAGGCGCCTCAGACAAGACCTCGTAGCCAGAGAAACCCCATGACGAGCCCTTTCAGCACCCCCGAGATCATTGTCGGCCTGGACCTAGGCACGACGAAGGTATCCGCCGTGGTCGGCGAGGTGGATGCCGACGGCATCACGATTCTGGGCGTGGGTAACGTGCCCTGCCGCGGCCTGCGCAAGGGCGTCGTGAGCAACATCGAATGGACCGTGCGCTCGATTCGCGAGGCGATCGACGCCGCGCAGACCATGGCCGGGGTCGAGATCAACACCGTATTCGCCGGTGTCGCGGGCAGCCACATCAAGAGCCAGGTGTCCGACGGGGTCTGCGCCATCAGCGGGCGGGAAGTGACGCGCGCCGACCTCGAACGAGTGCTCGAGGGGGCGCGGGCCATTCCAGTCGACGCCGATCGCATGATCCTCCACGCTTTGCCCCGGGAGTACATCGTGGACAACCAGGACGGTATCCGCGATCCCGTCGGTATGAGCGGTGTGCGCCTGCAGGTGCGCGTCAACCTGGTGACCGCGGCGACCTCGTGCGTCCAGAACGTGGTGCGTTGTGTCGAGCGCTGCGGGCTGAACGTGGCCGACGTCGTCCTGGAACCGCTGGCCAGCTCGGATGCCGTGCTGAGCGAGGACGAGAAAGAAATCGGGGTGGCGGTGATCGACATCGGCGGCGGCACCACCGACCTGTTGATTTACGCGAACGGCGGCATCGCGCACACCAGCGTGATCCCGGCCGGCGGCAACAACATCACGAGCGACGTCGCCGCCGGGCTGCGCACGCCCATGGCCGAGGCGGAGCGCTTGAAGCGCAACTACGGCTGTGCGCTGGGCCGGATGATCGCCGACGACGAGGAGATCGAGGTGCCAGGAGTCGGCGGGCATGCCCCCCGGCACGCGCAACGCCGCCTGCTGAGCGACATCATCGAGCCGCGCGTCGAAGAGCTCTTCGCCGAGGCGCGCCGCCGCATGGAGCAGACCGGCCTGCTGGAAGAGATCAGCGCCGGCGCCGTGCTCGCTGGCGGTGCCAACTTGATGGAGGGCATGGTCGAGTGTGCCGAAGAGATCCTCGGCATGCCCGTGCGGCTCGGGTTCCCGGTCGGTGTCAAAGGCCTCGTTCAGCTCGTGCAGGGACCTCAGTATGCGACCGGCGTCGGTCTGGTCCGCTACGGGGCGCAGCACCTGGCCGACGCCTACGCGCGCGGTGACGCTGGTGTTCAGCTGACGGCCCCCGCTCTCGCCGAGGCGAGCGCGCAGGGCGCCGCGGCCAAGAAGAGCGGCTTCTTCGAATGGTTCAAAGCCGCCTTCTAGGCGGAATTCCCTTATCTTACCCTTAGTTAGAAACGTACCCAGTCAGTCACGTACCCACAGGAAAGCACACCGAAGCAGTTCGCTGAACACGACGGTTCGACACTCGCGCCCGCCGCCGGCTCCCCAGGAGCTGACGTCGGCCAGGGAAGGCAGACCCTGAAGAGTGCAGAAACCGCGTGATCGGCAGCAGTAAGCATTTCGGCCCGGGAGGAAAACATGAGTTTCTCGATCGAATTCGCCGACGAGACCCAAGAGTATCAAGCTCGTATCAAGGTCATCGGCGTAGGTGGTTCTGGCGGAAACGCCATCAATACGATGATCAACTTCGGCCTCGAAGGGGTCGAGTTCATCACCGTCAACACCGACGCTCAGGCGTTGAACTCCAACAGCGCGGCCGAGCGCATCGCCATCGGTGCCAACATCACCCGCGGCCTGGGCGCCGGCGCGGATCCCGAGCGTGGCCGCAAGGCGGCCCTCGAGGACGTGCAGCGCCTGAAAGAGGCCATCGAAGGCGCCGACATGGTGTTCGTCACCGCCGGCATGGGTGGTGGCACGGGAACCGGCGCGGCTCCTGTCGTAGCGCAGCTCGCGCGAGAAGCGGGCGCGCTGTGCGTCGGCGTCGTGACCAAGCCATTCGGATTCGAGGGCCGGCAGCGCCAGCGCCGCGCCGAAATGGGTCTGAAAATGCTCGGCGAGCACGTCGACACCCTGATCACCATCCCCAACGAAAAGCTGATGAGCATCGCGGACGACGAGCTCACCTTCGTGGACGCGTTCCGCAAGGCGGACGAGGTACTGTATCAGGCCGTCAAGGGCATCAGCGACCTCATCACCCTCGACGGAATCGTCAACGTCGACTTCGCGGACGTCACCACGGTGATGCGCGGCATGGGGCGTGCGCTGATGGGCACCGGTTGCGCCAAGGGCGAGGGCCGCGCGCGCATCGCCGCCGAGCAGGCCATCACCTCACCGCTACTGGACGACATCTCGGTGCACGGTGCCACCGGCGTGCTGATCAACGTGGTCGGCGGTCCGGACATGCGGATGAAAGAAATCCAAGAGGCTGCCTCGCTGATCCAAGAGCAGGCGCACGAAGACGCGAACATCATCTTCGGGGCCAGTATCGACGAAAACATGGCCGACGTGCTGAAGGTCACCGTGATCGCCACCGGCTTCGACAACGCCACCCAAGAGATCCCGATCGAGATCGAGGCCAGTCGATCGGTCGAGCGCCCCGTCGCGCGCGACTCGGCGGCCCCTTCCGGCAAGGTTCCGGTCCCGAGCCGTGTCGATCGCTTCGAGCCCGCCCCCGCGTACTCCACGCGCCGCACGCAACCCTCGATCAGCGTGAGCGCCTCTTCCCGCGACGCCCACCTGCCGCCGGTGCGCGACCGCATCCAGTTCCCAGCGTCCGCGACGGGCTCGGACCCCGACATGGACTGGGATACCCCCGCTTATCAACGCCGCCAAAGCGGCTGACAAGGGCCGCTAACCATTTACCTCCCTGTTCCTGGGTATGTTGGGCCGCCTTCCGGAATTCGCCGGAAGGCGGTTCGTTTTTGGGGGCTACGCGTTGTGGCTACTAGCGTCGTGGCCACTAGCGTCGCGGCCACTAGCGTCGCGGCCACTAGCGTCGCGGCTACAGCTTCGTGGCTACCAGAGGTGGCCGTCGAGCATGAGCTGGACCTGAGCGCCCGAGAGCTCGTTGAAGCGCACGGGCACCCAGCGATAGCCGCCCCGCGCGCTCAGCGCCACCCCGCGGTCGGCGAAGAGCACGAGGCCAGCGAAGGGCGTCGCCTGAAACGGGTAGCCGAGCTCTTCGTGCACCAGCCCGCCCACTTCGAGTCCGTACAGCGGGATCAGCACGCGGCGGGTCGGGTTGCGCTCGACCGACAGCTCGAAGCCCACCATGTACCCGAAGAGCGGCGCCACGGCGTCGTCGCTGCTCAGCAGGAACTCTGCGCCGAGGTAGAGCCGCCCGTAACCCGGTCCCGGCGCCTCGGTCCGATGCAGCCACGAGAAGAGCGAGATGCGCAGGCTAGCTCCCCAGAAGCTGCCCGCCTCCGCGTCACTCGGCAGGTAACCCGAGAAGCCCCCCCCCGGCTGCAGAAACGCCGCCCACGCCTCCTCGCTGGGCGCTGACA
>JAICQQ010000161.1 GCA_025937785.1 Polyangiaceae bacterium
GGCTCGGTCGAGAAGATCCGGCAGGCGTCCGACCAGGAGATCCTTGCCGTTCCGGGCGTGGGTCGCCGCCAGCTCGACGCCCTGAGGTCGTTTTGGAGGCCGGCAACCGAGGGCGAGGGTTCGCTGGGTGACAACTGAGTTGTCGCTTCAGTAGGCAACGTAGTTGCTCGAAACTCCCGGCCTACGGGCTTTCCAGCGAGTCTGAAAGCGGCACGCAGCTTGCTTAGCCTATGGCCCTGATGCTCAAGTCTGCCTCACCTGCAGAATTCCAAAACGCCTTTACTTTCCGCCGGATAAGGCTGAAGTGTCGCGGCGTTGTGGGTCGATTGACAAGGACCGGGGGGGCCACCTACCCTGCCGGGGCTGCTCGTCGAGCTCGCGCCCTGCCCAGCGGGGGCGGGCCAACCTTCAGCACCGCGGCGCCCTGTATCAAAACTAGCGCGCGCGGTTTGGGTGTCGAAACGTTCTGGAAGTTTGTCTCTCTTTCCCCCGGTTCTTCGCAGCACTGCAGTTCTCCACAGCGCAGCGACGGTCGGGAAGCATTCGGATATCAAGGAGCCTGTCGATGAAACTCTGGTCTTCACTGCGCGACATCAGCTCGCGCAACGTGCGCCGCACGGGTGCCGTGATTACAGCCGTGGCGGTTGGCCTTGCGCTGATGGCGGGGTGCTTGAATCGCCCCGTGATCGAGCAAGACCCGCAGACGAGCAACGTCTTCGTCGATCAGATTCGGCAGACGGCCATCGACAAGATCGATCTGTTGTTCGTGATCGATAACTCGATCTCGATGGCTGACAAGCAACAGATCCTCAGCATCGCCGTTCCCGGGCTCGTCGAGCGTTTGGTGAACCCCGACTGCGTTCAAGTCGATGCGGTGGGAGACGTCATCGCTCGCCAACCCGCGGGCGCCGGTGGCGAGTGTCCCGAGGAGTGGGACGTCGAGTTCAATCCCGTCGACGACATCCACATCGGTGTGATCACCTCGTCGCTCGGTGGCCACGGTGGTGACTACTGCAGTCCCAACGGCCCGCTGCAGTGGAACGAGACCCAGAACGACCGCGCGCACTTGCTGCCGACGGTGCGCCCGGAGTTGAACCTGCCCGCTGCGGACCCGGCGGGCTTTCTCGCGTGGGACCCGGCGAACGTCACGCGCGAACAGCTGAAGGCCGATTTTGCCGAGCACGTGCGCGGCGCGGGCGAAGTGGGTTGCGGCTACGAAGCCACGCTCGAAGCCTGGTATCGCTTCTTGGTCGACCCTTCTCCTCCGCTAGAAATGGTGGTGCCCGAGGGCGGCGACATTGCTGTTCCGGCACAGGATGCCAACGGTATCATCGTGGACGGCACGCTACTCCAGCAGCGCGATGCCTTCCTCCGCCCTGACTCGCTCGTTGCGGTCATCGTGCTCACCGACGAGAATGACTGCTCTGTCGTCGACGGCGGCATCGGTTGGTTGACGTCTGCTACGACGTACAAGGGCGGCACGTTCAATATGCCCCCACAGTCCACGGAATGCGACGCGAATCCCAACGATAAGTGTTGCCGTTCTTGTGGTGTGACCTCCCCTGCCGGCTGCCCTGCGAACGAGTCGGACGCCAACTGTGCCGCGGGTCGCGATCGCGAGACGGACTCAGCGAATCTCCGCTGCTACGACCAGAAGCGGCGTTTCGGCTTCGACCTGCTGTACCCGATCGAGCGCTACGTCGCCGGCCTCCGCGACCCGGTCGTTTACGACACGCACCAATGCGACGCGGCCGGCAACTGCCCGCAAGTCACGAACCCCTTGTACGACGTGCGTGGCGCGCCGAGCCCCCGCGATCAGTCGCTGGTGTTCTTGGCCGGCATCGTGGGGGTGCCGTGGCAGGACATTGCGACGACGGAGAGCCTGGGTAACCCCGCGCTGCTAGAGTACATGACAGCTGCCGAGCTGACTGCCAGCCAGCGTTGGAACGTGATTGTGGGGGCCGCGACAGCCAATCGCACGGATCCTCCAATTCCTCCGACCGACCCGCTCATGATCGAGCAGTCCGATCCTCGAACGGGTAGCAATCCCGTGACGAACGAAGCGCTTGCGCCGGAGACATCCACCAACCCCAACGCCAACTCGATCAACGGTCACGAGTACATCAACGACGATGACTCCGACCTGCAGTACGCTTGCATTTTCCCGCTCACGGAGAGCCGAGATTGCGCGGACATGGCGAACGCGGCATGCGACTGCCTGGAAGATGACGATGCGAAGAACCGCCCGCTGTGCAATCCACCCGGTGGTGGCCCTGCTGGGCGGACGCAATACTTCGCGAAGGCCTATCCTGGCACTCGTTTGCTGCAGACCCTGCGTGACTTCGGTGACAACTCGATCGTGGCTTCCATCTGTCCGAAGGTGACGGACCCGAATACGGTGGAGGGCGGCGACCAGAACGCGGCCTTCGGTTACAACCCGGCCGTCGCCGCGATCATCGACCGGCTGAAAGAGGTGCTCGGTGGGCGTTGTCTGCCGCGCCAGCTCGTGCCGAACGAGGAGACGCAACAGGTGCCGTGCGCGGTCGTCGAAGCGACGCGAACCGAGAATCCCTGCGACCCCGCCCGGGGTCGTGGCCCCGTGGCCGCGGAAGTGGTGCCGGCCGTGCACAAGCAGCTCCAGGCTTCTGGTTCCTGTGGTGGCACGACGTCGATCGCGTGCGACTCGTACAATCTCTGCGAGATTTTGCAGTTGAAGGAAGAGCCGCAGCAGCAATGCTTGAACACGCAGAACTACCCGCCGACCAGCGTGCCGGGGTACTGCTACATCGACGCGGCCCAGGGCATCGGGGACGATTCGCTGCTCGTGGGCTGCCCGGCCACCGAGCAACGCAAGCTCCGCTTCGTGGGCGAGAACACGCCCCAGTCGGGCTCCATCACGTTCATCGCGTGCGTGGGTGCGGCGTTCACCGACGAGTCGGGCGACCCGACGATGCCGTGACGGCACGCTGGTCGTGACGGCAAGCTGGGGCAACGCGCCCCGGTGAACATGAAGGGCAGCCGGTTTCGGCTGCCCTTCGCTTTTGGTGCGCTGCCAAGTGCCGACACAAGCGGCGCTCTGCAGCCTATCGCGAAATAGGCTCTCGTTTCGGTGGCTTGGCCGACCGTAGATTTCAGCCGGAAAGGCGCGATAAGCTCCCCGCGCCGATGGAGTCGAAGAAGACGATTCTGGTCATCGAAGATGAGCCCCACATCGCGCTCGGGCTCAAGGATGCGCTCGAGTTCGAGGGCTTTCACGTGCTCACCAGCCCCACGGGCAAGGACGGGGTGCACCGCACGCGGCATGACCACCCGAACGCGATCCTGCTCGATCTGATGCTCCCAGACATGAACGGGTACCAGGTGTGCGAAGAGCTGCGGCGGCTCGACGCCTTCGTCCCCATCATCATGCTGACCGCGAAGAGTCAGGAGGCCGACAAGATCCGCGGCCTCGATGTCGGCGCCGACGACTACGTGACCAAACCCTTCAGCATCGGCGAGCTCGTCGCTCGCATTCGGGCGTTGTTCCGGCGCACGAACCGTCCGTCGGAGGTGATGAACTTTCAGCTGCCCGGGATGACGGTCAACATCAGCGCCCACGCCATCGAGCGGCCGGGGAAGCAGCCCGAGGCACTCTCGTTCTACGAAGTGGAGCTCTTGCGCCTGCTCTACGAGCGACAGGGACAACCCGTGAGCCGCGAAGAGATCCTGAACAAGATCTGGGGCGTCGAAGCGAACCCCACCAACCGCACGATCGACAACTTCATCGTCAAGCTCCGCAAGAAGCTGGAGCGCCGCCCCGACAAACCCGAGCACATCCTGACGGTGTACGGGTTCGGCTACAAGCTAGTGGTGTAGCCGGGCTGAGACGTGCTCAGCGCTTGGCCTGCAGGGTGAGCACGTTGCGGGGGTCGCAGGCGATGGTGTGGGCGCGGCTCCGGTACTCGTCGGGCCGGAGTGCGCGGACGTCGACGCCCTGGCGGACGCGGCGGACTTCGAAGTGCAGGCCGCTCAGGCCGCGTTGGGCCGAGTCACCCACGGTGCCCAGCTGGGCTCCCGGCTCGAGCTGGGTACCGGCTTTGCTGCCGATGCTGCCCAAGTTGCCGTGGAGCACGATGTAGATCTGCTCCTGCTTGCCCTCGAGCACGCGATGTTCGGTGACGACGGTCTGGCCCACGGCGGGCCCGGTGTAGAGCACGGCGGCCTTGCCGCGCTGATGTTCCAGGGCGGGGAGCGTGATCGGAGTTTTGGGGGGGACGGCGAGCAGCAGCGCGTCGAGCTCCACGGCACCGGCGGCGGTGAAGGGACTCGGATCGAACGCGGCGATGCTCGAGACCGGCCAACGATAGCGTCGCAGATCGGAGGGACGATCGGGACGGCGGGGGAGCCGGTCATGGATCTGCCAGTTTCTGACCGAAGCACCGGCGTCGGACGAGCTCGCTGCCGTGGGGACGGGGATGCACACCGAGTTGTCGAGCAGCGTGCCCGGAGGGCAAGGTCGCAGCAACGAGCCTGCGGGGGCGCTGCCGGGCGTCGCGCCCCCGCTCGTCACCAGCACGGGCTCGAGTCGTCGGTCGACCGCGGCCGCGAGGGCAGCCAGGACTGCGGCAGCGATGCCGGCTCGAACCAACGGCGACATGGGAGCACCCTAGCCCGAGCGGCGTTCGACTGCCACAGTTGTACCGAACGGTCGACACACTGTAGCATGCCGGTGTGCGTCACTTCGACGACCTGAGCAGCGCGGACGCTGCCATTTTGGAGACGTTCGTCGTCCCGCGCTACCTGGCGTTGTACGGGAACCTGCTGCTCGAGATGCTGCTGACGGGGGAGGCGGCGCGCGTGGCGCATCTCGGGTGTCGCACCGGCTTTCCGGATCTCGAGCTGTTCCAGCGAATTCCCAGTATGAGCCTGGTGGGGGTCGACAGCTCGGCGCCAGCGCTCGAACTCGCGCGCAACAAGGCGCACGCCCATGGCGAGTTGGACATCGAGTACCTGATCGCCGACGGTTACCCGACGGGGCTCGAGGCGGAACAGTACTCGCACGCCCTATCAGTGCATCCCAACCTGGATCGAACGGCGCGCAGCGCGCTCCTCAGCGAACTCGCGCGCGTCCTCTACTCGGGTGGCCAGGCGCTGATCGCCATGCCGATGCGAGGCTCGTTTCAAGAAATCACCGACATCTTCAAGGAGTACGCGCTGAAGGAGGACGCCACCGAGTTCTCGAAGGTGCTCGAAGCTTCGTTTCCGAACCGCCCCACGCTCGAATCGCTCTCCGAAGAGTTGGAGGAGGCCGGGCTTTCGGACATCGACGTGAAGCTGCAACACCGGGAGATCGAGTTCGACGGCGGCCGTGGACTCCTCGAAGACCCAGCGATGCGTCTCTTGATCCTCCCCGAGATTCGCACGTGGCTCCGTGTGGACCAGCTCGACGGAGCCCTCGATTACCTCGCGCGCGCCGTCGACAAGTACTGGTCGGAAGACAAGCTGTCGCTGAGCTTGAACGTAGGCTGCGCCTCGGCCCGCAAACCCTGAGTCAGGAGCCACGCGCCCGTCCGTTCCGCTCAGCGCTGGCAAGCCACGTGGCCCGCACGTACTGCCAGCGCTTGGCGAGCCGCGCGCTCTTAGTTGATGGTGATGGTGTATGAGTCGCTGCGGAACTCGGACGAGCCGCGCCAGATTTCGAACCCGGCTTGCACGCCGAGCAGGTAGTCGCTGCTGGCGGCGTACCCGCGGGTAACCGCGTTGTTGACGAACTCGGCGACATCGAGCTCGACACCGCTCGGGTTGGCGATGTTCACGTAGCTCACCACGTTCCAGCCGTTGGTATTCTGGCCGTACCACACTTCCCAGTTGCCGCCTGCGATGCTGAAGTTCTCTTCGACGAGCTGCCCGATGGGCACGGTGTCGCGGTGGTTGGCCCAGATCATCAACTCGAGGGAGCCGTTGGGCGCTGGCGGGTTGTTCTGCGAGTGAATCCAAATGTCGTAGGAGACGTTGTAGCTCTCGGTGCCGGTGGGCACCGTGTACGTCCACTTCGAGGGGATCGTGGTGAGGGTCGAGATCTGTCGCGCTGCGCCGTACGATCCGTGGAAGGTGCCGTAGTGCCAGCCGAGCACCACCGAGGGATACGACTTCGGACCGACCTCGGCGGCGATGTCGATGCCTTGGGGCGAGGCGATGAAGCCGGCGCTCTTGCCGTTGTTCCATAGGGCGCTCACGCACTGGGTGCCGCTGCCTTGGCTGTTCCAGACGTTGTTCTGCACGGCGTACTCGTTGCCGAGCGTAATGGTGTCGAGGTTGCCGCACACTTGCGAACCGTAGGGCTGCACGGTCTCACCGACGATGACGTTGCCGTCTTCGCCGACGGGCGTGACGCTGGCGACACAAAAATCATAAGCTGCAGCCGGGTCTTCGCCGCCGACGATCTGGATCTGCATATCGTACAGATTGGTGGGGTCCGCGAGCATGCCGGCGTTCTCGACGTCCCATGCGGCCGGGACCAATGCGTCTGCGAGCATGACGACGTAGTCGCCCGGGCCGGGGACCTCGTAGAAGGGCGCGGGCAACTCCGTAGGTTCGGCCGTTCCCGTGAAGCCGACGCGGATCTTCTTGCTACCCGTGCCGATGCCGGAGGGGTCGGTGATGGAGATGGCAAAGCCTGCGACGCCGTTGGCGGTGGCGTTGTAGGGGCTCTTGACCGACGCCGAGCCGTCCGCGCCTTCTCCGGTTTCGTTCAAGCTCAGGCCGATGCCTGCCCCCCACGCCCCGTACTCGCCCTCGGCGTTCACCACGGTAGAGCCGGTCAGGCACATGCCACCACCGGCACGATACGGGGTGGCGCCTTCGACGCAGTCGCTGGTGCCGACGCCGTCGGCGTAGCAGTACCAGGCGCCCTGGATCCCCGAGCTGTTGCACTCGCGCGCCACCCAGCCCGTGTCGTCGACGGGGAGCGTGGCCAGGTCGCTGTTGCTGCAAGTGACGGGGCCGCCCCCGGTGGTGCTGCCCGCTGTGGTCGTGGTGCTGCCCGCCGTAGGCGTACCGCTCGCGGCCGTCGTGTTGGTCGTGCTACCGCTCGCGCTCGTGTTGGTCGCGGCTGCGGACGCGGTCGGGGTGCCGCCGGTCGTGCCGTTGGTGCCGTTCGTCGCACCGTTGCCGGTCCCGGGTGTCGCAGTCTCGCTGGAACTGCATGCCCAGAGCCCGAGCGCCCCCAAAACTACAGCGGTCCCCAGAGTCTTGACGTCTTTCATGGATAAGTCAGCGCAAGGTGGTTCGAAGCCCGCGAGAGTGCGGTGAAGCAATCGCCACGCAAATCGCTCCAAGGATAACACTGGCGTCCGCGCGTGTCCTACCGAAGCGCGCTTTGACCTGCGTGTGGCGCAATTTGAGAGCTCAGCACTCGCTTCGAGTTCTCGCGGTGCGCCTGACCTCGCGAAACGCCGTGCTTGCTGGTGCGCGGCGGTGCGCGGCGTTCTGACCGGAGCGTGCTCGCACCCACCAGACTGCATCGCTCGAGGTCCGCTTCAGGCGCAGTGGACTAAATCACGGTGGGGAGAACGCCGTTGTCTAGGCATGAGCGGCGCCACCTCCGAGGAGGGGGCGCGCCGCCCGGTTTGGTTCTCCCGCCTCACGGCGCTGACTGGGGAAGTGTGTGACGTTTCGGTTGGTACTCATAGGAGTGTGTGCGATCAGTGCGGGCTGCACGTCGGAGCCGATCACCGAGCTCCGGGTCGATTCGAGCCTGCCCTTGGTCTGGCAGGAAGCGACGATCGCGGGTGCGGAGGAGTGGTTCGAAGCCGTGCCCGAAGCCCGGGTCCCGATCTTGGTGGTGGACCAGAAGCCCAATGTCACGGCTTCACGTTGCGGGCCGCGATCGCTCGGGTGCCGTGACTGGCAAGGTCAGGACCGCGGCATGATCTTCTTCGAGGTCGATCGGGTCCGGAGCTTGGGGCGGGACATCGAGGATATCGAAGCGCGCGTGGCGCGCCATGAAGTCGGCCACTGGCTGGGGATCCGCGGGCATTTGGCGCCCGGAAACACCATGGCTCCCACCATCGGCGGCACCAGCCCGGCGCTGACCGAGGACGACATCGCGAAGCTGCGGGCCAACTGGCGCTAGCGCACCACGACGTTCGCGTCGATCCAGCCCACGATTTCGTCGAGCGTCGTCCCGGGCAAGAAGACCTTCTTGACGCCGGCGCGTTCGAGCCGCTCACAGTCGTCGCTGGGGATGATGCCACCGCCGAACACAGGGATGTCGTCGGCCCCGCGCGCGCGGAGCGCCGCAAGCACGGCGGGAAACAGCGTGTTGTGCGCGCCGCTCATGATCGAGAGACCGACCGCATCCACGTCTTCTTGAACGGCAGCGCTCGCGATCATTTCGGGGGTTTGGTGCAACCCGGTGTAGATGACCTCGAACCCGGCGTCGCGCAGCGCGCGAGCCACTATCTTCGCGCCACGGTCGTGGCCGTCGAGCCCGGGTTTTGCAACGAGGATGCGTCTGGGAGTCATCGGAACCTGCTCTAACAATACTCGGCGATGGCGGCCAGCGCCGCGATGGCCGCGGTCTCCGTACGCAAGATGAAGGGGCTGAGCCGCACTAGCGAGAAGCCCGCCCGCACCAGCTGGGCGAGCTCGGCCTCGCTGAAGCCGCCCTCGGGTCCGATGCAGGCGGCGATGCTGCCGGGCTCGGGCGAGCGACTGGAGAACGATTGCCGGAGACCCGTGTCACCGGACGCGTGGAACGCGAGTTTCATGGAAGCGCCGGCGACACTCTCGAGCGCGCTTTCTAGGCTTTCGGGTCCCGCGAGTACGGGCACGTCGCCGCGCCCCGACTGGCGCGCGGCCTCGACCGCTATACGGACATAACGTCGCTCTTTGTCGCGGTGCTTGTCGGATCGTTCGGGGATGCTGCGCTCGGTCTCGACGAGCACGATGCGCTGAACGCCGAGCTGCGTTGCGTCGCGCACGACACGATCGACCTTGTCGCCCTTGCCGAGGCCCTGCAGCAGCGTCACCGGCAGCGTCGATACCAGGGTCGCGGCGACCGGCGTCGCGATCTCACACAACGGCGCTTTGGGGTGGTCGGTGACCAGGGTTGCGACGGCTTCGATGCGGGCCTCGGGATCGAAGGCGATGAACGTGTCGCCTTGCCCGAGCCGGTGCACTCGTAGCAGATAGCGAGCGACCTCCGGCTCTAGTGTTTGCCGGCCTGCACGCAGGGGCACTATGGCGCAGCGGATCGTGCGGCTCACCGTTATTCGCTCGCTGGTTGCCCGGGGCGCTGGGAGCGGAGGTCGACATAGCGCTCGGCCGCCTGCACCGAAACCAGCAGCGCTCGGCGGGCTTCGGGGGGAGGTACGCTGGTGCCTGCGGGCAACACGAGCGCCGTCAGCGCGCCGCCGTACACACACGCCGAGTCGAGCCCGGTCGCGTGGGGGTGCAGCTGGACGCCGCTGAGGGCGTTGTGCCCGAAGACGACGTGAGGCGGGCCCGCGTAGTCGGCTGCCCACGATCGCTCGCGCCAGCTCGACGTCGCCGTCCCGTCGGGTTCGAGTGCGCGCATCTTCAACAGGTCGCGCCGTTGTTGTTTGGCGAGCGGGACGCCGGGCACCACCCCCGCGTGAACGATGCGCACGTCGTGCTCGGGCAGGTCGAGCGATAGGGGCAGGGAACCCAGCAATGCCCAATCCTCGTCGGACAGCCGAGTCATGAGATGCTCGTGAGACGGGCTGAGGTGCGGGCCCGCTCGTCCTGCGCGCCGCGCGTCGCGCGCCTCGAGTAGGCGATCCTCGTGGTTGCCGAGGACGCCTTCTGCCTGGATACGCCGGAAGATTCGCAGCACCCCGCTGCTTTTGGGGCCACGCGCCACCAGGTCGCCCACGAAGTAAACCCGGTCCGAACTGGACCACTGGACCGCATCGAGCAGGCGCTCGAGCTCGCGCGCGCAGCCATGAACGTCGCCGATGAAGATGCTTCGCGTGGGCACGGCCGATGTTTGGCTGGCGCTGCCGGCTCTGGCAAGGGAGGTTTGGGTTGCAGCGCTGCCAGTTTTCACTGATGCTGAAAAAGCGCCGCAGGGGGTGGCTGAGAGGGCAGCCGAAGTGAGGATTTGGCCCGACGCCGGTTACAGCCTGCTTGCACGCCGGGTCGGGCGCGGACTACCGTCCGTGAACCCGATTTCGAGGAGGCCCTCAAGAATGTTTCAGTCCCGTGCACGCACCGCATTCAGCATCCCTTCACTCGTGGCGCTTTGCGTCGGCATGCAGGGCTGCGGCGGGGAAGAGGTGAAGTACCAGCCGGTTCCCGCTGTGAGCGGTATGAAGGCGAGCCTACCTGCCGTCCCCAACGTGGTGAAAAAGCCCATCAAAGATGGGGATGCCTTCACCGTCTGGGGTGCCTCTTACTACCTCCGCAACCGCGTCCATCGCGCCGAAGTCGCCGAAAAGAAGATCACGCTCAAGGGCTTCATCACGAAGACCAACTTGCCGGATGCTCCGGAGTGCGCGGTCCACAAGGGTGGCAAGGCCGACCCCGAAGGGTGTCAGGCGCCCATTCCTGCGTTCTGGATCGGTGACACCAAAGACGCACCCGAGAGCGAATCGATCAAGGTCATGGGCTGGGCCTCGAACTTTGCCCAGATCTACGACGCGATCGAGACGTTCGACAAAGGCAAGAAGGACGAGGAGCACATGGACACGTTCTGGGGGATCAACACTCCCAACCCGCTCCCGGCGAAAGGCGCCAAAATCTCGGTCACCGGCAACTATTCGTCGACCTTTACCGGCTCGTCGATCGGCACGGAGGCCGACCCGATCCAGGGCCTGATGCACTACCAGGCCATTACGGTCCACGAACCGGCGCCGGAGCTCGCGACTCTGCCCGGCATCAAGCGCAAAGAGCCCAGGGAGTGATGTGACGAGTTTGTCACGGTGTCAGCGGATTTCCTGACGTGTTTTTGAGGATTTCCGCGGCACCCGTGCCAAATTCGCCTTCGTGAGTGGTTTCGGCAGGCGGCGTACAGCGTGGAACGCCACCCTTGCGTACGCAGCGTACGTTGCCTGCTTGCTCGCTGCCCTGTCATGCGCGCGCCAGCCGTTTCCGCGCGAGCCGGTAGTCGAGGCGGTGGAGATCGGCGGTGTCACGTCGGAAGACGCCGACGGGGTGCAGAAGGGGTTGGCGACGCAGGAGTCTCAGAAGCTGCTCCTGATGTGGGACGGCATCACGAGCGACTACGAGACGTTCGACGATTCGGTGATGCAGACCGATGTCGAACGCATCGAGCGCTACTTTCGGGCTAGGGGCTACTACGAGGCGCGCGTGTTGCACGCGCGTGTCGTGCGTCGCGACGAGCACCGCGTCGCGATCGAGGTCGAGGTCGTCAAGGGCGAACCCGTGCTCACGCGTCGCATCCGCCTGTCCGGAGTCGAGCAGATCGACATCGCTGCGGCGACGGCGACGCTCACGTCGATTCAGCTGAAAGAAAGGGCCATCTTCGACGAGGAGCAATTCGAGGAGAGCAAGACGGCGATCACCAACACGCTCGCCAATCGCGGCTACGCCTACGCCACGGTCGAGGGACGCGCGGTGGTGGACGTCACGACGCGCAGCGCGGACATCGAGTTCAAGGTGGAGCCCGGGCGCAAAGTGCGCATCGGCCGCGTGCAAGTGGCCGGTCTGCAGGAGATCCCCGTCGAGCCGGTGCTCGAAGCTTTCAAAGTCAGCGAAGGGGACGCATACTCGCGCGCGGCCCTGGAAGACGCTCGGCGGGCGGTGTTCGATCTTGGTGTCTTCTCGCGCGTGGTGGTCGACCAAGACCTGAAGAACAAGGAGCTCGAGAACGTACCCATCACGTTGCGCGTGACGGAGACGAGCCTCAGGAGCCTGACCCTCGGCGTCGGCGGGCGCATGGACGTCGAGCGCACGACCGGCTACGTCAAAATGAGCTGGGAGCACAAGAACTTCTTGGGCGGGCTCAGGCGGCTCACGCTGAGCGAACGGCCTGGCATCACCGCGTATCCCACTCGCATCGACTTTCTCGAACCACCGACCAAGGCCCTCTTCGAGAACGACGTTAGCGCCGAGCTGCGTCAGCCGTCATTCCTCGAAGGCCGTACTACCGGCTGGACCACGGCTCGCTATAGCGTATATCCCCTGCTATACCCGCTGGCCGAAGGGGTAGACCCCGACGACGAAACAATCATCGGCTATCACGAGATCGCGAGCGGCGTCGGGTTGGACCGCACCTTCTTCGATGGCCACCTGCCGGGGTCGCTCTCGTATCACTGGAACGCCAACATCCCGCTCACGTATCAGGGGCACCGTGGGACGAACGACGCTGGCGTCGACCTGTCCGCGACCGTGGACGCTCTCGACAACGTGTACGTCTCTTATCCCGAGCTCAACGTCGCGCTCGATTTTCGCGACGATCCAGTGAGTCCGACCCGCGGCGTATACGTGAGCTCCGCGCTGCAAGTCGCCAACCCGCTGCTCGGAGGCACGGTGACCGACGTGCGTGTGCAGGGCGGCCTGCGCACCTTCTACCCGCTCAGCGACGACGGCGGCATCGTCCTGGCGACACGCGTCTCGCTGGGGTTCGTGTTTCCCAGGAACTACGGCGGGACGTTCGACAGGAACGACCCGCTGAGCTCGGAGTTGTTCTTACATCCGGAGAACCCGGAGGTCATCGAAGACCAGCAGAAGATCTTGTTTCGAACCTTCTACTCCGGTGGACCGAACTCGAATCGCGGTTACGCGTATCGTCAGGTCGGACCGCAGGGGCCGATCGGCTTCCTGCTGCCGCAAGGTCAGGAATGCTCCATCGAGGATGCCGAGCGGCTGCCGGCGGAATGTCTGCGCGCGCTCGG
Source organism: Polyangiaceae bacterium (assembly GCA_025937785.1). GTDB lineage: Bacteria > Myxococcota_A > Polyangia > Polyangiales > Polyangiaceae > JAICQQ01. Next base: position 12,861 of record JAICQQ010000161.1, read on the forward strand.
TGGCTTTTCCTTGTGGGAAGCTTCGCTAGAAGTCCGCTTCCCGCTCGCCGGGGATCTCTACGGCACGCTGTTCGTCGACACCAGCGACGTCAGTAGCGATGTCGCATACATCGGCTTCGATGCGCCGCACCTATCCGTGGGTCCGGGCCTGCGTTATCACACGCCGATCGGCCCGGTCCGGTTCGACGTTGGCTACCGCGTGCCGGGTTGGCAAGTCCGTGATAGTACAGGGACACCTCGGGTGTTTCCGGATATCGCGCAACTTCCGGAGTTTCAGGCGAAAATACCCTTGGCGTACCATATCGCGCTAGGAGAAGCCTTTTGAAGCCGCCCGTCTGGTTCAGAGCGACCCGATTCGTGGTGGTCGCGACGGGCTGGCTGGTTTCACTCGTGGTTTTCGGAGCGCTCGGCGTGCTGGTGCACATCGATCTGCCGGCGGGGCGTGCCGTGACAGCGACGATGCTCGAGAGGTTTCTCACCGACTTTTTCCAGGGCAGCATCGACGTCCAAGGGCTCCGCTCGGTGAGTGCGACCGGTCTGAGCGCTGATACGGTCTCGGTGTACGACGTCTACGGCAATCGTGTGCTCGTGGTTCGCGGGCTGCGCGCCCGCGCGAGCCTGCGACAGATCGCGAGCAAGCTGCTCTCCGACGAGTCGAAGGTCTCGATCGTGATCCATCACGTGCGGGTCGAAGCTGCCGATGCACAGATCATCGCCGATCCGAAGAGCGGTCAACCGACCATCGGAGACGCATTCACCCCGGCGCCGGCTCCAGAGGGACCAGCTTCGGAGCGCTACATCCGGGTGTGGCTGCCCGTGATCGAGATCGGGCGCATCTTTGCCCGAGGGGAGGTGGCGAAGGGAGCGCCGACGCTCGAAACGGACCTGGCCGGCGTTCGCGGTTCGGTGCTCGTGACGCCGAAGGGCACCGCGATCGACGTGCCCGGCTTCGGGATGCACCTGCGCGGGCTCGGTGGGGCCGACGCACGCGGGCTCGGCAGCTTTCACCTGCGTTACCCGGGGCCAATCTGGGGCTTCTTCGATGGTCATTTTGGCGAAATCCAGACCAGCGCCTTCGGCAACTGGGACAAGGACCGCTTGCGAGTGCGGCTCGACGTGCCCGAGGTCAAACCCGAGCACGTGCGCGCGCTCTGGCCGGACTACCCGCTGAACCGTCCAGCAGCTTTGCACGCCGAGGCGGAGGGGCCCCTCGACGAGCTCCAGACCAAGTTCAACGTACGCATCGGTGATGCCGTGCTCGACGCGGAAGGCCCGCTTGCGGTCACCGGAGATCCGGGCATCGATCTCGACGTCTCCGGGCAGCGCGTGGACGTGAGCGCCGTGTTCCCATCCTTTCCCCAAACCTCGATCGACCTCAAGACCTCGCTTTCGATCTGGCCGGGCCCACGCCAGACTCACGTCGAGTTCAACGGCTACACCCAGCCGGGCACGCTGGGTGAGCACCCGCTCCCCGCTATCGACGTGCGCGGGACGTACGACGAGGTCGGCCTGGTAAGCCGGGCTACTTTGCACGAGCCGGGGCTCGCGACCAAGGTGTCCTTCGATGTCAATCCCATGGGGGTGATCTCGATCGAAGTGGATGCGAAACGCTTCTCGCTCGATCACCCCCGCTTTCGCCCCTACGTCAAGGCTCGGGGCACCGCGCGTGGCAAGGCCCTGCTGCGCATCGAGAACGACGCCCTTACGGGGAGCTTCGGCGCGGACGTCGACAACCTGAGGATCGAGGCTGTGTCGCTGGCGCGGGCGCACGTCGAGGGCAAGCTGAGCGGCCGCATCGACAAGCTCGAAGACCTCAAGATTCAGGCTCACCTGAGCGGGCAGAAGTTCGCGCGCGACGAGCTTCGCTTCGACACGATCACCGCCAAGGCTCTCGGCCCGTTGACGAAACCGAAGCTGGAGGTGGCGCTGTCGAACCCCGGCGGCCAAGCCCTGAACATGAGCGGCAACCTGAAGACCCAAGGCGGGGTGGGCGTGGACGGCTTGAGCGTCGCACTCGCGAATCAAGGCACCGAGCTTTCGGTGAGCGTGGCCCGCATCGAACACGAGGGCGGAACCACGAAGATCGACGGCCTGGTGTTCAAGCAGGGCGAGGCGGAGCTGCGCGGCGACGTCGAGATCTTACCGCGCGGCGTCAAGCTGCGGGTGAAAGGTCACGACGTCGATCTGGAGCGCGTGGCGCAGGCGGTGGGCGTGCATTCGGACGCGCTGCGCGGGAGGGTCAGTGTCGACGCCGATGTCGTTTCGACGGAGACGCACCAAGAGGGCACGGTCGACGTGTCGTTCTCGGAGCTCCACGTCGCCGGGGTCGAACCCGTGAGCGGCCGTGCGTCGCTCCAGCTCGACGCCGGTCACCTGGACGCGCAGGGCGAGATCGACGTCAGCGGGCTCGGGCGGATGGGTGCCAACGTAGCTCTCGAGCTCGACGGACGCGTCGACGACCCCGCGGCGTGGAAACGGGCAACCGGCAGCGGTCACGTCGAGCTCTATGCTATCGATCTCGGCTATTTCAACCGGTACCTCACGCCGGAAATGCCAGTGCAGGCCATCAGCGGCCTCGCGCGAGCGCGGGTCCGCGTCGAGCGCTCGGGGCCCGAGGACGTGCCGCAGACGATGTTCGACGCCACGACGCAAGGGCTCGAGGTACTGCTGGCGCCCAGCGACGCCGAGTCGCCGGCTCGAGTGGTGCGAGGTATCGATCTGCAACTCGGTGGCGCCGTGGACGGTCCCGCCGGGACCGCTTCGGGCAGCGTGCGGGCGGTGGACCTGGAGGGGCCGCTCGTCAGCGCCAGCGGCACTACACAGCTCGATCTGGCCAGAGTTTGGAACGATCCGACCGCGCTGGCCGAGCTCTGGCCCGATGCCGAGTTCGAAGCGGTCGCCGTGGTGCCCACGCGCGACATCCAAAAGCTGCCGCCGGAGTTCAGGCCCGTGGGTGTCGAAGGCACCATCGCGGCGCGGCTCTCGGCTCGTGGTACCTCCAAGGTGCCCCGCCTGAGCGCTTTGGTGGACGTCGAGCGCCTGCGCGGGGCTGCCACGTCACTGAGTCTCCCGATCGCGCTCAAGGGGCGCTTCGACTACGCGGCGGACACGGGGGGCTTCGGGGGCTCGATCGAGGCGAACCGTAGGAACGGTCGCATTCTGTGGGGCCGCTTCGCCGGCACCGCGAAACCCGAGGCACTGTTTGCCGACGAGCTAGAGGGGCCACGCTGGACAGGCGCGGGGACGTTCTCGCTCGAGAACGTGCCGCTCCGGTTGCTGCAGCCGCTCAGCCGTGCGCGCGTGAAAGGTGAGGTTTCTGGTGTGGTGGCGCTTTCGCGGCAAGAAGCCTTGCCGGACGTGAAAGCCGACTTGGAGATCACGAATGGGTCGATTCAGGGCATTCCCCTGGGTACCGGCAAGGTCTCGGGTCGCGCGTTGGGTGAGAACGTTTCGGCGAGTCTCGGCTTCACCGACCGCCACGGGCGCATCGACCTCGCCCTGCGCACCAAGACGCACTGGCTGAAGGATGGCGACTTCGGCGCCGAACCAATCGTGCTCGAACTCGAATCCAAGAGCTACGACGCGGTCCTGCTCTTGCCCTTCATCGAAGATTTGGTCTCGGATCTGAGCGGGCCGCTCGACGCGGACGTCAAGGCGCGGCTGCAGAAGGTGCCCGACGAGCGCGCGCCCGGCCAGACTCGGTGGGATGTCGCATTTTCGGGCATGGCCCACTTGAAGAAAGGGGTGATTCGGCCGGCAGCTCTCGGCATGCATCTCAGGGATACCAACGTCGTGCTCGTCGCGCGGCGTGAGGAAGACCTCAGCGTCGTCGAGATCGCGGAGATGAGCGCCAGCGTCCGCTCCGACGAGCCCAACCTCACGAGCAGGGGCAAGCTTTACTTCAAGGGCGCCTCTTTGTCTCACGGTTGGTTCGGCGCCGGCCTGGATCGCGTCCCGGTGGTCATCAACGGCGTGCGCCTCGCCGATGCCACGGGGCAGGTGGCGACCTCCTTTCGCCAGGACACCGAGCGTATGTCCATGCGCGTATCCTTGCCGCAATTGCGCGTACTGTTGCCCCGTTCCGCTGGGCGGGCGCTGATCGAGATCACCCCCAACCCGGACATTCAGGTCGTGCAGCAGCTGGGCGCTGAAGACGAAGAAGCCGAACGACACCCCTGGGTGGTGAACATCGAACTCGGTGACGACGTGAGGGTCCAGAGCGCCACCCTGAATCTGCGGCTGCAGGGCAACCCCACGCTGGTGCTCGAGGACGAGCTCACCATCGACGGTAAGCTGGTGCTGCCCCCCGGCGGGCGCGCGAACGTGGCCGGCAAGGTGTTCATCGTCGAGACTGGGTTCGTGCAGTTCGATACCGAAGATTTCACGAATCCGCACATCAACATTCGCGCCGTCTGGCGAGCGCCCAGCGGCGTCCGCATCACCGCGAACCTCGCAGGCACTGCGCGCGAACCCGAGCTCACGCTCGAGAGCGATCCGCCCTTGGCCGGCGGCGAGCCCGAAATTTACGCGCTCCTGTTCGGAGGCGGGGCGGGCAACACGGAGTCGAGCGCGGCCGACCCAGCGCTCGGCGCCGGTGCCACGATGCTCTCGGAGGTGCTCGGCAACACCGCGCTCCGCGGCGTCGAGCTACGGGCCGGCGTCGAACAACGAACCAGCAACACCAGCACCCAGAGCGCGCAGCTGGCGAACAACGAGTGGCGTTCCTATGCGGCCGCCGTACCCCTCTCCGACGACGTCTGGTTCGAAGGCAGCTACAAGACCGAAGAGCGCTCCACCGCCACCGAAGGGCACTCCGGCTTCAGCGGCACGATCGACTGGCGCTTCAAGCAAGACTGGGCTTTGCGCACCGAAGCCGGCCAGCTCGGCACCGGCCTCGATGTGCTCTGGTACTACCGGTACTAACCTGTGGCCCGTAGGCGCCGACCGTGCAGCGTGCCAACGCGCAAGCCCCGCGGCCCGTAGGCGCCGACCGCGCGAGCCCTGTGGCCCGTAGGCGCCGACCGCGCGAGCCCCGTGGCCCGTAGGCGCCGACCGCGCGAGCCCCGTGAAACCGACCGCGCGAGCCCTGTGGGCAGCGACCACGCGAGCCCTTTGGGCAGCGACCACGCGAGCCTTGTGGCCCGTAGGCGCCGACCGCGCGAGCCCTGTGGCCCGTAGGCGCCGACCGTGCAGCGTGCCAACGCGCGAGCCCCGTGGCCCGTAGGCGCCGACCGCGCGAGCCCTGTGGCCCGTGCAGCGCGCCAACGCACGGATGCAAAGGGGATCCCTTGAGCGTGGCTCGCGAGATGCACATTGGGTCGCGCCTGTCGCAGATATTCGGTGAGTTCTTTAGTATACGCACAAGCGTGCGTCCGTCAAGGTTGTTTGCGTCGCTTATGAACGTGCCAGGTCATTCCTGTTCGCACGTCACGTAGGGTGTGGCGGGGCGGAAGCAC
>JAICQQ010000217.1 GCA_025937785.1 Polyangiaceae bacterium
ATGCATTCTCCGTGCTTCCGCACCGCCACACCCTATGCCGCCCGCGTACGAACAGGAATGACCTGGCACGTGCGTGAGCGACGCAAACAACCTTGACGGACACGCGGTTGTGGGTATACTGAAGCACTAATCTAAGATCTGCGACAGGCGCGGCCCATGTGCATCTCGCGGGCCACGCTCAAGGGATTCCCCGTTGCATCCGTGCGGTAACGCGCTGCACGGGCCACACGGCTCGCGCTGCACGGGGCTCGCGGGCGGTGCCTATGGGCCACACGGCTCGCGCACGCGGCTCGCGGCGGCGCCTACGGGCCACACGGCTCGCGCTGCACGGGCCACGGGCCACGGGCCACAGGGCTCGCGCGGTCGGCGCGCACGGGCCACAGGGCTCGCGGGCGGTGCGTACGGGACGCGGGGTCGCGGCTTCGAGCGCCGGCTCATCCTCGAATCAGGGTGCAAGCTCGCGAGGCCCGGAAATTCCCGTCGGAGATCCGATCAATCCTGAGATCCCAGTAGGTCGGGGCGGTCGGAGAGGTCCTTTTTCACCGCGAATCCGCCACTGATGATTGCTCACATCTCCTTCCTGACGTCATACGAATTCTTCTTCAGTGCCCTTCGTACGACTGGAGGCGCCTCACAACCGCCACGCCGCCACTGATGATTGGCAGTTGTACGAGGGGTGATGAGCAGGGCAACTCGTATGACGTAAGGACGGAGATGTGACGAATCAGAGACCGGGATAGGCTCTAAGCGGGCTTTCGCTCGCGCGCGAGCCAATCGCGGTTCACGTCGGGAATGTCCTCGATGAGTTGGCGTGTAGCGGACGCCTGGGGCTGCTTCGTCACGCGTTCGGGTGGCCCCTGCTCGACGATCTGGCCTTGGTGCATGATGAGCAGTGAATCCGACGCGTAATACGCGAGCCCGATGTCGTGTGTGACGAAGACGATCGTCATGTCGAGCTCGCGCTTGAGCTTCATCAAGTAGTCGAGGATGCTGGCTCGGCTGCTGGCGTCCACCATGCTGGTCGGCTCGTCTGCGATCAAGACGCGGGGTTCGATGATGAACACGCGGGCGAGCAGCATGCGCTGCATTTGGCCGCCCGAGAGCTCGAACGGATACTTACCGTCGATCTCGCGCGGCTCGATGTTCACGGCCAGAAGTGCGCGATCGATGCGCTCGTCCATTTCGGCTCGCGACGGGCGCACGGGAAACAGCCGAAAAGCGCTGGCGAGCTGCGCGCGGATCGTGAAAAACTGGTTGAACGCCGAGAATGGATCCTGGAACACGGCCTGCACCCGTCGAAAGTGCTCGCGTGGGTCGCGCGCGGCGTCGATGGGTCGTCCCTCGAACGAGAGCTCGCCCGAGGTGGGTGTGTCGAGCCGAAGCAACAGCCTGGCGAGCACGGTCTTGCCGCAGCCAGACTCACCCACTATCGACGCGATCTGGCCCTTTTGGATCGCAAAGCTCACGCCGTCGACGGCGGCTTTCGCCTGCCGACCTTGGCCAAACACGCGGCTGAGCGCGCGCGCCTCGAACACCAGAGGCTCAGTCGACATAGCCACACCTCACCTGGCGGTTGCCGATGGTCCGGAGCCGTTGCTCGGTCTCGCGGCAGTCGGACCTGGCCTCTCGGCAACGCGCTGCGAAACGACAGCCGACGCTGGGCAGCTTGAGATCCGGAGGTGCGCCCTCGAGCGCGACGGGTCGATTCTGGCGGCCGGTGGGGTCGATGCTCAACATGGAACCCATCAACGCTTGCGTGTACGGCGCCAGACCGTGAAAGATCACGTCTTCGGTCGGACCGACTTCGACGAATTCGCCAGCGTACATCACCGCGATGCGCGTGGCGACGTGACGCAGCAGCGGCAATTCGTGCGTGATGAACAGCATGCTCGCGACGATGCCAGCGTCCATCAACTCGAACAGCAACCGGATCACCGACTTTTGCGTGGAAACGTCGAGGGCCGACGTGGGTTCGTCGGCGATCACGATTTTCGGGTTCAAGAGCGTCGAAATGCCGATCACGACGCGCTGCTTGATGCCCGCGGGCAACTCCACGGGATAGGCGTTCAGCACGTGCGCTGCGTCCAGCCCGATGCGCGCGAACCGCTCGCGGAGCCGTTCCTGGATCTCGCGGCGGTCGGCACCGGCTTCGTGGCTGAGGATCATGTCGGTCGCCATGTCCCTGACGCGCCGCGTGGGGTTCAGTGAGTTGAGCGCCCCCTGCGGGATCATCGAGACCAGCCGGCCCAACACACGGCTCCGGTAGTGCTCGTGGCTCGAGCCCAGAGTACTGGTGCCGTCGATCCTCACGTCGCCGCCAGCGTGGAACAAGGGTGGCAGATACAGGCCCATGCAGGCGTTGACCAGCGTCGTCTTGCCACACCCCGACTCGCCGGCGATCCCCAAGATCTCGCCCTCGCCCACCGAGAACGAAACGTTGTCAACCGCGCGAACGCGAAGACCAGTGCGGGTCAGGTAGTGTGCGCTGAGCGCCTCTACGGACAGTACGGGGCCGGGCATCGATCACCTTCTCAGACGAGGGTTGAACACGCCCTCCATAGCCGTGTTGATCACATATAGCGAAAACGCGATCACCGTGATCAGGAGGGTCGCCGGTAGAAAAGCCCACCAGGCGCCGTCCAGCAATGCCTCGTTCTTGACGGCCTCGTCGAGGATCCGCCCGAGGGAAATCGAATCGTGGGGCCCCAAACCCAGCATGCTCAAACTCGCTTCCGTCAGGATCCCGGTGGCCGTTTGCAGGACGAAGACCATGAACAGATAACTGAGTAAATACGGCAAGATATGCAGCGCAAGGATACCGAAAGTGCCGTAGCCGTTGATGCGGGCCAGAGCGACGTGGTCGCGACTTCGAAGGCTCGACGCTTGGGCGCGCACCGCGCGCGCGGTCCAGGTCCACGTCGTGCCCCCGATGATGAGCGCGATCAGCGTGAGGCTGCGCCCTTCGTCGAAGCTGTTCGACAGCAAAATCAACACCACCAGGCTCGGAATCACGAGAAACAAGTTGGTGAGCGAGTTGAGCAGGTCATCGATGAAGCCTCCCTTGTAGCCACCGTACACACCGATCAGCGTGCCCACGACGGTGGCGACGACTCCGGACACCAGTCCGACGTAGAGCGATGCCCTCAAGCCCACGACGTGGAGCGAGACCAGATCCAAACCGAGATGGTCGGTCCCGAGCCAGTGCTCGGCCGAGGGTGGCATGTAGGCTAGCCCCACGCGCCGATTGATGTCTATCTCGAGCAGCCACGGAGCCACGACTGCAACGAGCAGCGTGAGACCGAACAGCGCCAGGCCGGTGACGAAAAGGGGCGACTTGAACAGGCCAGCGAACATGTCACTACCTCTTCTGGCGCTGTCCGGCGAGCACCCGCGGATCGAGGAACCCGATCAGTAGGTCCACCGTGAAGTTGGCGAGCAAGACCGTGATCGTGATCAAGAGCGTGGTGCCGGTGATCAACGGGTAGTCGTTGCCCTGAATCGCGGTCAAGATCGTCATGCCCAGCCCCGGATAGCTGAAGATCATCTCCGTGATGAGCGCGCCACCGACCATCGCCCCCAGCGCCAGCGCGAGCCCGGTGAGTTGCGGCAGCATCGCGTTGCGGAACATGTACACCAGAATCCTGCCCTCTTTGATGCCCAATAACTTCGAATACTTGATGTAGTCGGTCCCGAGTTCGTAGATGCACATCGAGCGCATGCCGATGGCTTGACTCCCCAGCGTGATGCCGAAGATCGAGAGGAACGGCAGCACGTAGTAGTGAGCCGCGCTCGTGAGGAAGTCCCAGCTGAACGCGACCTCACGGCTATCGTCGTAACCGCCCACCGCTGGAAACCACTCCAGCTCGATGCTGAACACGAACACCAACGCGATCCCCACGCAGAAAGCCGGAATGGCGCTCAGGAGCAGAGCGACAGGGTAAAGCCCCTTGTCGAAGAACCCCCGCCGGTAAGCTGCCAACGCACCGAGCAGGTTGCCGCAGAGCCAGCCCAGCACGATCGCAGGCAGCTGGAGCGCGATCGTCCACGGCAGCGCGCTTCGGATGATTTCGTTGACACTCTTCGGGTACTGCAGAATCGAAGTGCCGAGATCTCCCTGCAGGCTGAGGCTGAGATACCTCACGAACTGAGCAGGCAGTGACGTTCGTACCGGGGTGCCGTCAGCGGCACGCACGATCTTGCCTCGATCGTCCACCTCGACCAGCCCGAACTCTTTCAAGTACGCCTCTTCTTGCTCGCGAGCCACCTGCATGTCGAGGCTCTCGCCGGCCCGGGCGATCAACGTGTCGATGGGGCTCGCGTCACCGAGGCGCGGCAAGAAGAAGTTGACGGCGATCGCGACGACGAACGTCAGCAGATACCAAAGCGCCCGGCCGAGCGAATGACGGAGTCGGGGATGGTTCTCGAGAAAGCTCTGCATCGTTCGGGTCGAGCGTCAATCCGCCTGAGGGGTGGGAGAGAGGTGCCACAAGCTGCGCGTCCCCATGCGCGCCCCCGGGGCTTGCGGGGGTAGGAAGGGCTTCGCGGCAGTAGGAAAGCCGGTCCAGGCCTTCTCGCTGAACTCGTAGAACTGATCCGGCCGGTACACCACGGGCAGCGCGGGCTGATACTTCATGAACAGCACGTTGAGCTCACGGTAGGCGCGCCGAAGCTCGCTCTCGGAGTCGAGCGTAGGGATCAGCGCCAAGAGTTCGTCGAAACGCCGCACGTAGCCCGGGGCGCTGGGGTCGTTGAAACGGCCCATGTTCTTGAACATCTTTCGGCCAGGTCGCTGGAAATCCAGCGTGCTCAGCACCGTGTCGAAGCGTGACCAAGGTTTCGAGGGAGTCGGCGGGGGCGAAGGCGTGAACATCATGAGGTCGAAGTCGCCCGCATAGGTGAGCGGGCGGTGCTGGCTCGATTCGATGAAGCGCTCGCGTACGTCGATGCCCACGCTGCGCATGCTGCGCACTGCAATGCGCACGATCGATTCCCAGTCGGTCCAGCCTGCAGGCGAACTGACGGTCAGCGTGCGCAGGCGCCGGCCGTGCCGGTCGCGTGTCTCGACCAGCTCGCCCGCGCTGTCGAAAATCGGCTGATAGCCGCCCGCCTCGAGCTCGGCTCGCGCACGCGCGGGGTCGAAGCGGCTGGCGCCGTACTGCTTCGCGTCCGCCTCGGAAAAGTATTTCCCCTCGAAGCCGAAGGGTAAGATCAGCCCCGACTGCAGCGGCTGGCTATAGCCCGACACGGCCAGCTCGCGGATGTCGTCGTAGCGTATGGAGAACGCCATGGCGCGTCGCAAATGTACGTCGTCGAGCGGAGCTTCCGTCACGTTGATGAACAGCAGCGGCATTGCACCGGGGGGAAAATACGGGACCTCGTCGTACCAGGCGCGGACGCCCTTGCGGCGCTTGAGCCAGATCCGCGGCACGAAAGCGGCCGATGCATCCAGGCGCCCCTGCTGGAGCGCCACGCTGTAGTGATCGTTGCTCTTGTAGATGGGGTGAATCACGTAGCGGGGTGCGGCGCGCTTGCCGCCGAAGAACACCTGGTTCCCCCAATAGTCGTCCCGGCGCTCGGTGACGATCCGTTCCGCGCTGAACGAGACCAGCCCGTAAGGGCCACTGGACACCGGGTGCGCATCGAGCGCGAGCTTCGATACCTGGGCAGCGTCGTTGCCATGCTCGGCGAAGAGCGGAGCAAACACGTGTCGGGGCAGAATCGGCGTCTCTTGTAGATAGTCGAGCACGCTGAGCGGGTTCTTGCGCTCGGGATTCAAATGAAAGCGCAGCTGCCGGGGGTGCGGCTTCGCCTCAGGGCCGATGATTTCGATGCTGCTGAGAAAGCGCCAGAGCGGCGCGACCGGCAAACTCTTGTGTTGTTGGCCGAGGTCGAAGGTGTACTTCACGTCGTGCGCGGTGACCGGGCGACCGTCACTGAAGCGAGCAGTGGGCTGCACGGTCACGTCGATGTGCATCTCGCCCATTGCGAAAGACTGACCGAGCAGCGGCTCCATCTTGCCGGTGAGTGTGTTGAAGACGAACAGCGGCTCGTACATCAAGTTCACGCTGTTGTACGGCTGCACCGGCCAGGCAGGCGCGCTCGCGAGCGGATTGAAGCTCACGGGCTCGTGGGACTGATAGCCACCCACATACAAGGTCTGGCTCCGCGGGAACGCGCCGCCGTCGCTCGGTGCGTCGTGACAACCGACCAGCGCGAAGGCTAGGAGCCCCGAGAGCGACGCGCGTCGCATCCTGCTTCGCTCCAGTGAACGAGATCGAGGCTCAGAATGCGCGGTTCTGCGGTGGCTCCGCATAGGCGCGAGAGCATAGCAAAGTGCGATCTATCACCCCGGGAATTCGGCGCCGGGTCGGCTCACGCGAAAGAATTCAGCAGCCACACGACACAGCCACGCACAGCGCGTGGGGATGGGTTGTGTCGCGTGAGCGAGATTGATAATCTGTGGCTGCTCATAGCTCCGGCGCCTACCCGAACCCGAGCCCGCCTTGGAAGGCCCCGAGCTCCCCGGCGCGAGTCGCGCCGGGAGATGGTCGCGCGTGGTCTCGTGGCGCCGCCCGCAGTTTCCGACCGCCGTGGTATGGTATGAGCAGTATGTGAGCTACCGGGCGCCCGCGCCAGGTGCTGACAAAGCATGCACGAGCGTCGACCGGCAAGAAGCGCGCCACGTTTCGTTGCGCCAGCGTTTCCGTGGAAACAACCGTGAAACACCCAGCGACGTCATGGCAGGTGACATGCAGGTTTTTTCCAAGCGCGGGGGCTTTGTTGTCTAGGATCTGCCCGTACTCAGGAAGCCCTATGTCGAAGCTACCCACTGACTTGGTTCTCGATCGATCGCAGCGCACGCACTCGAGCCCTAGCGGCGAGCCCCGCCCGGCGAGCCTCTCGGACTTGATTCAGCTGGAGTGTGTGTCCCGTGCGCGCGAGGCCGTGCTCGTGACTTCGGGAGGACGCCAAGGGCATCTGTTCTTCGAAGGCGGCGCGATGGTCCACGCCCGCGCGAACGACTTGCTGGGTGACGCAGCAGCCTTCGAGATCGTGTCCTGGAAGACCGGCACGTTCAGCGCGTCCGATCTGCCTTGGCCGCCTCGCCCGTCCGTTACCCTTTCGTGGCAAGCGCTCCTGATCCAGGCGGCTCGAGCTTCGGACGAACCCGAGCGGGCGCGCTCCGAGCGAGTCCCGACCAGGCACGCGACGCTGCGGTCCTCGGTGCCGCTGTTCGAGTCCGTGGCGGCGTCGAGTCCCAGCGAGCGCCCCACCAGCAGTCACCCTCCGGCGTCGCCAAGGGTGCGGCCGGCGTCGGGCAGCGTGCCGATCCGGAGAAGACCACCGGCGCTGCCGCCGCCGCAGGCCCCACGGACTTCGCTGGTGGGCGCCGCGGCTGCCGTGAAGCGCGCAGCGCGCCTGGACGAACGTGACGCACTCATCGCCGCACGCGGAGACGGCGATGCCCTGGCCCAACTCGCACCGGCCGTCAAACGCGCGGCGCTTGCGCTCGGCGAGGTGCTGGGACTTCAGCACTTCCGTGCCCTCGAGTGCAGCTGCGCTGCCCGGCAGCTCGTGCTCTATCGTGACACCAACCACAGCTATGTCGCGCTCGAAGCGGCGCCGGGCACCAACCTCGATGCGCTCCGCACCGCCCCCTCGAAAGAACCCCTCTGACAGGTCCACATGCAGAACCGCTGGAGCAAGATCAAGGCGCTCTTCTGGGAGGCCGCCGCTGACGACGATAGCGACGACGGGGAAATGGCAGAGGCGCTCGCAACGTTGAAGGAGCTCCAGGGTGTCGTGGGCAGCATCGCCATCGACCGCGTCGGGAGGGTGCGGGCTTACGATCTGCCGCGCGTCTTCGACGCTGCCATGGTCGAGCTGATCGGTGTGAGGATGCTGGAGCTCAGGTCCGTGCTGACGACGAGCGGCCAGGAACCGCTCTCGGGAAGTCTGGAGTTCGAGGGTCACAGCTTCCAGCTGAGGGCGTTTGCCCACGGAATGGTCGGTGTGCTCCTCGACGACGGGGCGCACCGACCCACGATCGGCATGGCGCTGAATCTGGTTAGTCGTCGTGTTGCCGCGAAGCTCGAGGCAGCTTCCGACCCTGGAATCGAGACATGAAAAAGAACAAGAAGCGAGGCCGCCCGGGCCCAGTGCTCAGGTTCGGTATTCCCACGCTGATCGCAGTTGGCATCGGTAGCGTTGGCTACCGGTACCTGCCGCAGCGACTGGCGGCGCTCCAGGCCGTGTACCCCGCGCCGCAAGAGGTCGTCGCCGGGCCGGTCACGATCCGGGTGACCGGCGATCCGTGGTCGGGCTACAGCACGTTTCGCGGCGAGCCGCGCTTGAAAGAAGCGCTCGCCAAGGATCGCGTTACCCTCGCCTACCTCGACGACGAAAAGTACTACGATCAGAACGAACGCATGCGCGCGCTGGGTGCCGGCGAGATCGACGTGGCGTTGACCACGCTGGATGCGTTTCTGCAGCACGGGGCCAAGCACCGCCAGGGCAAGCAGTACCCGGGGGTCATTCTGTTCGGCGTCGACGAATCGGCAGGGGGCGACGCGATCTTTTTGGCGAAGGGGCGCAAGAGCTTCGACGAGGTGACGACCGCCGACAAGGTTTGCTTCGCCGAGGGCACTCCCAGTGAGCACCTGTGGGACTTCGCCAGCCTCTCGTTTGCAGCGCTCGAAAGCGAGCTCGAGAAGCGGGTCGGTCTGGTCGCTGAAGATTGTTGGAAGAAGTTGGAAGCGCAAGAGGTGCAAATCGCCGTGCTGTGGCAACCATTCACGGCCATCGCCGAGAAAGCCGGCTATCCGAAGGTGTTTGCTACCGGCGGCCAGGCCGACGACGTAATCCTCGACGTCCTGGTGGCGAATCGCAACTTCGTGACGAAGCAGCGGGCTGCGCTGCAGAAGCTGACGGCCGCGTACTTCAAGACGATCGCCGGCTACCAGCGCGATCTGGATGCTCACGCCGCATTCATTACCAGCGATTGTGGCCCAGACTGCGCCGGCGACAAGAGCTTGGGGCGCGCCGTGCTCAGCGGGATCGATTTTCTCACGGCGGAAGAAAACGCGTGCCTTTGGTTTGGCCAGTGCGGCAAGCCGAACAAGTTGCAGCCGCGCGTCGGCAAGACCGGCAAGCTACTGATCGCCAAGCACAAGATCGACGCCGCGGAGCTCCCCGACGCAGCGAGCATCGTCGACGACTCGTTCTTGCTGGGGCTGAAGACGGAACGCGAACGCCGGGCACAGCTCGCGGCGGAGGTCGCCGGCCCGGACGCAGCAGGGGCGGCGGTGGCGGCAACGACGGTGGAAGAGGCCCGCTACCGATACATGGTGCCTGGCGCCGAGGACGCCGCAGCGGGATCGGGCATCGGCACACTGACGCTACCCCCCGTGTTCTTCTCGGAGGGGAGCTACCAGCTCGACGCGAATGCTCAGAACGTGGTGGCGGTGATCGCCGACAAACTGCGGAGCTTTCCGGCCATGTGCGTGCGCGTGACCGGCTACACGAACTCGAAGGGCGATCCCGCTGCGAACAAGCAGCTCAGCAAACTGCGGGCCCTCGTGATCACGCAGGAGCTGACTCGCTTGGACGCTTCGGCGTTCCCTGCGAACCGCTTCGTGGTGAAGGGCAGAGGCGCGGAGCAGCCGGTCTTGAACGCGGGCAACGAGGACTCCCGTGCCAGCCGGCGCACGGAGTTCACCTTGTTCGAGTGCCCAGGCGTGCCGGCAGCGCCCGGCCCCACCGGCTGACGAGCTCTCTTTCACGAGCGCGTCGAGTGCGCGCTGGTTTCGCGATCGGCCACACGCAGCACGCTGTTGACACCGCCCATGTCGTCGGGCTGCGTATAGGTGTTCGAAGGGTCCGGAATCCACGCGCTACCGTTGAGCACGAATTTATAACGATAGCTGCCCGGGTTCAGCGAAATCACGAACTCGAAGGCGCCGTCCGCGCGCCGCGTCATCGGGTCGGCGTCCTTGTCCCAATTGTTGAAGCTGCCGACGAGCGCGACGCTCTCGACCCACGTGTCCGGGCGATAGGCGATGGTGATCTTGTGGGCCGGCTCGTATGCGATCACCCGGTCGCGGCCCGAAGCCTTGGCGGCGTAGAGACTGGCATCGGCGCGCTCGATGAGCTCGTCTTCGTGGGTCGCATCGACGGGGAACGTGGCCACCCCGGCGGAAAGCGTCACCCGTTCGGGCACGGACTTGCCCGGAGGGATGAAAACCGTGCTGCTCACGCGCCGGCGAATGCGCTCCGCAACCTCCCAGCTGGTCCTGCGGTTCGTTTCCGGGAGTACGATTACCAGTTCTTCACCGCCGTAGCGAGCGACCAGGTCGGTTTCTCGGGCTTCTTGCTGCAAAATCGTCGCTACCTGCCTGAGCACGTCGTTGCCCGCCGGGTGACCGTGGCTGTCGTTGTAGCGCTTGAAGTGATCCAGATCGAAGATGATGAGCGAGAGCAAGCGCTGATAGCGTTCGGCGCGCCGTCGCTCTTCCGCGATCCGATCCTTGAAGTAGCCGAAGTTGTGAAGGCCGGTGAGCGAATCGGTGATCGCCATCAGCCGCGCGCGCTCGTAGCGAAGCGCGTACTCGACGTTGCTGTCAGCGCTGGGTCCGCCCACCTCGTCGATCGGTCCGCCCGTAGCCACTTCGAGGAACACGAGCCCCAGGCGCGTGAGCAAACGGCACAGTTGGTCCACATTCACCGGCGGCTCGGCAATCAGCGAACGGGTGCTGATCGGCGTCTGCATCTCGGCGGTCGCACGCACGGCGTCCCGCAGCGTGAACAAGAGCAGCACCACCTCGGCGGTCGACAGCTGTTCCTCCGATTGCAGCCGCTTCAGGTCGCGCAGGATCGTCTTCGAGCGATCTTCGCTGCCACTCGTGTGACTCGCGGGCTGCACCAGGTCGCCGAGCGTCAGGAGCAACTCGTGCGCGCGCTCGAACACGCCCGCCTGATCCGGAATCTTCTGCATCCGCTCGAGCTGCAGGCCCACGGTCGCCGACCAGCTTTGGTGCAGGGCGCGCGCGTTGGCCGAGAGCCAGCTGAGGAACGGATCGCCGGAATGCATGGATGCCGAGCCCTAGAGGATACACCGCCCGCGGGCCACGCCACAATTCGGCGAAATCGAACGAAATTAGCGGGATTGCGGCGGTGAACCTCCTCCCCACTGGCCAGCGGGCTGCGCCGCTACCGGGGA
Organism: Polyangiaceae bacterium; assembly: GCA_025937785.1. GTDB lineage: Bacteria > Myxococcota_A > Polyangia > Polyangiales > Polyangiaceae > JAICQQ01. The sequence continues at coordinate 11,219 of JAICQQ010000217.1, forward strand.
GGCATGTCGAGCCTGGTGAGACGTAGCGACACGACGCGCCGAAACCGGCCGCGAATCCCGCCGCCCCAATGCAGCCACGTACCCGTCAGAAAGCCACGAAGTTTCCGGTCAGCATCATGAGCGACAACACCGTCCACGACAGGTTGTAATATCGGCTTCTGGCCAAGAGCTCGCCGGTCGCGAGGCGCGCATAACATTCATCCAACAATTGCCGATAGCGGGCGTCGTGCATGGCAGCCACCGCCACCCCGCCCACGAACACGGCAGATCCTGGGTTCGGCACGGGCGACCTCGGGTCGGGCGCGGGGCTGCCGTCGAGCCGATAGCCGTCGACGATAGCGTTCGCGCCCCCACGCTCGAAGAAAGCGCAAACGCGCTCGAGGTACGCGCGAGCGCGGGGGTCACGATGATAGGCCCAGTCTTGCCCCAAGCGGAACGGCAACCGGGCCGAATCGTACTGGTGGTGCAGCATGGCTCCCGGAAACGCCTCGACGGGCCGTCCCTGCCAGTCACACCACGCGGGCACCAAGCCGTTCTCGTGGTTGCCCTCGCGCTCGCACTGACAACGATCGAGGATCTCGTAGCCGACGTCGATCACGCTCTGCCAGCCCGTTCGATTGCCGCTCACCTCTCCGAACAGGCGGTACTGGTGCGGCGCGAAGTACGACGGATTGAACACGTTTTGCCCGCGCCAATCGTCCCCGGGCAGCAGCATGTAACGGTATCGGTCATGGTCGACTTCACAGGTCCAGATGGCGTCAATCAGCTGCTCGGCGAAGCTCGCGTAGTCCCGAGCGAGTGCGCCGCGTCCGCCCCACTGACGGTGCGCCATGCAGAGCGCCCACGCCATGTCCTCGTCCGCATCCGTGGCCGCTCCGCGCGCGAGCGGGGCGCTGCCGTCTGGAGCGATGTACCAGTCCATCAACCCATTCGGATTGAAGAAGCGAAGCGCATAGCCGAACATCGCATCGAACAGCGCTTGGTCATCCAGCATCACTCCGATCAGCATGCCGTACGCGACCCCTTCGCTCACCGTCGAGTTCGGGACGCCGTCGGGTGTGTCCGGCCGGCGCGGCCGCAGCATCCCCAGAGCGCCCTCCCCGGTCACGATCTCGCGCTGCCAGCGCTGGTACGCCAAGACGACGTCGTCGTGCCGCGCCGCACGGGGATAAGTGCAGCTCGACAGGCGTTGGTTGCGGGGAAAGCGTGAAGCACCCATGGCCCGCCCTTATAGCCGAAGGTCTCGAAATCCAAGCTGGCGAACCGCCCTCGACGCCTCGAACTCGACGGGACTTCCCTCGTGCCCGCAGCCAGGTTAGACAGCGGCATGTACGAGGTTTTCCTGATTCTGCACTTTTTGGGCCTCGCGCTCGGTGTGGGGACCAGCTTCGCCTTCCTCACGCTCGGGATCTCCACCAGGTCGATGACCCCCGAACAACGCACCGAGTTCATGCTCAAGGCCGCGGTCCTCAGTAAGAACGGCTCCATCGGCCTGGCGCTGCTCATCGTCAGCGGCATCGGGTTCCTCGTCACGCGCGGCGTCGGCGAGGTCATGCGCTGGGGCGGCGGAGCTTTCCACACCAAGCTGCTCCTCGTCGCCATCCTCGCCGGCCTCGTCGGTTATCTACAAGTACTGTTGAAGAAAGCGCGCCTCGCTGGCGGCGGCCCCAGCATGGCCACCATCCCCAAGGTGAGCCGTATCGCGCTCATCGTCAGCGTGACCATCGTCATCCTGGCCGTGATCGCGTTCAAGTAGCCGCGCAGCCGGCGTCTGCTCGCAGCAGCGCCAGGAAGCTACCAAAATCCGGCGCCACGAGCGTCAGCCGGTCTTCCTTACCGCGTCTATGATCGAAGAGGAGCACGGCGCCCGCACCGCAATCCAACAGGAAAGGCTTGCCAGACGGGTCCGTGCCGATAGCGATGTGCGAGGCAGGGAGGTCGGCGAACGACCCTTGCGCATAGTCGAGGTCGATGAAGTCTCGACTCGCATGGAGCGAATACAGGTACTGGAGGTCGGTGCCCGCCACGCAGCTCGGCTTCGGCGCGCCCCCGTTGATCTCCAGCAGAAACGTTCTGTACGCGGCCGGCAAGCGGAGGTTGTGCCGGCGTTCGAACCCTGCGACCTCTTCCTCGCCCACGGGACCGCTCGTGTTCAGGAACGTCGGCATGACTCGTTCGACCAGGCTACGCCGGTTTTCCATATCCTCCAAGCGCCCTAGACAGAATGGTTGGACCAGCCAACCTGCAACGACGCGGGTTACGCTGCCAGCAACGACGCAAGCAGGCGCAGAGCCGCATGCAGGAGGCTGGTCCAATGCAGAAAATACGATTCATCGGTCTGGACGTCCACAAGGA
>JAICQQ010000475.1 GCA_025937785.1 Polyangiaceae bacterium
ATCCCTATCGCTTTCATATCCAGACCATTTCCATGGAGCAGCGGCGTGAGCTCCTGTCGCTCAAACCCCCCCTGCTCGATCCGAGGGACCTCGAGGACACCAAGCCTCCCAACGGCGGCCTCTCCGCTCCAGAAGCACCCGAGGCCCCTCCGAAGCGGAACGAGCGACGTCGGGCGGTCGTTGTTATAGGGATGGTAGGGCTCGTCGTCCTTGGGGCCGCGGTCATCTGGCCGTTGGCTACCCGCCAAGAGCCAGCGGTGGCGCCAGCATCCACGGCTGAAGTGACGCCGCGCGATGAGCCAGCTCTGAAGCCTGTCAGCAGCGGGGACCAGCAAGCAAGCGCGGCGACTGGCAACGAGTCGAATGCGCACGATGCCGAGACGCCCACTCGGCAAGCCAGCGCTGTGGCGCCGAGCCAGACCGCATCACCCCCGGAAGCGGCCCCACGAGTGGCGAGCGCGCCAGAGGCTCCGCGATCCCCTGTGACACCGCCGTTGTCCCCGCCGCGGCAGCAGCTGCCCCACGCTCCAGCCCAGCGAGGTCCCAGCCCAAGTCCCAAACAGCTGGGACCCGCGGTGCAGACCCAGCAGCCGGTTCCGGCAGAGCCTGCTCACGAAGGCAGTCCGACGCAGCCAAGCCCGAACTCGCAGAGTCCGGGCGGGCTCAACCTGCGCGAACCCCTCGTCTCCGATTGACGGTCACTATATGCGAAAATTCTTGTTCCTCATTTTGCTTCTTTGGAGCGTGACCATGCCGGGTGCCGCAGGCGCGCAACCCCGCGACCACGGAGAGCGACAACAAGCGTACAATCGGGGCAAGACTGCAGTAACCGCGGGCGACTGGCAAGCAGCGCTCGCGATCTTCCAAGAGCTTTGGACCGAACAGCGCACGTACGACGTTGCGTTGATGCTGGGGCAGGTCGAACTGGCGCTGGAGCGATATCGGGACGCGGCCGAACACCTGAGCTACGGCCTCGCCAACCTTCCACCGAGAGAGAAGACGACGACCAGCGAGCGGTCAGCAGAGTTTCTGAAGGTAGCCAGGTCCCACGTTGGCACCCTCGCCATCCGCGTCAACAAGCCCAACGCCCTAGTGACCGTGAACGGCCGAGATGTCGGCAGGTCTCCACTTTCTGGTGATGTGTTCTGCGAGCCCGGTCCCCAAGATGTTGTGGCTTCCCTCGACAGCGGTGCGCCCGTGAGGCAGACCGTCGATGTGGCCGCTGGCGCGGAGAAAGCGGTGGAGCTCACACTCGCGGAGCCCGAGCACCCCATGCTCTCGGAACCCGCACCCGAAGAGGCGTCCGGTTCAGGATCTGGGACCGCGTCACAGGACGCATTCGCCGGTGACTTGAATCACTCGCCACAAGACGCCACGACGGATCGTCCGAGGCTCATCGTGAGCGGGACGATCGCCGCAGTGGGGCTGGGCACACTTGGAGTGGGCGCGGTCTTCCACGCGAAGGCAGCCGCCGCCGATGATGATGTGGCGAGGTTGCAAGACGACGCCACGGAGCAATTCGGACCTGGCGGCTGCGCCATCCCTCCCGGCCAGTCGAGCGCCGTCTGTAAGGATGTGCAAAGTGCATCGGACGACCAGCGGCGCGCCGGAAAGACTGCAAACGTTCTGTACGTGACCGGGGGGGTGCTCGTAGTTGGCGCAGTCGCCACCTATCTCCTTTGGCCGAAGGAAGCGACTCACACGAGCACGCAGATCACGCCCACGGTGACCGCCAATGGCGGCGGCCTCGTGGTCACCGGAAACTTCTAATGGGATACCATCCAATGTATCAGGCGAAATCCGTCACTGCCCTCGCGACACTCTACTTGTTGAGCTTTGGCTGCGTCGACACTGAGACGACTTGCGAAGAACTAGTCACGTGCCCGCAGCCGCCAGCCGGTGGCACGAGCGGGGCGGCGGGGGAAGACTCCGGCGGTTCCGCTGGAACCAGTTCGTCTAGCGGCGCCTCGACGGGAGGGGCTGGAGGATTCGGGGGAACCACTACCACCAGTGGTGGAACCACAAGTTCGACTGGAGAAACCGGAACCGGAACCGGAACCGGCGGCGCCGATGGAAGCGCTGGCGGCTCAGGCGGGGACGGTGGTGCCGGGACGACCGCTAGTAGCGGCGGCACAGGAGGCAGCGTCGTCGTAGTTCCGTGCGACGGGGCTTGCGACGGCGCAACACCCGTGTGTGACGAAGACACCGATACGTGCGTCGAGTGCCGCGAGACCGAGGACTGCGACGAGGGGGTCTGCGACACTGCGGCGAAGGAGTGTGTCGAATGTCTGTCCGAGAGTGACTGCGCGGACCCAAGGCCCCAGTGCGCGCCAGAGGACAACACCTGCGTAGAATGCCTCGACAACATGCAGTGTGGCGAATC
>JAICQQ010000287.1 GCA_025937785.1 Polyangiaceae bacterium
CGAGAGGCTCGGCGACGGAGTCAGCTGCGCTGTTGGACGTTTGCTACCGGCTCAAACTGCTCGAGGACAAGGACCTGCAAGCAGGCAAGGAGCGAGTCACCCGCATCGTGTCGATGCTGGTCAAGCTGGCTCGCAGCTGCCGCTCGTCCAGCTGCTGTCTAACCATGCTGGCCTACCCATGGAACACACTTCGACCGCCATGGATAGCTCTTTCCTCGACTTCTCGGGCACGGGCACGCACACGTTCACGTTCACGGGCCGGACCAATTCAGGGACAGGCCCTAGGTCGATCATGGACCTTGGCTTATCGGCGCTGAACCACCAGCTTGGGGTCGGCTCGCCATCGGCGCGAGCCGATCTGGTTCTGCTGCTGTTGGTTGCCTTGGCTCTCAACACTTCAGAGGTTAGAATCGCTCCACGGCGCGAGCTGGCGCGCCGCCGCTACCGCGGCATCCAGCACCAGGCGCACCGGGACTCCGCGTTCACGGGCGGCCCGCGCGCATGCCTCGAATTCAGGCTTCAGCTTGGCAGGCTCGTCGCCACCGCCGCTGACCTTGACCGCGATCGGCCCGTACTCGGTGTCCACTTCGAGCATTCGGCGAGCCAGCTCACGACGACCGACTTCGGTGAAGCGCACTCCGATCGTGCTGGTGTGGAGCAACATCGCATCAGCGACGGCCCCGGCGTCGGCCGAGCGAGCCAAAGCCGTGACGATCCAACCTGGGCGCCCCTTCTTCATCGTCACGGAGGCCACCCAAGCGTCGACCGCCCCAGCTTGCAGCAGGCACGCGACGGCATGACCCATGAGTTCACCCGTCATGTCATCGACGGTCGCCTCGACCAGCACGTGCGATAGCGCTAACGGCGTCACCGCCCGCGCGCCCAACGCGACGCGCAGGGCATTCGGTCGATCGGCAAGCACCCGGGTGCCCGCCCCCCAGCCAACACGCTCGGGGCTGAACTCGGGCCAGCGCACGAATTGCTTGGCTACGGTCGCGACGATGGCGGCGCCCGTGGGGGTCACCAGCTCGCCCACGACACCGGCGTCGTAGGTGGGCACACCCACGAGGCAGTTCACCGTCGCAGGTGCCGGCAACGGTAAGACACCGTGACGGCAAGTGACGCTGCCGGTTCCCATCGGCAATGGTGAACACAGCACCTCGGCGCCGACGTAGTCCAAACACGCCGCGGCTGCGACGATATCGATGATGGCATCGACGGCTCCCACCTCGTGGAACGTGACGGATTCGATAGGAATCCGGTGCACCTCCGCCTCGGCCTCCGCGAGGCGCCGGAAGACGGCGAGCGACAATTCGATTACCGAACGGCTCAAGCTCGAGCCAGCGAGGAGCTCGCTGATCTCTCGATAGCTGCGTTCGGGTTGGTCCTCGGGAAAGGCCACGTGAACATGGGTCGCGCCGATCGCACCGCGCGCGACCTGCGTCCGCGTCAGCGCCACACCTTCGAGCCCGAGGCTCGGAGGTACGCTTTCGACCAACGCCCACGGCACCCCCAGGTCCACCAGGGCCGCGATGGTCATGTCGCCGGCGATACCGCTCGGCGTGTCGAAGAACAGCAGCTTCCCCCTGCCCGCACCGCGCTCCAACGGTTCCGCAGCGTTCCGCGACATTTCGACTCCTGCGTGCCCGTGCCCGTGCCCGTGCTCGTCGCCCTCCCCGTGAGCGTGACCCCCATGCCCGTGGCCATGGGCATGCACGCGAAAGATGCGGTGCTCGCGGTCACGCGTCACGCGAAGCCTCCACCGATCGCAACAGGCGCCACACGGCCATCGCGGCGCCAAAACCGTTGTCGATGTTGACCACCGTCACACCCGAAGCGCAACTGTTCAACATGCCCATCAGCGCCGCGAGCCCGCCGAGCGCGGCACCGTAACCCACCGAGGTGGGCACGGCGATTACCGGCGCGCCCAACAACCCCCCGACTACGCTCGGCAGCGCCCCTTCCATGCCAGCAACCACGATCACGGCTGGCGCCGTCTGCAGCTCACCTACGCGCGCGAGTAGGCGGTGCAGACCAGCCACACCGACGTCGAAGACTTCCCGCGTGGGTACGCCGCAGGCTTCGAGCGTCACGCTCGCCTCGGCCGCCACGGGAATGTCGCTGGTGCCCGCTGTCACTATAGCCACGGGCTGAGCGCACACTGGCTTCGGTGGTGCCTGGATCGAAATCAGCGCGCGCGCCTGTTCACGGTAGTCCAGCTCGACACCAAGCTCGCGGATGCGCTCGGCTTTCCGTGCGTCCACGCGAGTGACCAGCACGTTCTGCTGAGTCCGCAGCAATTCCCGCGCGATGCCCGCGATCTGCTCGGGGGTCTTCTCGAGACCCAAAACGACCTCCGGCATACCCATCCGGAGCGCGCGATGGTGATCGACGCTGGCGAACCCGATATCCGCGAAAGGCAAGCGACCCAGTTGCCCCATGGCGTCCTCGACGTCCACGCGCCCCTGCTGAATTTCGACGAGAAGCGCTCTCAAACGCTCGGGATCCATCCCTTGGATTTAGTGAAAACAGGGCGCCCTGGCAACGTGCACCCGCCGAGCGACCCGTCCAACGCGAATCGATCGGCGCTTTTCAGCCATCACCAGCACCTTCCCAGAAGGCGGTGCTTGTGATTGTCTTCTCGCGTGCTCGCCCCCATCTCCCCTCTGATCGGCCTACTTTTGGGTTTGTTGTTCGCATGGGCAGCGAGCCCGCCCCAGCCCGGAGCAAGCGTGGGAATGTCCAGCCGCGCCCTGCTCCTCGTGATCTTGTTCAGCCTGCTGGTGTTTGCGCCCATCTGCTCCTACTTCATCGCCTTCGCGCCGGACTGGTCCTACGCGTACCTGCTCGACAGCGAACAACTGCCCAGCACGGTCGACCTCGCACTCGTGCTCGTGAACGCCGCAAGTATCCCCGCCGGATTCCTGCTCGGGTCCCACCAGCTGCGCACGCGGCCCATACGCTGGATCACCCGCTTGGCGTTTGCTCCAGCATTTCTGTCCCTGTTCTTCGTGGCCGTGACTATCCGCCGTCTGGGTGTCGATGCCAGCTACGCTCAGTACCACGGGGACTTCGGCACACGGCCCTTGGCAGGTAGCCCGCTCGGGTACTCGGTGCTCTGGATGCTCGCGGTGCTCGCGAGCGCAACGGCCTGGACCGCCCACTCTCTCAAACGCATGGCGGCCCGGCAGTAGCCCCGCTGCCAGAGCCAGAAAGCTACTCCGCGTTTGCATTTCCGGGCAGGGCCCGGTACGACCGCAGCATGAGCGACGACGATAGCACCCTGATGGATCTGGCCGGGCAGGTTGTCGAAAAGGCGCGAGCACAGGGGGCAACCGTGGCCGAAGCCAGCGCCGGAACGGGCTGGGAACTCAGCACACGGGTGCGTCTGGGCGAAGTCGAGCTCGTCGAAGAGGCGGGCACTCGCAGTCTTTCGTTGCGCGTGATCAAGGAGGGCCGCGTCGCCATGACTGCAACCAGCGACCTGACGCCCGCGGGTATCCAGCGCTGCATCGACGATGCCATCGAGCTCTGCGAACTGAGCGAAGTCGATCTGCACGCGGGACCGGCGGAGGCGCAGCTCCTGGCGCAGGGGCCGTTTCCCGACCTCGATCTGTTCGACCCCACCGTGGCGGACGTCGATGCGAACCAGGCTCTCGAAATCGCCAAGGAGGCCGAGGCCGCCGCGCTCGCGTTCGACGGGCGTCTCACGCTCAGCGAGGGCGCTGCGTTTTCGCGCGTTACCTCGACCCGAGCACTGGTGCTCTCCTCCGGCTTCTCGGGCCTCACGCGTGGCAGCTACGCTTCCCTCACGGTGTCCCCCGTGGCAGAGGACACCGACAAGAAGCGGCGCCGCGGCTACTATTGGACGGCAAAGCGGCATTTCTCGGAGCTCGAGTCGCCAACCGCGGTCGGTGAAGAAGCTGCGCGCCGGACGCTTGCAAAGTTGGGCTCTCGGAAGGTACCCACGACGGAAGCGCCCGTGGTGTTCGAATCCGATATCGCACGATCGCTGCTAGGGACGCTCGCAGGTTGCATCGTGGGCAGCGCCGTCTGGCGCAAGTCGACCTACTTGCTCGAACGCGAGAATACGCCCATCGCGAGCGACCTGGTGACCATCGTGGACGATCCGTTGATCCCCCGCGCCCCCGGCTCACGTCCCTTCGACGGCGAAGGTCTGGCGTCGCGCCGGAACCTGGTGGTCGAGGCAGGGGTACTCAAGACTTTCCTGCTCGACTGCTACAGCGCACGCAAGCTCAACCGCACCTCCACCGCGAGCGCGGCTCGTTCGGGGGGGGCGATCGGGCCGTCGACCACCAACTTCATCCTGAGCGCCGGTACGCAATCCCGCGAGGACATCGTCGCCTCGGTCGAGCGCGGGCTCTACGTGACCGAAATGATGGGCTTCGGCTTCAACCCCATCACCGGCGACTTCTCGCGGGGGGCTTCGGGTTTCTGGATCGAGAACGGCAAGCTCGCTTTCCCGGTCAGCGAAGTGACGATCTCGTCGACGTTGGACAAGATCCTTCAGAACATCGACGCGGTCGGCGACGACCTCGACTTGAAGACCTCCACCGCGTCGCCGACGTTCCGGACCCGCTCGATGACGATCGCCGGAGCTTGAAGCGCGCGGCGGCGCGCGCACGCGCCGCCGTCGAGTCATTCCATCGGATCGAAAAAGTTTCCAGCACCCGGTGAAGAGCCCGGCGCCCCATGGGGAGCGAACGCGTCGACGGCTGCGTCGTCCGCCCAAAGCGTGCGACGGGCAGCGCTCACCCCCGGCTCGGGCGCTCGCTGACTCGGAAACCGCGAAACGACCTGGCCATCGGGCGCGCTCAAACGCAACGCTTCGCCGTCGTTCGATAGACCGCCCTTGCCCAGACGTTCGACCACGACCAGCACCGCATCCTCCGAAGGCACCCGATCGTAGTCAGGGTCCGGCGTGTAGCTCGCGTTGACCACGACGGCGTAACCGTTCGGCGCGAGCTCGACGTCGGGCAATAGGGCAGCCCCCCCCACGTCTTCGAGCACGTACCCGGCCAGCGTGGTTCCGAGCGTACCAGCGTTGGCGAGCTCCACCCATTCCTGCTGCGGTTCTGGACCAGTAGCGTTGGCGTACACTTCGTTGATCACCAGGCGAGCTTTGGGGGCCTCGGTCTGGAACCGAGCCGCCACCTCACTCGCCCGGCCCGAGAGATCGAACACCGTCCCCGCCAGTGCGTAGCTGGTGCGAGAGCGCAATTCGGCGATGACCAAGGGTGTTTCGGGCGCGGTCTCGCCAAGGACCGCACGACCGTCGAGATCGAGCACCCAGAAGGCCGGATCGCCGGGTCCAGTAACCACGACCCGGTCGTCTTCAGCACAGGCGCAACCTGGCCCCAGCGCGACGCAAGGCTCAGCGCAGGCCGCGGGTGTGAACGAAGCGGGCGTCTTGAGTGCCACGAGCGGCGCGGGATCGATGAGCACACCGCCCACCGCCGCTGGGGGCACGCGCACGCCGACACCGTCGTCTACCGTAAGAGCGGCGCACTCGCGGGCGAACGCGAACGGCGCGAAGCTGGCAGGCGCCTCGTCAGGCGCCAGCCCGACGGCGAACGGCGCGAGTGAGTACGCTGGTTCCAGACAGTACACGCCCCCGAATGCGCCCCCCGCGTCGCGTGGCCAGCGCCGCTCGAGCAGTGGCGCCTCGTCAGCTCCGACGATGATCCGTGCGAGCACACCGTGCCCCAGAAGCGCGAGGGCGTACGTCCTCCCCCGTGTCAACGGCAGACTCGGTTGAGCGAACGCGGCCGGGGTTCCAGCGCGCCATGCGAGCATGGGAATGCGCCGTTCGATCAAAGAATCTGGTAAGTCTCCCGCGGCGACGCGGCCTCTGTAGTAACTGGAAAGCTCGTCCTGGAACAGCAGCAGCTCGTCGAGCGTGGGGGGCGCGGGCTCGAGCCGGAGTCGGAACACGCGCGGCGCCTGATCCAAGGCGGCGCCGTCGTCGAGCACCACCCGAATGCGCTGGCCGCCGCCCGGTTCGAGCTCGGCCAGTGGATCTTGGCACCCCACCAGGACTCCGGCGCCGAGCAGCAAGCTGACCCAGCGGAGGGCGCTCATCCGGCAGAGGGCGCTCATCCGGCGGAGGGCGCTCATCCGGCGGAGGGCGCTCATCCGGCGGGGGGCGCCCATCCGGCAGAGGGCGCTCATCCGGCAGAGGGCGCTGAGTGACAGCCGGCAAGGCACCGTTCGATTTTGGCTCACCCTTACCGTTCGGCCGCTTACTGCGCTCGGTTGCGTGATAACTTCGCGGGGTGTCCCCGGACGAGATCAAGCAGCTACGCAAGGACCTGAAGCTCTCCGCACGGGAGCTCGCCACCAGCATCAAGGCCGAGACCGAGGATGTCTGGGCCTGGGAGACCGGTGAGCGCTTTCCCACCAAGCGCTTCGTCACCCGCATGTTGACCCTTCGCAAGACGGGCGGCGCGAAGCAACCTCTCGCCGCCGCCGAGAAATCGGCCACCACGAAAGCCCCAGGGTTGGCTGAGTTCGCTGGGATGGCTCGGCTCTCCGACCCCGAGTTGTGGACGCTCGTACGCAAACTGATCCAGCACCCCGCACTGTTCGAGCGCGTGGTGGCGCTCGCCAAGGACTACGCCGATCCAACGGCGACGGCGACGGCCCCTGCCCCCCCTGCCTCAGCGCCTCCGACCAGCAACGACTAGCAGCTAGTCTTCGTCGTCATCGAAGTCTTCGTCGTCATCGAAGTCTTCGTCGTCATCGAAGTCTTCGCCGTCATCAGTTTCCTCGGCCCCGATACCCTCGACGCCAAGGCCAGCCCCGCCGGTGTCCTCACTGTCGGCGCCCATGGTCTCGAAGGTGTCGCTCGCGTCGTCGTCTTCGTCGTCGCCCTCGTCCGCGTCCTCGTCGTCGAATCCGTCGTCCTCGTCGTCAGCGGGTTCGGCCCCCTCTTCACCGGCAAGGCCTCCCCCGAACGGCTCATTCCCGAAGTCATCTTGGCCGAATCCGTCGCGAGCTTTTGAAGCAGCGTCGAACTCCGCGCTCTCCGAAGCGGCTTCCGGCGCGACGTCCGCGTCCAACGCTTCGCGCTCTGCGCTGCTTTCGGGTGGTTCCGACGCACCCAGCGAGGCGTCATCACCGTCACGCAGCGTGTCGAGCACACCCTCGGCGTCTGTCACCCCGGCCGCGTCCCCGGGGGGGGCGCTGCTTTCCGCAGCCGCCTCGCCTGCCAGATCGACGGGGCCGCGCGGCGCATCTTCGCCCAGCTCGTTTTCGTAAGTCAGACGCGAATCTTCGCTCAGTTCGGTGAACTCACGCAGGGTGGGCAAGTCTCGCAACGACTCGAGGCTGAACAGCTCCAAGAACTGAGGCGAGGTGCCGTACAACATTGGACGACCCGCCTCGTCTTTCTTTCCGAGGATCCGGATCAGTTCGCGGTCGAGCAACCCCTTGAGCACCGGACCACAATCCACGCCGCGGATGTCGTCGACCTCGGGTTTGGTGATCGGTTGTCGATACGCGACGATCGCCAGCGTTTCGAGCTGTGCGCGCGACAGCCGCACGGGCCGCTGCGCCAGGTACTTGCGGACGTAGCTCGAGTACAGCGGGTTGGTGCGAAAGGCGAACCCCCCCGCCACTTCCTCGACGTAAACGCCACGTTGTTTGTAGTCTTGGTTCAGTTCTTCGAGGAGCTCGGCGCAGCGCTTTCGATCGATCTTGACCGTGCGGGCCAGTTCTTTGAGCTCGATCGGCCGATCGGATACGAACAGGATGGCTTCGACCAACCCCTTGAGATACTGCGATGTGTCTTCGACATTCGCTCCGGCATCGTCGAGCGCTTCATCGTCACTCAGCCTTGCTTCGGAGGGATCGTGCTCCACCTCGACGGACGCCGGCGCAGCTTCGAGATCTGCCGCGTCGGCGACCTCTCCCTCGATCGCCGTGTCCGAAAACTCGGAACCTCGCTCGGACCCGTCACCGCCTGCATGATCGCCAGCGTCCGTCGAATCTGCAGCCAAGGGTTCCGCCGCAACGAACGTGGCCGTCATTCCGTTGGTAGTCTTGCGCCGGGAGCGGCGCCCCGACTTCGCGCCCACCGCGAGGTCCTCGGCTGACTCGGTAACGGCCGGCTCAGCTGCAACGCCGTCCGCAAGCGCAGGCATCCCTGCTTCGTGCTGTGACGGTGGCGCCCGTTTCGTCTTCTTTAGCGATTTCGGCGCTTTTGTCGCGTGAGCTGACTCTTGAATCTGCCCCGGTTCGAGCGCGTCGGCGCCTTCTCGGGGGTCTTTTGCTGGCTGCGGCGCTTTCGCTGCCTTGGCAGCTTTCGGCGCTTTCGCTGCCTTGGCAGCTTTCGGCGCTTTCGCTGCCTTGGCAGCTTTCGCTGCCTTCAGCTCTTTGGCTTCCGTCGGCGCCGCCTCCAGCGTTTTGCCGGGCTTCGAGCCTTTGCCTTGCTTCGACGAAGTCTTCTCAGTCTTGGACGCTTTGGCCCGCTTCTGGTCGGCGGCGGGCTCCGCTTTGGCGGTCTTCACACCCTTCTCCGCTTTCGCAGCTTTCGGCTCCGGCTCCGCTTTCGCGGTCTTCACGCCCTTCTCCGCTTTCGCAGCTTTCGGCTCCGGCTCCGCTTTCGCGGCCTTCGCGCCCTTCTCCGCTTTCGCAGCCTTCGGCGCCGGCTCCGCTTTCGCGGCCTTCGCGCCCTTGTCCGCTTTCGCAGCGCGCTCCGCTTTTGCGGTCTTCGCGCCCTCCTCGGCTTTCGCGGCGGACTCCGCTTTCGCGGCCTTCTCCGCTTTCGCAGCTTTCGGTGCCGGCTCCGCTCTCGGGGCCTTCGGGGCCTTCACAGCCTGCGATGGCTGCGCCGCGACCGCGTCGTGAGCGGTGTCGGCGAGCTGCGCTCCCTGGGCCCCCTTGGCCCTTTTCGCGGGCTTGACCTCTTTCGCGCGCTTGGCGTCCTTCGGCGGCTTCGCACCCGCATCAGCGTGGAGGACCTCGAGCGGCTCCTCTGCTTTCCCTTTGCCTTTGCCTTTCGCCATTAGTCGGTTTCCGTCTCTCCCTCAGTCTCAGCGTGACGCTGCGCAGCGTCACCCTCTCCAGCCGGTCGCGCGCTGTCAGCCACCGCGTCAGCTTCCCCAGCGCTGTCAGCCACCGCGTCAGCTTCCCCAGCGCTGTCAGCCCTTTCAGCTTCCCCAGCGCTGTCAGCCCCTTCAGCTTCCCCGGCACTGTCAGCCGCTTC
>JAICQQ010000118.1 GCA_025937785.1 Polyangiaceae bacterium
CCAGTGCGCCAATACGGCAATCAAAGCAAGTCGCTAATCAAGTTGTAACTACATGCAGCCATGCGCGCGATCTCAACTGCGCGAAAACAAACAACTCTCAAAGAATGGATGCAGTGCGTCAGGTCAACATGGGGTCCCTGCTCCAGAACCAGAACCTGATCCCGAGCCTGCCACGCAGAATGTCACATCAGGGTTAGTGGGGGGGGCCCCAGACGGCGCCGACGCCGAGGCCGAGCGCGATCCAGTACGTGCGATCGTGGGACCAGGGGTCGCAGGTGGCCAGGGCGGAGCGACACACGCCCAGCCGGTGTTCCGAGTGACGGAAGGCTAGCGTCGGCGCGAGCATCAGGTGCTCGACCAGGGTTAGCCCGAGGCCGAAGACGATCTCTCCAGCGAGCGCCACGCCTTCGGCTTCAGTCGCTACCTCGCCCCCGAGGTTCAGCTCGAGGAAGGGATCGAGGGGACCGCGTTCGTACGCGAAGACCCTGGCGCCGAGTGCCAGGTAGTAACGGTTGCCGGCAGTCAGCTGGGTGCGGTCGGCGGCGAGCGCCCAGGCAAAGTGCGGCGTGGTACGCCACCCGAAGCTCACGGACTGAGCAGTGGAACCACACGCGCGGCGGCTGGCGAGGCACTCGAAGGGGAGCAGAGCGATGCCGGCCGACACCTGGTAAGGACGCCGGGCGTATTCGGGGCCTGGGACCAGGCGCGCGGGCGCCGCGTCGGCGGATTCGGGGGGCGTCGGAAGCGACTCGCCCGCCACCCAGGGGCGGTAAAGCACGGGCTCGAAGCTCGGGCGCGGAGGCTCAGCTGCCTGAGGCTCAGCTGCTCCAGCCATGGACGCCGCGAACATCGGCGCAAATGCGAAGAGAGAACCGCGTAGCATACAGTCTCGTCATCGGGTTTACGTCGTGACGGGTTGCTGAAATTCGTAGCTCCGCTAAGTGTCAGGCGCGTGGTGCGCCGCCTGCCCGTCCTGCAAAGCTCGTCTGACGACGCCCCTCAGCGCCCGCCGTGGCACTACCTCGTGATTGGCGCCGGCTTTACCGTCACGCTATGGCTGCCGCTGGCGATCGTGGCGACATGGGTGGGCTCGCGGCTCGCGTTGTGGGTGTTCGGGGCAGCTGCCGAATCCGACCTGCCTGCGGCGGTTGCGCGCGCGTCAGCCACACAAAAGGGTTGGGCCGCGGTCCTCCAAGCCGCACCGCTCATGCTCTCGTTCTGCTTGGCTTGTTTCGGGTCGGCGCTGCTGGTCGGACGCTTCGGGGGCAAGGCCGGGGTGCGAGAAGCCGTCCTCGGGAACCTGTTCGGGAGCGCAGTGGTGCTCGGGTTGTCGCTGCTGGCGGGTGGGGTGGGGGGGGCTGTGGCCGCAGCGGCGGGAGCGTTCATGGGCGCGAGCGCTGCGCTGGCGGGGTGGGCTGGCGCCCGGCTCGGGAGGCGGCTGCGCCGCTGAAACAGTCCGTGGGCCTCGGGGTGGACCCGACGCCGGCTGCGAACTACATTGCCACAGGCGCATGAAGGATCTCGATCAAGAGCTGGCAGACGCCGTCAATCAGGCCCAAGCGGTCGAGGCGGTGGATGGCGGGGTGGCCGCTCCGGCCCAGCCCAAGGCGCCAGAACCCCCGCGGCCCCGGCGCAACCTCGGTTTGCTGGTGGCCTTGCTCGTGGTGGGCGGGGGCGTGCTCACGCTGATGTTCAGCAGCGCGGGCGACGCCAGCATCTACGCTATCAAGGTCGACCAGCTCGTGGCGCAGAAAAGCAAGTTCGAAGATCGGACCGTGCGGGCGCAAGGTTACCTGGTCAAAGGCAGTTTGGTGAAGCGCGACAACCCCTGCGAGTATCGCTTCAAGATCCACTCCGAAGGTGCAGAGCTGCCGGTCCGCTATCAGAATTGTGTCGTTCCAGACACCTTCCGCGACGTCCCCAACATCGACGTCGAGGTCACCGCCGAGGGCCGGCTCGCGGGCGCCGACGGCGGTTACCTCGAAGCCAGCCACATCATGGCCAAATGCCCGTCGAAGTACGAGATGCAGCAAAAGCAGGCCGCCGGCGAAAAGGCACCTCATACCCTCGACGCTGCCGCCCCCGCGGCGTACGGCGAGAAGTAACCGACGCTCATGTGGAATCGCTTCTTGCGGGCGTGCAGGCGTGAGCCGGTCGACTGCACACCGATCTGGTTCATGCGGCAGGCGGGGCGCTACATGGCCGAGTACCGCGCGATCCGTGAAAAGTACACGCTGCTCGAGATCTGTCGCCGGCCCGAGGTTGCCACCGAGGTGACGTTGCAGCCCGTGCGGGCGCACGGCGTCGATGCCGCCATCCTTTTTGCCGATATCCTGCTGCCGCTCGAGCCGATGGGCGCGCCCTTCGAGTTCGCCAAGGGCGAGGGCCCGGTGATCTACGAGCCGATTCGTCAGGCGAGCCAGATCGAGGCGCTCCGCGAGTTTGCTCCGGAAGAAGGCTTGCCCCACGTGCTCGAAGCCATCCGCATGATCAAGGCGGAGCTCAGCAACAAGACTCCGCTGATCGGCTTTGCCGGGGCGCCTTTCACCCTCGCCAGCTACCTGATCGAGGGTGGCAAGAGCAGCCACTACTTGATCACCAAGAAACTCATGTACTCCGAGCCCCGGCTCTGGCACGCCCTGATGCAGAAGCTGAGCTCCGTGGTGAAGAGCTATCTGCAAGCGCAGATTGAAGCGGGTGCAGACGCCGTGCAGCTCTTCGACTCGTGGGTGGGCGCGCTGTCGCCAGACGACTACAAGAGCTACGTGATGCCCCACGTGAAGAGCATCCTGGATGGAGTCGGGGGCAGCGGGGTGCCCGTCATCCATTTCGGTACGGGCACCAGCAACCTGCTCGAGCTGCAGCGTGACGCTGGCGGCAGCGTCATCGGCGTCGACTGGCGTACACCGCTCGACCAAGCACGCCGCCGACTCGGTGAAGGCGTTGCGCTCCAGGGTAACCTCGATCCGATCCTGCTGTTCGCACCGCGCGACGTGCTCGATCAGCAGGTCCGGCGCGTGCTCGAGCTGGCGGGCCCTGGCGGCGGGCATATCTTCAATCTCGGTCACGGCATCTTCCCAGAGACTCCTCCCGACAACGTGAAGTTCGTGGTCGATCGAGTGCACGAGCTGACGCAGCGCTGATCGCGCCCGATCGGCCGGTGGGCCCGTCGTCGGCGGTGGCAGAATGTGGCCAGGCGTGGTCGTCCCATCGCCCTTCGACGCAGAAGTGTCGGTTTGAGTTGATCTTGTTCAGAGTGCGATTAGCTTCCAGCCGACTCCGGCGTCGTCTAAGGGTAGGACAAGGGACTTTGAATCCCTGAATCGTGGTTCGAATCCATGCGCCGGAACCAACGCGAGCTGAGTCACCACCGAACCATGGCGCTCGGGTTCGGCTGCCGCTGGCGATGCTGCGAATCGGAGGCACTGCAATTTCGAGCGCTTGGTCCTGGGAACTGCGCCGCGCTCGGAGTGTCGCACCTGCGTGGGCGCTCCGCGGATACCCCTGGATCTGACTCGTCCAACTTCGAGGGTCGGGCATTATCCGAGCGACTCACCACCGGGTGTATGGGACATGCCCGTGCTTGATGGGGAAGAGCACAAGTTCATCGAGCGCCTGAAGGCCCGCGACGAGCGCGCTTTCATCGAGCTCGTCCAGGTCTACGAGCAACGCGTGTTTCGTTTGGTGTTCCGCATGTTGGGGCGGCGCGACGAAGCCGAGGACATGGCGCAAGAAGTCTTCGTGCAGGTGTTCAAGGCGATCAGCCAGTTTCGCGGTGACTCGAAGCTCAGCACCTGGGTCTACCGGATCGCCGTCAACCTCTGCAAGAACCGGGTAAAATACCTGGCGCGGCGCTACACCGACGCGCAGGACGAACTCGAGCCGATCGCCGATCGCTCGCAGCTCGGGGATGCCAAGGCGGTCACCTACGGGGCCGTAGCCCGCCCCGATCAGATGGTCGAGGGGTTTCAGGTCGAGCAGATCGTGCACCGCGCGATGGCGCAACTGGAGCCCGACTTCAGAGAGGTGCTCATTTTGCGAGACGTGGAAGACTTGAGCTACGAAGAAATCGGCGAAATCACGGGCCTGGCGGAGGGCACTGTGAAGAGCCGCATCCATCGCGCTCGCACCATGCTGAAAGCGCTCGTCGAAGAGCTGTTGGGAGAGAAGATAGGATGACGAAGCACGGGGACGAACACGAAGCACCCGGCGAAGAGGCCCCCCGGGATACGACGGACGACCTCGAGGCGGGCAGCATCCGGGCGCTCATCCGCAAGTCGTCGCGCATGGAACACGAAGCGCCCGACTTGGTTGCTGGCTTTCAACGCAAGCTCAGAAAGCGCAGCGGCGGTAAGTTCTATGCCGACGGTTGGAGCACTTCGAAAGAGCCGCCCATCATGACGTACCTGATCACCAGTTTGCTGATGCTGGCGATGGTATTCGCTGCCTACGCCGTGCTGCGTCCGCTCGCAGGCGAGTCGATCACGGTGCCGATGACACCGGCCCCAGTGCGCGTGCTGCCTCCGCAGCGCCCGTGAGGCGAGCGACTACTCGACCCAGCGCGCCAGCACCGCAGTGACGTTGTCGGGGCCGCCGTTCATGTTGGCCTCCTCGATCAGCTGATTGGTCGCCGCGGGCAAGTCAGGCTGAGTCCGCACGATCTCGAGGATGCGCTCGTCCGAGACCGGACCGCACAAACCGTCGGTGCACAACAGCATCGTATCGCCCACCCTGGGGGCCTCGAAGCGGGTGTCGACCTTGACGGTGTCCTTCATGCCGAGCGCGCGCACGATCACGTTCTTGTGGGGGAAGTTCGCGATCTCTTCCTCCGTGAGGTGCTTCATTTTCTTGTAGTCGTTCAAGAGCGAGTGATCTTCCGTCAGCTGCTCCATCTGATCGTTGCGAATGCGATACACGCGACTGTCACCGACGTGTGCCACGTAGACGCCGTCTTCGACCGCGAACAAAGTCACGATGGTCGTGCCCATGCCCCGCTGCTTGGAGTTGCGCTGAGCCTGCTCGTAGATGCGCAAATTGCTGAGCTTGATGCCGGTGATGAGTCGGTTCTCTTCGTAGCCCTTCGAACGGTCCATCTTGTAGGGCCACGTTCGTTCGGGGTCGTCGGCGGTGGCAGAGAAGAACTCTTGCAACGTGTCGACCGCCATCTTCGAGGCGACCTCCCCGGATGCATGTCCGCCCATACCATCGGCTACGATGTACAAGCCGAACTCAGCGATGATTGAGAAGTTGTCTTCGTTGTGCGCCCGCTTGCGCCCAACGTCAGTTTGTCCTGCAACTTCGATACGAAGCGATGTCACCAGTGTAGCTCGGGAACTTAATGCTCTAATTTACTCGATTTTTGTCTACGACAAGTAGCCCGAGTCTCCTAAGGGGTGACGTCGCTGTCAATGGGTCCGCGGGCTTAGCCGACTCGGTCCCCCCACTCTGCCCCTTCACCTGCCTACCCTCAGGCCCCCCTGGGCCCAACCCGCGGCCTGCCCAGGGCCCGAACCGGTTCAGGCCGCCGGCCCTGGGTGCCGCGGCCGGAGCGAGTCCGAGGTACCCCAACGTCGGGAGACCTCCTCCAGCAGGTCCGTTCGGAGACTGCGGACGAGGGGCCAGCTCACGAGCTGGGTTCGAGCGAGCGCACGCCGTGCGGGCCCGCGATCAAGACGCGCTGAGCCCGCCGAACGAAGAGACCGGTCTCGACCACGCCCGGGATGGTATGCAGCAGCGCGTCGGTGGCCGCGGGTGACACGAGCGGCCCGAACTTCACGTCGTAGATGTAGTTGCCCGCGTCCGTGATCCAGGGTTTGCCGTCGCGCGTCCTGAGCTCGGTCGGCGCGAGCTCGCGCAGCCGATCGCGGGTGGCCTGGTGCCCGAAGGCGAGCACCTCGACCGGTACCGGCCATTTTTCGCCGAGCTGCCGGGAAAGCTTGGAGTCGTCGGCCACGATGATGTTGATGGCCGACGCCTGGTTCACGATTTTCTCACGGGTGTGGCAACCGCCGCCGCCCTTGATCACGTCGAGGACGGCGCTGACTTCGTCGGCCCCGTCGACGGTGACAGCTACCTCCCACGGGCCTGCGTCATCGAGCAGCGGGATGCCGAGATGTTCGGCGAGCGCACGGCTGTCGCCGCTGGTCGCCACGCCCACGAGTGAGCGCCCTGCTGCCACCAAACGCCCAACCTCTTCGATGAACAGCCGGGCGGTGGAGCCGGAACCCAGGCCGACAACACCGCTAGTGGGAAGAAAGTCCAGCGCCGCTCGGGCTGCTGCGCGTTTGGCTGCTTCGCTCATGGGCGCTCAGAATAGCCCCGTTATTTCTGACATTGGGGGCAAAAGTGAGCAGACCGCTGGCCGATGACGAGGCGCCGGATGGGTGTGGCGCAGCGGCGGCAGCGCTCGCCCGTGCGCGAGTAGACCCAGCGTTCGTCCTGGTAATGCCCGTCGCTCCCATCGGGCCCGACGAAGTCACTGATGCTGCTGCCGCCGGCTTCGATGGCGCGACCGAGCACGCGTTTCACCGCGCGCACCAGCGCAGCGCATTCTTCGCGCGTGACGCGGCGTGCGGCGCGCGCGGGCCTGACCCCGGCGAGGTACAACGCTTCGTCGGCGTAAATGTTGCCGACGCCAGCCAGGACCGCCTGATCGAGCAAGACTGACTTGATCGGAACCTTGCGGTCGCGTGTGCGCTCGTACAGCTCGGCGGGCTCGATGGCGAGCGCATCGGTGCCCAATCGGTCCAGCCGAGGATCGGCGAGCTTCTCGTTCAACAGGCGCACCTTGCCGAACTTGCGCACGTCGCGAAAGTACAGGCTGGGACCGCCGTCGTCGAACTCGAGCATGAGGTGCGTGTGTGCATCTGGTTGGAAGCCGCGCTGCTCTCCGGGCGCCAGCGCCGCGCGCGCTGTCTTGCGCAGCAAGCGCGGGCTATGCACGTCCGAGGTGAAGAGCTGTCCGGTCATGCCCAAGTGCAACAGCAGGCCGGCCCCGCTGTCCAACCGCGCGACGAGGTACTTGCCGTGCCGCACGATCTCGGTGCTGGTCGTGCCGACCAAAGCGGAGCGCAGCTTTCCGGGCGGCGTCAGGAAAAAGTAGCTCGGGCGCGTGGTGTTGACGCGGGCGATGCGGCGCCCGAGGAGCACCGGCGCGATGCGCCGGCGTGTGACTTCGACCTCGGGCAGCTCGGGCACGCTAGGGCTTTTCCGGCGCTGCCTTGGGGGCGACTTTGCGAGTCAGGTAGAAGAAGTCACGCATCGCGCGGTTGCGAATGTACTCGTCTTCGGAGAACTCGAAACCTTCAGCCAGCGCTACCGCGATGAGCTGACCGTCCTTGCCCTTCGGTTCGTACAGCACGAACTTCGGGTACGACCAGTTGACGTCGAGCTGCGCTATCGTGGTTGCGCCGGCGTGCCGCATGCCTTCGGCCATGACCTTGGCGTTGGTGTGGTTGCTGATACCGACGTACAGCGTGTTCGGGTCCGGCCCCATGCCCACGGCCGAGCGCCGGATCACCGTGTCGCCGTCCAGCGTCGCGCCCCAATGCCGCACGTTGGCAGCTTGCAGCAGAGGGTGGATTTCGCCGTCGACGTACATGCAGTTCGGTGCTTGGCGATACCAGAGCATCTCGCTTTCGCGCGCCTTCAGCGCCGTCCACGGCCCGATGCCCAGGCTCTCGTCCTCGTACTGGGCCAAGGTGCAGGCCTTGTCCTTGGGATCGACGAAGGTGATGCCGTCGAGCCGCATGCCGTAGTGGCCGTGTTCGGTCATGAACCCGCCGTTGAAGGCGGCCAGAAGATTGGCGTGGTCGCTCTCGGGGATCTTGGCCTTGCGCTTGTACGCCGCCGCCTCGGGCTTGTCGCTCTTCGGTTCCTGATAGCCCGCCATGGGATGCACGGCGACCCGGCGCAGGTCGACAGCCACCACGAAGAGATCGGCCCAAGAGCGGTTCTTGTCGGGATGCAGCAACGTCTTGAGCAGCCGCACCTCGTCGTTCGGCTGTCGCGAATCAACGATGGGCAACCACTCACCGTCACCGGGCGCCTTCCATGCCTTGTGGACCGGGCCTACGTCTTTCAGCGAGAATTCTGGGAGTGGCGGCGGCGCTGCGGGCCCCGCTGCAGCGGTCGGTTGGGGCGCCCGGGAGGGCTGGGGTGAAGCCTTCTTGGCGGTCTTGACGTCCCAATAAGCCTTGGGTTGCTCGTTCTTCTTCCAGACCCGGTTGAACCGATCTTCGAGCCCGTAGGCCGTGTCCTCCAGCCACGTCACGGCCTCCGCGCCGATCACCGCGCGCAGCGAGTTGGCAACGAGCGGACCCATCCACGGTATCTTGTGAACGGCCAGCCAGAGCGCGATCACGAGCGCTGCTGAGCCCACCAAACCCCAGCCGAGCCAGCGCCGAAGCTTTCGCTTCCTGGGCATTCGGCGGCTCTGCGCAGGGCGCGCGCCCTTCGCAGGGCGCTCGTGGCTGGCGGCGGTGTAGTTACTGGGAGCGTCCAACACGGGTAGTATTGTCATCTATCGAGCGCTGGCAAAATCGCCGACGGTCCCCGCAGCAAAGTCGCCACTCTGGCGACGTGGGGGCCCCGTGTGCGCGGGTGCTGCCGCTGTCCTTTGCGGCTGGCTGCGGAATGGCGATCGCTCCGGTGGAATGGTTCCTTTCGTCCGCCAGTCGTGTAAAGGAAGGTATGTGCAGTTGGCGCGGCGTCAGGACCTTGGTCGTCTGCGTTGCGCTTTTGCTGCTGAGTGCGCCGAGTTTGGCCCAGCGTTCGGCTGAGCCAGCGAATGCGCCGGACGAGTCGGCTGCGTCGAACGAGCGGGTGACGCCGCGCGAGATCCCGTCGCTGGGACCACCGCTGCCAGCGCTGCCGCCGGGCAGTCGCGTCGGGCGCATCGAAGTGGTGGTCGAGGGGGAGCTCTGGCAAGAGCAAGTCGCGCTGACGCGGGTACGGGTCGGCGACCCCTTCACGGCGGAGGTGGCGCGCCGCGCCCTGCGCGAGCTCGGCGACATGGGCCGCTTCGCGTCGGCTGTGGCCGAGGTGGTCCACGCGGGCTCGCTCCTGGTGTTGCGCCTGCGCGTCGTGCCCCGGCGCACGGTCGCCTCCGTGCGTCTCGAAGGCAGCGCGCTCGGCAGGGAAGAGCTGCTCACACAAGCCGAGGTGATGGTAGGCATGGAGCTCACCGAGCAAGACCTGCCCAAGATCGCGGCGCGAGTAGCCGCCGCGCACGCCGAGAACGGCTACACCAGCGCCAAGGCCAGAGCGCTCGTCGTCGACACCGATGACCCGCGCGCGGTGCTCTTGAGCATCGTAGTGGACGCCGGGTCCCCGTTGACCGTGAAGTCGCGAAGCTTCAGCGTGGTGCCTGCCGCGAATCGAGCTCGTATCGAGCGCTTCTTTTCGGAGTACGAGGTGGACTTGGGGGACCTGGCGAGCCCTCAAGCGCTGCTCGCGGCCGACGACGCGCTCGCCGAAGAGCTGCGCCTGGCTGGCTTTCACCACGCGAACGTTTCCCATCGGCTGGCCCATCGCGGGTACGACGCTTCGCTGATCGTCGACATCGACGCGGGCCCGTTGGTCGTGCTGAAGTTCTCGCGCAACGATACCTTCGACGAGGCCCTGCTCGAGGGAGAGCTGCTCGACGAACGCACCGACGATTGGTCGCCCTTCGCCCTCAACGCGAAGCTGTCCGAGTTCTATCAGCAGCGCGGTTTCCTCGACGTCGAGAGCTCGGTAGAGGTGCGAAAGTCCGACGACGGTTCGCTCATGGAGCTCTGGTTTCACGTGCGTGAGGGCGCCCCGGTTCGCGTCGAGCGGCGGCACTACCCCTGCCTCACCGGACCCCTCGACGCCGCCGAAATCGACTCCGAGATCGACGGGTTTCTCGCAGAAGAGCTGCCCGGTGACGATTTTTTCGAAGCAGTGAACCCGAACGCGGTGGACCCGTCCTTCGGGGGTATCGAGCGTGGCGCGGTGGTACCGTATCGCGTCGAGCCGTGGCAACACTTCGTGCCCGAGGTCTACGAACGAGCCCTCGAACACGTGCAGGATCTGTATCGCTCCAAGGGTTACTTGAGCGCCGAGGTCGGCCCCGCGATCCCGGTGCGCACGCGCTGCGATCCGCGCGCGCAGCCGGGCACGTGCCGCCCGCTCGCGCCGGTCAGGCTGCCACAGTTCGGCTGCAGCTACGACGAGATCGGCCTGCCCCTGGCCGAAACCGTCGAGCAAGGCTCGCAGTGCGCTTCGGACACGCGGAAGTCGGTCACGTGCTCCGAGCGTGCCGATCTGGTGATCCCGATCAAGCTGGGACCGCTCACGCGACTGTACGACGTCGCCTTCGCAGGCAATCGGGCCCTGATCGAGCAGGAGCTGTTCGAGGTCGCCGAGCTGGAGCCGGGCACGCCCGTCTCGCTCGTCGAGGTCGAAGCTGCGCGGCAACGGCTGTTGGAGCGCTACGCCGAAGAAGCCTACGCCTTCGCCGAGATCTCGACACCACTCGAGCTATCCTACGATCACACCCGCGGGCGCGTGCTGTTCGAGATCGTCGAACGCGAGCAGGTGCGCGTGTCGCGCATCGAAATCAGAGGGGCGCGCCGCACTCAAGAAGGCTTGATCCGACGCCGCATCGCGCTCGAGGCTGGCGGTTTGTATCGACGTAGCCTGGTGCGCCGCACCGAGGAACAGTTGGCGACCCTGGGGGTGTTCGCGTCCGTGACCGTGGGCTTCGCCGATCCTTACGTGCCGGCGCGCGAGAAGGTGGTCGTGATCCAGGTGAGCGAGAAGAACTTTCAGTACGTCGATACCCGCTCCGGGTTCAGCACCGGGGACGGCGTGCGCTTCACCTTCGAGTATGGGCACCGCAGCATCGCCGGGTCGGCGATCCAGTTCACGCTGCGCAGTCAGCTCGGCATCCTGCCCATCGCGCTGATCTTCGAGAAGGACGTGCGCGACAAGTTCGAGGAACTCAGCCTGGTCGAACGCTTGGAGCGGCGCAACTCGGTCTCGGTCGAGTTCCCCGAGATCGGTCTCGGGCCTCGCTTTCGGCTCACCGTCGAGGGCCTCGACGTGCGTGACAACTCACGCGACTTCGGCATCACCAAAGACGCTGCACTCCTGACGCTGCACTACCGGCCAGGGCGCGAGCTCTCGCTGCAACTCGGCGGATCGCTCGAGCTGAACGACGCGCGCATCTTCGGCCAGGAACAGAAGGGCGCGCTCGAGGACTACGTCCAGAACAACCCGCAGCTCCGCAACGTGTTCCGGGTGCCCGAAGGGACGACCGTGGCTCTCGCGCAGCGTGTCGAGCTGGCCTGGGACCGACGCGACCAGCCGCTCGAGCCCAGCTCGGGCACCTTCGTCGCCGCCGGCGTCGAGCACGTCAACGCCAACCCCGTCGAGGAAGAGCAGACCGCGGGCACGCCGGAGGATTCGGGTGTCTTCGCGGCGACCCCGAGCGACTTCTTGCGCTACACGAATCGCGTGGCAGGTTATGTTCGCCTGCGTGAGGACGGCCTCTCGCTGGCCGCGAGCTTCCGTTGGGGCCTGATCCAGCAGCTCACGGCAGAGTCCAGGACCTATCCCGATCGGTTGTTCTTCATGGGCGGCTTCGACACCGTGCGCGGGTTCCTGCAAGACGCCATGATCCCCGAGGACATCGCACAGCGTTTGCTCGAAAGCGCTCGTGACCCTGCGTGCTCCAGCGCCATGCCCCCGGACTCGTGTCTAACCACCAACGAAGTGGTGATTCGCGGCGGCGATTTCTTCGTGAACCCGCGTGTCGAATTGCGCGTGCCGTTGGGACAAACATTACGCACCGCGTTTTTCGTGGACTCGGGCAACCTGTGGACCAGCACCGAGTCGTCCGCGTTCGAAGAGCTGCGTTTGCGCTATGCGGTAGGCGCCGGGTTGCGTGTGGGTACGCCTGTGGGTCCGTTGGTGTTCGACTACGGGATCAACGTGGAACGCTTCTTGGACGCCATCCTGCCCGAGCGAGAGAATCAGCGCTTCTGGGAGGAGTTCGGTGCCTTCCATTTCAGCATCGGAGTGTTCTGACTTCGGCACGCAATTGCTGGGATTTTTGCCGCGGCGCTCGTCGACCTGGCGTACTGCGCCCCAGCGCTGACGAATCTCGGACGGGGCATTATCACCCAGCTCGGCTGCGCCGTTTACCATTCATAGGCGGGTGTCAAGCACACCCGGAACGCGAATGAGCGAGAAACGGAAGGCACTCAGTCTGGCGCCCCAGACCCACACGAGGTCGGTGCTGGATCTCGGTCCGAGCGACCTGCACGTGGTTTTCCAGCCCATCGTGAGCGTCGAGACAGGCGAGACCTTCGCGCTCGAGGCATTGTGTCGCTGTCGGTGGCCCGAATTCGCCGATCCGCAGCGCCTCTTCGAACGGGCGCAAGCAGAAAACTGCTGCGGTCAGCTCGGTCGCTCCGTGCGCGAGGTGGCGTTCGACCGGGTCCAGGAGACCCCGCTCTTCATCAACCTCCACCCGCACGAGTTGAGCCAGCGCTGGCTGGTGCGTCCTGACGATCCGCTCTGCTTCCATGGCGCCGACGTCTATCTCGAGATCACCGAGACGGCCGCGTTCGCGTACTTCGATCTTTGTGTGAACGTCTTGAAAGAGGTCTGCTCGCGCACGGGCGCACTACTCGTGATCGACGACTTCGGCGCTGGCTACTCCAATCTCAAGCGCATCATCGATCTGGAGCCCAGCATCGTGAAGCTGGACTTGGCGCTCACGCGCGGTATCGACAGGTCTAAGCGGCAGCAGCTATTGGTGAGACACGTGGTACGATTGTGCGAAGATCTCGGGGCGAAAGTCGTGGCTGAAGGCGTCGAAACCATCGACGAGCTGCGCGCTGTCGTCGACTGCGGCGTGCACTACGGTCAAGGATACCTAATAGCCAAACCATCGTATCCCGCACCCGTGCCGACGTGGCCGCTCGACGTCGGCTCCGGCATCTGGCGCGCGGGTTGAACGAGCGCGCGCGCACGTCGGCTTGCCGCAAGCTAGGATTCGGGTAAATACGAACTCGAGTCCCGACGTTGGGGGGGGGACAGAGCTTCAAATTTGCGAACACCGCCGTTGCATCACTTCGCGTATCGGGCCGAAAAGACCGAACGGTCGCTGCTTGGGACAGCTGTTCGATCAATATCGGTGCCAGCGACGCTTCGACAGACTTCGGCGACCGTAAGCGTGATCTAGAACTCGCGTGCATTCCAAGACGATACAGGGGTAGCCAGCGTGGCCGGATTGCCCTACACGCCTGTCTCCTAGGCTCAGACCCCGCTGACGGTTCCCTCGTTCATCAACCATGTTTCCCTACACGCCTACCGATCCTGGACGCATCCCTGTCGAGCTCGGCGCCCAGTTCAAGCGACACGCTGGTCGCTTCGGCGTCGGCTTGCTGCTCCTGGGATTGTACCAGGTGGCGCAGTGGTGGTTCGACAATCACTTCATGTCCGCGATCAACGCCGCTACCAGTGGCCAAGACGCGTTGGCACTGAACCTCGGTTGCTTGTTGGTGGCGGTCGCGCTGGGCGCCTTCGTCGCGCGTGTGCTCTCGCGCCTCGTCGTGTTCAACGCCGGGCGCATCGCAGAGTACGAGCTCCGTCGCGCGCTGCTCTACCGCTTGCAGCGCCTGGGCCCGCCATTCTTTCAGCGCATGAGCTCCGGCGAAATCATGAGCCGCGTCACGAACGACTTGGTTCAGGTCCGGCTGCTGCTGGGCTTCGGCGTATTGAACGTCATCAACACTCCGTTCGCGCTGGTGAGCGCGCTCGCCGTCACTCTCCCCATCTCTGCCAAGCTCACCGTCGCAGCGCTGGCGCCGCTACCGGTCCTGATCATCGTCACGCGCAGCTTCTCGCGCCAGCTCTACACGCGCACGCTCGAGAACCAAAACGCGATCGGCGCCATGAGCGAGCAGGTGCAGAACAGCATCGCCGGCGTGCGTGTCGTGCGTTCGTTCGCGCTCGAAGAACAGGAAATTCGCGCATTCTCGCGCACCAACCAGCAGTACCTGGAGAAGAGCCTGGCACTGGCGCGCCTGCGCGGCTCCTTCGGCCCCGTAATGCAAGCCATCACCGCCGTGGGGGCGCTCGTCGTCTTTTGGTACGGTGGCTACCTGATGCTCGCCGACGAGCTCGACACCGGTGGCTTCCTGGCGTTCTACCGAGCCCTCGGGCGGCTCACTTGGCCCTTGATGTCGCTGGGTTTCCTGGTCGGTCTGGTACAACGCGGGCGCGCTGCGTACACCCGGCTCGCGCAGATCTACGAGGCGGTCCCGGACATCGTCGATGGCCCGGCCACACCCACGCCTGACGGCGTCGGACGGCTCGAGGTGCGCCACCTCAGCTTTTCACACGCCGACACGCGGGTTCTGGACGACGTGAGCTTCATGCTCGAGCCGGGGGCATCGATCGCGGTCGTAGGCCGCACGGGGAGCGGCAAGAGCACACTGGCCGAACTCTTACCGCGCCTGTTGGCGACGCCGCCTGGTCGAGTGTTCCTGGATGGCCAGGATATTTGCGACCTACCCCTGGCGTACGTGCGCAAGATGATTGGCTACGCTCAGCAAGACGCCTTCCTGTTCTCGACGACCGTGTCCCGCAACATCGCGTTCCCGCTGGACGAGCCGGATTCGGAGGCTGCGCTGCTGAGTATTCGAGACGCGGCGAGGCGCGTGCACGTGCTGGACGAGATGCTAGCGCTGCCAGATGGCCTGGATACGATCGTGGGCGAGCGCGGCGTGCAACTCTCGGGTGGGCAGAAGCAGCGCGTCGCGCTCGCGGGGGCGCTGCTGGTCCAGCCCCGTATTCTCGTGCTCGATGATCCCTTGAGCGCAGTCGATGCTCGAACCGAAAAGCGAATTCTCGACACCATCGACCGGGAGCGCTCCGAGCGTAGCGTGATCCTGGTGACCCACCGCGTGGCTGCTGCGCGGCGCTGCGATCGCATCATCGTCCTGGATGCCGGGCGCATCGTCGAGTCCGGCACTCACGAAGAACTGATCGCCCATCAGGGCATCTACGCTCGCTTCGCCGAAGAGCAGCGAATCCAAAGCGAGCTCGAGAAACTGGGCGAGGCGGAGTACCCCTCGCTGCAACGAGAGGTGGTGGTTCCGTGACTGCCTCGGGAACCGTAAGTTTCGACGAAACGCAGGAAGAGTCGCCCGATACGCCGACCAAGCAGCGGACGGAGGCCATCCTCGAGCGTTTCCACGAGGAGGCGAGCTTCGACAAGGGGCACGACGTACGCCTGTTGCTCGCGCTGTGGCCGTTCATCAAGAAGCACCAGGCGTGGTTCTGGGTGGCCGCGTTCGTGATCGTGATCACGGCCTTCGCCTCGCTGCTCACCCCGCTGATCATGCGCGACGCCATCGACCACGGCGTGCTCAAGAAGGACCCTGACCAGTTGATGCGCGGCGGCCTGTTGTTCGCCGGGGTGATCATCCTCGAGCAGCTGCTGACGTTCATTCAAATCTACGCTCTGCAGGTAGTAGGCGCGCGCGCCATGGCGGACCTGCGGCTGAAGGTGTTCGGCTTCTTGCACCAGCTGCGCGTCGGCTTCTTCGACACGCAACCGGTCGGCAGACTCGTGACTCGGGTCACCAACGATATCGACGCGATCCTCGAACTTTTCGCTTCGGGTGCGCTCAACGCCTTCGGCGACCTCATCCGCCTGGTGGGTATCGTCGCGTTGATGCTGGCGCTCGACTACCAATTGAGCCTGATCGCCTTCGCTGCCATCCCTCCGGTGGCCCTGATCGTATGGTGGGTGCGCACCCGGGCGCGCGGAGCGTTCCGCCTGATTCGGGCCAAGACCGCTCGCATGAACGCCACCATGAACGAACAGGTCAACGGTATGACCGTGATCCAGGCCTACAACCGCCAACAAGCCGCCGAGGCCGAGTTCGACGAGATCAACGCGGCCTATCGCGACGCCAATATCTCGTCCATCAAGTACGATGCGATTCAAGATGCGGCCATCGACGCCGTGCACTCGATCGCTCTGGCGTTGATCATCGTGGCGCTCGGTTACCACGAAACGTCGTTCGGCACCGTGGTGGCGTTTTCGGCGTACCTGACCAAGTTCTTCGAGCCGCTCAGCGCGATCGCACAGCGCTACACGTTGCTGCAGAGCGCGCTCGCGGGTGCGGAGCGCGTTTTCCGCTTGCTCGAGGTGCGGGCTCCGGACGCGCCGCCCCGCTCTACGAGCGCCTCGGGCGCCACGGCGGGCGACCCAGAAGTCGCGCTCGAGCTTTCGAACGTGAGCTTCGCTTACAAGCCGGGCGTCCCCGTGCTCGACAACGTCAGCCTTTCCGCGCGGCGCGGCGAGAAGATCGCGCTGGTGGGTCCCACCGGGTCCGGCAAGACCACGATCACGAGCCTGTGCCTGCGGCTCTACGATGTCGACCGCGGCGTGGTGCGCTTGAACGGACAAGACGTGAGGACTCTCGACCGCGAGGCGCTCCGCACCAAGTTCGCCGTGGTGCCGCAAGAGGTGTTCTTGTTTCCGGGCACCTTGGCGCAGAACATATCGGCGGGTCGCACGCCGGACATCGCGCGGGTCGAAGCCGTGCTGCGCCGGATCGATGCCTACGATCTCTTGAGCAAACGACCGGGCGGCCTCGAAGCGCGGGTCGACGAAGCCGGTGGCAACTTCTCGGCCGGCGAACGCCAGCTCATCGCGTTCGCACGCGCCCTCTACCGTGACGCCGAGATCTTGATTTTGGACGAGGCGACCGCCAGCGTCGACAGCGATACCGAGTCTCGCCTGCAGAAGGCGCTGGAAGAAGTGATCCGCGACCGCACCGCGCTCGTGATCGCCCACCGACTCAGCACGGTTCGTGCGTCGGATCGCATCATCGTGCTGCAGAAGGGCCACGTCGTCGAAAGCGGTAACCACGACGAGCTCTTGAAGCTGGATGGCCTGTACCGCGCGCTGTACGAGCTGCAGTTCGCTCGCCAGAACCCGCCTGCCTGACACGGGGGTTGGCGCAAGCGCATGGGCGCAGACTGGCACAAGCTGGCAGCGTCCTGCCGCAGGCCACCGCAGAAAGCTGGCTGGCGCGCCACTTGCTAGAGGCACAGGGCACAGGGCACAAGACAGCACCTTTGCCGATCGCCGCACGTTTCTCGATCGCCCGACGCAGGATGCGGCAAAGCGGCAGTTAGACTGCGTGTACGGGAGGGGTGAACACGCGCTCGTACCACACGTCCGCCATGAGTTGATGGCCGGCGGGAGTGGGGTGGACGCCGTCATCGGCCCAGTACGCGGGATCGGTGTCGCGGGCCACTGCGCTTCGGAAGGTCGCGTGGAAAGGGACCCACGTCGCTGCGTGCCGCTGCGCCAGGCTTTCGGCGATGGCGCGGCGTTCGTCGAACTCGGAGGACCAGCTTTCGTCGACGACGCCGGTCTCGAGCACGAACGGCTCGCAGAGCACCAGGCGGGCTTCGGGCAAAGCCGTGCGCGTGCGCGTGAGCAGGGCGCCGAACTCGGTCTCATAGCTCTTGGGGGTACCATGGCTGCTGCCGCCGAGCCTGTGCCAGAGATCGTTGATGCCGATCAGGATGCTCACCAGATCTGGCTTTAGATCGACGCAGTCGCGCTGCCAGCGCGCCTCGAGATCGGGCACGCGGTTGCCGCTGATGCCGCGGTTGTAGACGAGCATGTCAGCCTGCGGCCGCGCAGCGAGCAAGCGACACATCGCGAGGAAGGCGTAACCGCGGCCCATGGCCGCCGGGTCGTTGGGGTTCTGGTTGCCCCGAACCCGACCCGCATCGGTGATGGAATCGCCCTGGAACAACACGACGCGCGGCTGCGAAGGCATACCTACTTGTAGCATGTGAGAAGTCGCCGTTCGGTAGCTTGGTGTCGACAGGCGGCTCTCGGTTCTTCTAAGCTCTCGATTCCGCTGCGGGGCAGCTCACACTGGGCAGCCCGGGCTCGAGGAAGGGAGACTGACGTGTATCATCGCATCATCATTGGAGCTGTCCTATCTCTGTTGCTCAACGCTTGCGCTCATGGCTACGCTCGAACTGACGAACTCGCGGACATGGAACGCGGGCCGACCGAGTGCGCAAGGTCGTGTGCAGAGTTGGGGATGCACATGTCAGCGTTCGTCCTGGTCGATCGCGGGACCTCCGGTTGCGTCTGTAGTCCGAACCAGGTGGCGCAAGCACCACGAGCCGAACTGGATGCAACTGGGCCGGCCGCCGCCTACGCCATGCTCGAAGCTCAGCGCCAAGCCCAGCAGCAACAACAGCAACAGTCGCAAACCAAGCCTTGAGGAGGCGTACAGCAGCAAAAAAGCTGATTTGCCCGATTTCGGGCAAAGAGTTGGCGCGGGGTCGAGGGCTGGTTCAGACTCGGGTTCGTGCAGCAGCTGTTGGATCAGGCGGTGCGGCGGCTCGAGCTGGTTCTCGGGCTTTCTCCGCACGCCGCCGCACGCGCGCTGGCGGAGGTGCTCGACTGCTTCGATTCCGCGGTGGACGAGCACATCCGCACGCGGCACGCCGAGCTGCAGCGAGCGGGTCACAGCAACGACAGCATCTACTCGCAGATCGCCGAAGAGCTCGCGCTGCTCAGGTTCAAGGCGCCGGCGCTCAGCGCGCGGCAGATCCGGCGGCGCATCTACGGCTAGCAAAAGGGAACGAAGCAATGTGCGGAATCATGGGTTACATCGGGGGGCAGCAGGCGTGGGACATCGTGCTCAGCGGGCTCAAGCGCCTCGAGTACCGCGGCTACGACTCGGCAGGGGTCGTCACGCTCTCCGAAAGAAAGCTCAGGCTCGCGCGGCAGGTCGGGCACATCAGCGCCCTCGAAAAGGCTCAGCCCGAACCGCTCGCCGGCAGCATCGGTATCGGTCACACGCGCTGGGCTACCCACGGTGGCGTCAGCGTCAAGAATTGCCACCCGCATCGTGACTCGTCCGAGCGCGTGGCCATCGTCCACAACGGCATCATCGACAACATGGAAGCGCTGCGCGCACAGCTGTGCGCCGAGGGCGTCACGTTCCGGTCGGAGACCGATTCGGAGATCCTGGCGGAGCTGGTGGGGCGCGGACTCGCCCGCGGTCTCGCACTGCTCGAGGCCGTGCGCGAAGCCATGCGCCAGATCGAAGGCACCGCCGGCATCGTGGCGATCGATCGCGACGACCCCGAGCTGCTCGTGGCGGCGCGCATCGGCAGCCCGGTCGTGATCGGCCTCGGCGACGACGAGTGCTGGGTGGCGTCCGATCCGCTCGCGCTCCGGCCCTTCACCGACCGTATGGTGATCCTCGACGACGGCGAGATCGCCGCGATCTTCGCCGGCAGCTTCCGCACCGTCGATCTCGACCAACGTGACCGCGACAAGCGCGTCGAGAAGATCTTGCATCAACCGGAAGAGGCCGAACGTGGGGACTACGAGCACTTCATGCTCAAGGAGATCCACGAGCAGCCGAGGGCCATCGATCGCTCGATGCGCGGGCGCCTCGACGTGTCGATGGGTTCGTCGATCTTGGGGGGCTTGAAGTCACACGAGCAGCAGCTGTTCGACGTAAAGAACGTAGTGTTCTTCGGCTGCGGCACCAGCTTGTACAGCGCCCAGGTGGGGGCCTACCTGATGAGCCGCTACGCGCGTGTCCCGTGCGTGGCTGAAGACGCGGCCGAGCTCGCCGTGCGCAACCCGATCGTCGAGCGCAGCACCTTGTACGTTGCCATTTCGCAGAGCGGCGAAACCGCCGACACGTTGAGCGCGCTCCGCGAGATCCGCCAGCGCGGCGGGCTGGTGGCGGGCATCACCAACGTCGTGGGCAGCTCGCTGGCGCGAGAAACCGCGTTCGGCACCTACGTCCACGCCGGGCCAGAAATCAGCGTCTGCTCGACGAAAGCGTTCACCGCGCAGGTGCTGGCCACGGAACTGTTGAGCCTGCGCTTCGCGCGTATGCGCGACCTCAGCGCGAGCGAGGGGCGTGCCTGGGCGCTGGCGTTGCAGGAGCTTCCGGACAAACTCAAGCTCATGCTCGAGCAAGCGGGCGCTTGCGAAGAGCTGGCTCGCCGCTTCGCCGGGCATCGCTTCACGATGTTCGTGGGCCGCGGCGCGAACGTGCCCGTGGCCGCCGAGGGCGCCCTGAAGCTCAAAGAGATTGCCTACGTGCCGGCCGAGGGCATGAGCGGGGCTGCCATGAAACATGGTCCGCTAGCGCTGATCGAGCCCGGCATGCCGGTGTGGGCGCTGGTGCCGCCTGACGAAACGCGCGAACGCATGATCGGCAACCTGCGCGAGCTGAAGGCGCGCGGCGCGTTCATCATGGCCGTGGCCGACCTCGGCGACAAAGAAGTTCGCGAGCTGGTGGACCGCGTCATCCCCATGCCCAGCCACCACGCCGCCGTCTCGCCCATCCTGAACGCGGTGCCGTTGCAGCTGTTCGCTTACTACTCTGCTCGGCACTTGGGCTACGACATCGACAAGCCGCGCAACCTCGCCAAATCCGTCACCGTGATGTGAGCCTCCGCCCGCCGACTCAGTCGGTTTTGACGCCTTGACAGGGTTTGGCGGGGGGCGTGGAGACGCCATCGGCGAGCAGCACGACTCGCAGGTAGGTTTCGGCGCAGGTATCGTTGCGAACGCGAACGCGCTCTTCATCGATGCACTCGGTGACGAGCTGGTTGCCTGCGGCCGGCGCGAAGTTGCCGGTGTTGTCATCGCCCGAGCCTTCGCCAGGCACGCGCTCGAAACTCAAGAACCCCTGGACGCTGTGCGGAGCGACACCTAGCTCGTGCATCAAGTCGAAGCGCCTACCCGCAGGGAAATGCAGATACTCACCGAAGGGCGGGCTAGTCTCGTACACGCGCGACTCTGGCGGGGATTCGCCCTCGACCAGGTTGTTAGTGCCCCCGTTGTACTCGATGGGCTGCTGGCCACCCGTGTCGCAGGTGCCGCAGCCGGTAGCGCTCAGGGCTAGAATTGCTGTCAGACACGCCAGGGTGCGCATGGGTGCTGAGCTAGCACGATGACCGGGGCGCTACAATTTTTCGCGGCGGCTCGGGCGCGAGGCTCAGTGGTCGGCCCAACCCATCACCACGATGCGCTCGGTGAGGGCTTCGACCACCTCTTGCATGCGGGCGACTTCGCGGATGAGAAAGGGTCGATCGGTGCGGCCGAACTCGAATGTCGCCAAGAGCTGGTCGCGAAGCACCAGCGGGATCATGACCGCGCCGCGGGCCCCGCGGATGCAGCGAGCCAGTCGACCCAGCACGAAACGCCCGACGGGTCCGGGTTCTGGCTCGGCGATCACGGTCACGCCGCTGTGGGCCGCCGCCAGAGACGGGTCGTCTTCGAGCATCTTTTCGCCGAGCAGTAACTCCACACCCGGCCCGTGACCTCCGACCGTCACCGGCGACGCGAACCCCGCGCGCGACTCGTGGAGCAGGCCAACTTCTGCCTGCGCGCTCGCCACCGCCGTGGACAGCGCCAGGAGCAGCCCATCGCGCATATTGTCGGTGGCGGCGAGCACCCCCACCGGATCGACCGCGACGGGTCGCACGCTCGCTCGAATCGGACGATCGGAGTCGGATGCCGGCGGCCTCAAAGACAGGTTGTCGGGCGGAGGTGGGGGCGTGCTCTCGGGCGTCGCGGCGCGGGCATCGACCCCAGCACAGATTTCCGCCAAGTTGCGAACGGTTTCGCCGCGGTGCGACACTGTCAGCTTCGTGATCTCGTTGGCGGAGCGCCAGATCTGCCAGGAAGAGTGCCGTACCATGGCGTCCGACGAGACCCGGCGCTCGACGACGAAGCGCCGCACGCTTTCGAAGGACACCGGCCCGATGGCTGCGACGCCGTCGGTCAACAGCCAATGATCGTCCGAGTGAATGTCTTGTGCTGCTTTCATAGGCCTCCCGAAAGGAAGAAGCTCCGACCTAGCCCCCTTGCGTCGCCCCCCGTCGAAGGCATAGATCATGTAAGCGTTAGCTTACACCCCCACACAAGGTACGAGGAATTTTCCCAATCTTTCGGATGGAGTCAAGTACAGTTGTCAGTTTTCCAGAAATCAGGATTTATCGGGTCGCCTCGGGTAGCCTTCGGCAAACGGCGATGGCGATAGGCAAAGTTTGGTTGGTGGGAGCGGGTCCCGGTGACCCCAGCCTCGTCACCCTGCGCGGCAAGCGCGTGCTCGAGATCGCGGACGTGGTCCTACACGACGCGCTGTCCCATCCGGGGCTGCTCGAGTTCTGCCGGCAGGCTGAGATCGTCAACGTCGGCAAGCGCTATGGGGAGCGCAGCCCGCCCCAGGAAGTCATCACCAACCTGCTGCTTCAGTACGCCAAAGCCGGCAAGTCGGTGGTGCGGCTGAAGGGCGGTGACCCGTTCACCTTCGCCCGCGGAGCAGAGGAAGCGCTGGCGCTGGTCGAAGCCGGCATCCCGTTCGAGATCGTGCCGGGGGTGTCGTCCCCGGTCGCCGCCAGCGCCTACGCCGGCATCTCGTTCACCCATCGCGACCTGTCTTCGAGCGTCACGTTCATCACGGGCAGCGACAAGGAAGGCCAGCAGTGGTCGCCGGACGCATGGCACAAGCTGGCCACTGCCACCGACACGATTTGCGTCTTGATGGGCATGCGACGGATCGAGGAAATCTGCGAAGCCATCATCACGGGGGGACGCTCGCCGGACGAACCGGTCGCGGTGATTCAGTGGGGTGCGCGCCCCGAGCAACGCGTGGTTACCGGTCAGCTCTCGAACATTGCGGAACAGGTGCGCAAACAGGGGGTCTCGAACCCCGCTGTGATCGTGGTGGGCAAGGTCGTCGAGCTCCGTGAACAGCTGGCCTGGTTCGACACACGCCCGCTCTTCGGCAAGCGGGTGCTGGTGCCGCGGCCGCCCGAACAAGCCGCCAAGACCGCGCAGAGCATCCGCGATCGCGCGGCCGAGCCTGTCCTATTTTCGGCGATCGAGATCCACCCTCCGCCAGACGTCACAGCGCTGGAGCACGCCGCGCGGGCGGCAAAGAACTACGACTGGGTGCTGTTCACCAGCGCCAACGGCGTCGACTGCTTCTTTCGCACGCTTGGGGCGCTGCGCCTCGACGCGCGTGCTTTCGGGGGCGCGAAGGTCGGTGTGATCGGGCCGAAGACCGCCGTGTCCCTGGCCGCTCACGGCATCCAAGCGGACCTGGTCGCCGACGAGTACATCGGTGAGTCGCTGGCAGAAGCGTTGCTTGCCGGCGGTAAGGTGGGACGCGTGCTGATCCCGAGAGCGCTCGAGGCGCGCGAGGCACTCCCCGAGCTGTTGCGACAACGCGGTGTGCACGTCGACGTGGTGCCCGCGTACACCACGGTGAAGGCGTCGGCCGAGAAGCGGCAAGAGCTGCTCGACCTGCTCGAGCACCAAGTGGACGTGGTCCTGTTCACCTCGAGCTCCACGGTGCTGGCGCTCACCGATCTGCTCGGAGCGCGCGCCGCCGAGCTGACGCGGAGGCTGACGCTCGCCGCGATCGGCCCAGTCACCGCGCGTACCGCCGCCGAACAGGGCCTCAACGTGGACGTCACCGCCAGCGTGTACACGGTCGATGGTTTGCTCGACGCGCTCGAGCTGCATTTCAGCAGAGCATCGTAGGATGCCCCCACCCCGCCGCGCTGCGCGCGACGGCCTCCCCCAAGTTCGCGCTGCGCGCGAACGGGGGAGGGGCCCTTCGACCACGACGGGAGCGGATGGCCACATGGCTACCGCCGAGTGCGCGGCTCGCGGTCGGGAGCCAGGGTCAGGGCGGGGCGTTGATATCAATTCGATAACGGTTTCTTCCGCTCTTCGGCGACTTCGCGGTCCTATAGTAAGCCTCGCCCACTGCTGGTGTGCTCTGCGCCTAGGCGGCGAGTCGATATTCCGCCCAACAAGGTTTGCAGCGGACGAGGCCCTCGCTGTCACTCCGGACCTCGCCACTGCCTGATACGTTGGGCGGACGGATTATCGATGAGTTGCGACAAAACCACCACAATGTCGCCGTGCCCGAAGAGATGATGCGGCCACGCGCGCAGCAGGGTCACCGAGAGCCGATTGGATCTGTTTCGGTAACCTCGTGGTACACTGCGCGGACAGAATCCAACGCGAGGTAGACGCCGTGATCACGCTCTATGGAATTGGTGACATCTTCGAGGGAGGGCACGGAGAGACGAAGGATCTGCGCGTTCAGTGGGCGCTCGAGGAGGTCGGACTCGGCTATCGCTTCCATGCCCTCGACCAGACTGCGGGCGACCTCGACAGTGAGGAGTACGCTCGCATTAGCCCGTTCCATCAGGTCCCAGTCATTGACGACGACGGCTTCGTCCTCGCCGAGTCAGCGGCAATCCTGCTCTATGTTGCCGAGAAGGCGGGCCGGCTCATTCCGACCGACGTTCAGGGTCGCACCTTGGTCATGCAGTGGTGCTTCGCCGCGGTCAGCACGGTCGCTCCGACTCTGCAGTGCATAGAAACGATCGAGATCTTCGATCATGAGAAGACGGCCACCAAGGTGCTCCACGAGACGCGGAAGCTTGCCGAACGCTGGTTCGGCGGCGTCGAGCGCCGTCTCGAAGGCCGCGAGTGGATCGCCTGTCCCGAATTCACGGTGGCCGACATCGCAATGGCTTCCGTGCTGCGCACCATTCGGAAGACCGACCTGATGGATCCGTTCCCCCGCATCAAGTCATACTACGATCGGTGCTACGCTCGTCCCGCCTGGCGGCGCACCCTTACGCTCGCCGCTGAGCGCCTTGGGATGACCGTCGATCAGCTCCGCTGATTCGTCGCACGGCCCGCGACGCCGGTTGGCTTCGGTCGTCGTCAGCGCCGCGCAAGACCGTTGAAGACCTCAGAAGGCGACAGCTTCGTGAGTGGGCGCCGCGGTCGGGTGCCTGACAACGGCAACGAAGCGGGCGTTCCCGGCTTGAAAGGTGCGATGAAGCCGCGCCCGAGACCGTGGCGCCGCTCCTCACCGAGTTCTTCGGCGCAGGAAACTAGACGTGAACGAACGGCGAGGTAGAACTGTCGATAAGGCGGCCTTTGAAGCTCGCCTCGCAAGCTCCTGCTGCGCTCGTTCTGCGCCGCTGAACCTGGTAATGTCGGTAGCACATGGTGCCCAGAGCAGCGAGCTTCGGTGTTCCTGCGGTCATCGGGCACCTGCTCGTGGTGGCTGGTTGCATGGTGCTCGGCGCGGGCGTGCTCTATTGTGCGGCGGGCTGGCGGTACGGCGCGGTGGTCGTCATTTGGGCCGCCCAGTGGGGGCTTCCTCTCGTCGGGCTGGGAACTGCACTGGCCCGATTTGGTCGTCGTTGGACCAGCGTGGTGGCAGTCGGCGGCGGTCTTGGAGGGTTGCTTCTGATCCTCATGGGTGAAGTGAGCCGAGAGTATGGCTCCTACTTCGTGGCGGGTGCGATCGGGGGCGTGGCGATCATGGTGGGCATCGCGAGCGCTATGGCCTGTCGAAAGACGCAGGCCTAGCCGTGCGACCCCCGTACAGCCCTGATGTGACGTTCTGGAGGCAGGATCAGGATCAGGTTCTGGTAATCGCCGGTCAAAACCGGCAGGAGACGGTAGGTGAGCAATAGGAAGATACATCAGCAACTAACGCAAGACCTACCCCGGGAGGAGTCCACCCCCGGGAAGTCCATTCCTTACGCAGCGTGGGGCGACTCACGAGGCG
>JAICQQ010000337.1 GCA_025937785.1 Polyangiaceae bacterium
CGAAATTCGCGCGGCCCGGCCTCTACGAGGCCGCGCGAATTTCGGACTCTGGCGTCCTATTGAGACTAGGAAAGCGTTGTTTATTTTCGTGGCGAATCAAAGATTCACCACACTAGCTCGTGCTGACGGAGAGCTCGAACTTCGCCTTCTCCAGCCGCTGAGCTTCGGCCACCAGATCCGCGCACAGCAGGCTGTACTCGCCGCCCGCCGCTTCGAGCTGCACGCGGACCTTGCGCCCGTCGGCAGCGAGCTCCACGCCGGGCTCTGCGTCGTCTCCGCGATGGCGTTCGACCACCACGGCGAGGCGCAGCAACACCGTGAGCCGGAGCGCCGCCTTCTCGTTGATTCCGGGCACGCCCGCGAAGGCGTCGGGCCGGAGCTTTCTGCGGTGGCACAGGACCAGGGTCGAGAGCAGCTTTTGCTCCGCGAGCGAGAAACCTGCGAGTTCGGAGTGCTCGATCAGATAGGCGCCGTGCTTGTGGTGCCCGGGGTAGTTGATGGCCAGCCCCACCTCATGCAGGGCCGCTGCCCAGCGAGCCAGCTGCCGCCAGTGCCGGTCCCCGACGCCCCAGGCGTCGCCCACCTGGTCCAGGAAGCTTTCGAGCCGGCGCCAGACCCGTTCGGCTTGGTCGACGCTCACGCCGTAGCGCTGTTGCATGGAGCTCACCGTCGCGTCACGCACGTCGCCTACCGTCGTGCGACCGATCAAGTCGTAGAGCACACCGTCACGCAGCGCGCCGTCCGCGAAGGTCATGCGATCGAGGCGCAAGCGCTCGAAGATTGCGCTCAAGATGGCCACCCCTCCGGGGAGCACCTCGCGGCGCCGCTCGGAGACGCCCTTCAGCCGGATTCTCTCGATGCTGCCAGCCTTGACCAAGTGTTTGCGCAGCTTGGCGAG
The DNA here is from genome assembly GCA_025937785.1 of Polyangiaceae bacterium. Taxonomy (GTDB): domain Bacteria; phylum Myxococcota_A; class Polyangia; order Polyangiales; family Polyangiaceae; genus JAICQQ01. The sequence goes on from JAICQQ010000337.1 coordinate 899, forward strand.
GACCTCCGGGGTGATGGGCCCGTCGCTCCAGCCTTCCTCCACCCCTGCTGCCTGAATCGCGCCGATAGTGCCCGACGAGCCCAACGCGACCTCGAAACCAGTGTCGAGAAACTCGTGCTGCAGCGTGCTGACCTCGTTGCTGGCCGCGAAGATCGCTGCTTTGAGCGTGTCTTCCTTGACCGTACCGCCCCCGAAGAAGCCCAACGAATAGGTCACGCAGCCCATGCGCAAGCTGTGGCGCGACAGCGGCTCGAAACCGCGTCCGATCACGCACTCCGTGCTGCCGCCACCGATGTCGACGACGAGCTGGTTACCGCTCACGGGTTGCACGGAGTGCGAGACTCCCAGATAAACGAGGCGCGCCTCTTCTTTGCCCGAGATCACGTCGATGGGACAGCCCAATGCCTCCGTGGCTCGTGCCAGGAATGCTTCGCTGTTGCGCGCCGCACGCAAGGTGTTCGTGCCCACGGCGCGCCGGTTTTCCGGAGGTACACTCTTCAACAGATCGCCCAAACGCTGCAGTGCCGCGATGGCTTCTGCCTGCTTTTCGGGCGACAGGTTGCGATCGGCGTCGAGGCCGGCCGCCAGCCGCACCATCTCTTTGTTGCGGTCGATCACCGCCAGGTGCCCCCCTTCCCAGCGCGCAACGAGTAGATGGAAACTATTGGACCCCAGGTCAACGGCGGCGAAGCGATGGTCCCGCGCCTCGTGTTCAACGCCCATGACCGTTCGTACACCAGGGTCGCCCGCGGGTGTTCGTCTTTTGTTGCGTTTCCGTCGGCATATGGCTCGGTTCAGCCGAATTTCAGGGATTTCTCCGGGAGCGCGATTTTCGATCCAACGTTCTCCATACCGCAACGTCTAACCACGACCATGCTTGTCCGAACCCAGCGTCTGCTGTGCGTCGTGGCGGGTCTCGCCGGGGCCGCCTGCACGTCTCCGAAATCGCCACGGACACCCGCTCGCGGCGAACCCACCTTGAGCGTGCTCAGCTACAACGTGAACTACGGCATGGCGGGTGATCCCGAAACGCTCGAGGCGATCCGAAACGCCAAAGCGGACCTGGTGCTCCTGCAAGAAACCACCGACAGCTGGGAGGCGGTGCTGCGAGGCGAACTCGCGACACTCTACCCCTACATGAGCTTTCGTCACTGCTGCGGTGCCGGCGGCCTCGGCGTGTTGTCGAAGACCAAGTTCAGCGAGCACGACTATTTCGCGGCTCCGCGCGCCTGGTTCCCGGCCTGGCGGCTCCTGGTCGACACCCGGCTGGGCCCGGTGCAGGTGCTCAATGTCCATTTGCGCCCGCAGATCAGCGATTCGGGCAGTGTCGTGAGCGGCTACTTCACGACGCCTCCGGTGCGCGAGCGAGAAATCGCGGCATACGCCACGACGCTCGAGCGCGACCTGCCCACGCTGGTGGTCGGAGACTTCAACGAGAACGAGTCGGGACGGGCGCTCAGCTACCTGAAGCAGCGCGGGTTCCGTTCGGCCCTGCCCGAGTTCCAACCCGAAGCCGACACGTGGCGGTGGCAAACGAGCGTGGGTGAAGTGAACGCGCAGCTCGATCACATCGTGTACGATCCCTCGCTCGATCCGCTGAACGCGGAGGTGATCGAGGCGGGTCGCTCCGATCACTACCCGGTGCTCGCCAGCTTCCGCCTCGACAGCACGCCGCCGAGGCCCGAACCTGCGTGCTCGGGCTCACTGTCTACGGGCTGCTGACCCGTCCGTCAGGAGTGCTCTGTTGGTCCTGTGCCGGGCTCCGATAGGGACCGAGCTCAAGAGCGCGTCGTTCCAGCCGCGGCGAGTCCTTGCGCCGCACGAACCACCAGACGCCAACGGTTACACCCGCGGCGACCAAGAGCGTGGGCCACAGCATGTGGAATGGCCCCAAGGGGCTCAAGATCCGCGCCAACTCCTCGAAGAAGTTCCCTGCGAGAGCGTCTGGCCGCACGAACTCGGGCTCGAGCGTGGGCTTGCACAGGAACGGCCGCAAGATCCACGACAGCTGGGTGCCGACGAGGCCGTCCACCAAGAGCCAGCTGACGAAGACGCGGCGGGCGATGGCGGGGGACGGCGCCAGTCGCTGCAGCAAGCGAAACAACCTGAGGTTGCCGGCGACGCCGCAGGCACCGACCACCACGGTGTGGAAGAGCAAGACGTACTCGGCAGTCCGGTACAGTTCCTCCGGTGTCGCCGTCGGATGACGGGGCCCCGGCACGCCCAGCACGAATAGCAACGCCACGGGAGCCAGTGCCGCGAGCAGGACGGCCGCCACGCTCATAGACAGCAGGATCGCGACGAGGCCTTGCATGATGCCGATGCGCGCGCGCAAGACCAGCGCCAAAAACCCATTCATCACCGCGCTTGCGGCGACGATCGACAGCAGCAAGAGCGGGAGCTTCAGGGCCGAGTACAACGCTTGTTCGGGCGCCCGCCACAGCCCGAACACGAAACCGTAGAGTGCGCCCGCGCACAGGGTCAGCTGGAGAGCCCAGAGCGCGATCTTGGACAAGTCCTGCCCTGCTCGCACCCGCGCCACGAGGGCGTCGTCGAGCCGGCACAGGGACGCGACCGTCAGCTCGAGCGGAGCGGTGTCACCGCCTGCTGCAACGGGTAGACGCATGGCGCCCTCACTCCTCGGCGAGCGAGTTGCCCCAGTGCGACAGGAAGAACGTCTTTTCGGGCAGCTTGATCCCGTCGAACTCGCCGACGATGGGCCGCAAGTTGGTCGTGAGCTGCAACATCACGACGACGAACATCATGTTCCAGATCCACAGCACGCGCGCGCGATCGCCCGTGGCGGCCAACACGCGCCCGGTCAACGCCAATCCGAAACCCGCGCTCACCAGCAACATGAGCAAATACAGAAACCCCATGAAGCTGGGCGAGCTGGTCGATTGCGAGAAGATCCACGCGATGGGCGCGAAGCCGATCAAGAGCAGGCCCTGCACTCCCATGCCCATCAAGAGGGCCGCGGTCACGTTGCGCAGGGTGTGCTGGGTGCCCGACAAACAGCTGAAGATGTACAGGCTGGGCAGGCACAGAGCCGCGCCGAAGACGAAACCGAACGCCAGTTTGAGGGGGACCGCCAGGTACTGGTAGCCTCCCGAAAAGCTCGCCACGACCACCCCGGTCAGCATCAGCGAGCCCACCACCAGCAGCACGAAACGAACCAGCGAAGCGCGGCTGTGATTCAGCTGATACACGACATTGGCCGGCGATTTCAGCAAGGCGTCCGCCAAGCCGAACAACGTGGGATGCTCCATCCGCTCGAAGTTGCCCGCGAGACCGAACGCGAGCGGGCGTTTCGGAGGTGCGAGCGGCAGCGGCGACTTGCTAGGAGTCACCGGCTGCCAGACGGCGTCGGTGACGCGCCCGAGACCGGCGTGGTCGTTCCCGGCGACGTGGGCTGCTTCGCCGCCGTCGGTGGCGGTGGGGGCGTGGCCCGCCACCGTGATCTCGCTACCCCCTGGCTCGCCAGGCACCCCAGTACCCGACACCAAAGCCCGCTCTCCCGGACGCTGCTGCTTCATGAAATTCGCTCCGAACAGGATTACGCCGGAGCCCGCCCGTTTCTTCCCGCGGTCGGTTTTCGGAGCTCGCTGGAAAAGGGCCGGCGCTCAGCGCGTCGAAGGACTCGCCTGCTCAATCACGCGCCAGAACGCGGGCTTGGGACGGCAGTCGCGGTCGAACAGAAGCGGGTGGTTGGTGCGCTTGCCGGGCCAGCTGTTGAGCCAGCTGCGGCCGTCGTCGAGCCCCCAAAAGGTGACGCGCGTCACGGCCGGCGCAGCGGCGAACGCGCGAAACAGGCGCGCGTACTGCTCCGCCTGCCGCTCCAGCACCTCCGGCGCGCAACCGGCTGCATAGAGGTCGTCGGCGAGCGAGTAGGCGCGCTGCACGGCGAGATCGGCGCTGCAGTCTGGCCGATCGATGATGTCGAGATCGATTTCGGTGAACATCACCGAGAGACCGAGCCCCGCGTATTCCTCGATGGCACGCTCGATGTCGTCGAAGGGCACCCGATCGACGAGCCAATGCCCCTGGATGCCGACGCCCGCCACGGCAACCCCGCGATCGAGCAGCGATCGCAACAGGCGAAGCGCGCGCGCCCGCTTCTCCGGCCGCTCGAGATTGTAGTCGTTGTAATACAACTCGACCGCGGGATCCGCCTCGCGGGCGCACTGGAACGCGAAGCGCAGGTAGTCCTCGCCGAGCGCCCGCAACCAGGGGGTATCGCGCAGATATTCGCCTTCGTCGGCGATGGCCTCGTTGACCACGTCCCACCCGTAGATCCGACCACGATAGCGGCCGACGACGGTGTGGATGTGATCCGCGAGGCGCTCTCGCACGCTCCTCGGATTGGCGTCGGGCTGGAAGAACCACTCCGGTGTCTGCTGATGCCAACACAGGGTGTGGCCCACCAAGCGCATGGAGTGCTGCTCCGCGAACGCCACCAGCGCATCGGCATCCGTGAAGTCGTAGCGCCCAGGTTCCGGGTGGATCGGCTCGGGCTTCATGCAGTTCTCGGGGGTGAGGCTCGTGAAGTGCCAGGTGAGCAGCTCGCGCTCCGCCGGGCTCAGGCTGTACGGTAGCGTCCCGCCCACAGCGCACCCCACTTCGAAGACGTCGGCGAACGCACGCGCCAAGCGGGGTTCACGCTGTCCGGACATCACCTCTTGCCCTCCTCACCGCCGCTTGCTCGGCAAAGTCAGAGTAGCGCATCGCCCCACAGGGTCGAGTTCTCACTATACGCTCGAACGTCGTGGCGTTGCTCACGTAGGGCCAGCCTAGCCGGGCACCCACCCGCCGAACACGGAGGAAAAATCGATTCCGAACCCGCAGCGGCTCGGAGTGAGGCAACGACAAACACGAGAGCTCGCACGCGCACGGATGAGCATGGCGACGCGGCGTGGAGAGCGCGCTCCCGATGAGGCTTTGTGGTAGACGAAGGTCGTGGCGAGCGCCAAGGCCCCTCGAAATGAAGCGTCCCCCGTTCTACCCGCCGAGGAGGGCGCTCAGGCTCGAGTCCGACGCCGTGTTCGACCGGCAGCCGCCAAGCCCACCATCAACGCGGTAGCAGAACGTGCCCAGGTCGCGATCAGCACGGTCTCGCGCGTGCTGAACGGCGGTGCGGCCAGCGAGGCCATGCGCGAGCGCGTCGAGCGGGCGATCCGCGAGCTCGGCTACTCGCCGTCCGTTGCCGCGCAGAGCTTGGTGTCTCGTCGCACCGGATGTCTAGGGCTCGCCGTCAACTCGACCGAAGGTCCGTGGTTCTCGCAGGTCATTTCTGGGGTCGAGGAGGCGATCGCGCCCAGCCGCTACAGCCTATTGCTGGCCAGCATGCGGCTCCACAACAGCTACGATCCGGGCGCCGTCGCCGCGTGGATTCAGGAGCGGCGCGTGGACGGCTTGATCTTCGTGCGCTACTCCGAGCGACAACGCGCCATCTTCTCGGCGGCGACGCGAGCGGGCTTGCCCGTCGTGTTGATCGCGCCCGACGCGGACACCCACGCCGACTACATCGCTCGCAGCGACAACGTCGAAGCGGGTTGGCTGGTGGCGGAGCACCTGGCAAAGCTCGGGCACCGCAAGATCGCGTTCGCCGGCGGACCCGAGTCCTCGCACGATACGCAATGCCGGCTCCGCGGGCTGCAGCAAGGGCTCTCCGAGTTCGGCGTCGATCAGGGTGCCCGGGAAATCTGGTTCGGCCCCAGCTACTACTCGGACAGCGGCGCCGCCTTCGCGGAGCGTTTCCTGCAGATCCCCGAAGGCGATCGGCCGACCGCGGTGGTCCTCGGCAGCGACTTGATGGCTCTCGGGTTCTTGGGGGCGATGATGCGGCACTCGATCCACGTCCCTCGCGACGTCTCGGTCGTGGGCTTCGACGGCATCCCCGAGGGTGCGTTGCTGTGGCCCCGACTCACGACGGTCGTGCAATCGACGCGCGCCATGGCGGCGAGCACCTGCCGAGCGTTGCTCGATCGTTTGCAAAACCCGGCCCAAACTCAGCTTGCGGTGGAGCAATTTCCGGTCGAGCTTTTGGCGCGGGACAGCACCGCTGCGCCTCCCCGGCCCTGATTAGGGCCAGGACCAAGGCTCAGGGCTCCCCATGTTGACCTGACGCACTGCATCCATTCTTTGAGAGTTGTTTGTTTTCGCGCAGTTGAGATCGCGCGCATGGCTGCATGTAGTTACAACTTGATTAGCGACTTGCTTTGATTGCCGTATTGGCGCACTGGTGAGTAGTCACAATGTGCGTGCGACTCAGCACCGTTCAGCGC
>JAICQQ010000481.1 GCA_025937785.1 Polyangiaceae bacterium
CCAGTGGAGTGGGGGCGTTCGTGGGCGATGCCGGGCTCGAACCGACGACCTCTTCCGTGTGAAGGAAGCGCGCTACCAGCTGCGCCAATCGCCCATCTGCCGCGACTCGGACGTGCCGTGCCGCGGAGTCGATACTAGCCGACGCGGGCGGGCGTTTGCACATCGATGCACCCATGACCACCGCTCGGATGACGCGTGGCCTGCTCGGTTTGAGAATCGAACGGAGTATCGGCTAGAGTCTCTCTGCACGCAGAAATGCGGGTAACGCGGATGTGGCGCAGTGGTAGCGCATCACCTTGCCAAGGTGAGGGTCGCGAGTTCGAATCTCGTCATCCGCTCTGATCAGGAATGAGCGCAAGTTCATTCCTGTTCTTTTGGTGGTGAACCCATGCACGGTGGATTGGCCGAGAGGCGAGGCAGCGGCCTGCAAAGCCGTATACACGGGTTCGAATCCCGTATCCACCTCCAAGCCGAGAGCCGCTCTCGACTTGGGCGATTGGCGCAGCGGTAGCGCGCTTCCCTGACACGGAAGAGGTCACTGGTTCGATCCCAGTATCGCCCACCAACTGAAACCCCCGGTTCGCTGGGGGTTTCTTCGTCTCCGGATGTCGCTTCGTTCGCGATCAGAGCCAGTGCCGGCGCTTGAACATGAAGTAGATCACCAGGTCGACGACGACGATCGCGATCCCGATGACCAGCCAGCCGAACTCCCACTGCACGAGGGGGATGTTCTTGAAGTTCATGCCGTAGAGGCCCGCGATCAGCGTGGGTAGGGCGAGCAGCGCCGCGAATGCGGAGATGGTGCGCATGTCCTTGTTCTGGCGGGCCGCGACGTTGTTCTCATGGCTCGAGAGGATCGCATCGAGCCCCTTGCTCTGGTTGTTGATCAGCGCGGCGGTGCCCGCTGCGTCATCCAGCAGGTCGTGCAGGTACGGCACGATCTTCTCGTTCCCGACCGCCATCGCCTCGAAATGCTCGGTGCTCTCGCGCAGCGCCGCGGCGATGCTCGAGACGGCGCGGTCGATGCGGCCGATGTTCTTTCGGATCCGATAAATGCGATGGTGATCTTCGGTGGTGCTGTCGTTGAAGACCTGCTCCTCGAGCTCCTCGAGGGCGACCTCGACGTCGGCAGCTGCCTCGGCATACCCGTCGACCACCTCGTCCATGATCACGTAGGCGGCCGCCATCGGCCCGCTGCGCAGGTCTTCGGAGGCGTTCTCGAGCAGTGCCTGCAGATCGGTCAACTCGCCGCCCTCGGCTCGTTGCACCGTGATCAGCCACCCATCGCCGACATACAGATAGGTCTGACCGAGCACGAGATCCTTCGACTCCGGGTTGCGGAGCACACTCCAGAGCACGATGAACAGGTGGTCGGCGAACTTCTGCACCTTCGGTTGCTGCCGGCCGGCCAGTACCTCCGCTGCCGCGATCGGGTGGACGCCGAGTACGCGCCGTGCCTCCTCGAGGGTCGATTCCGTCGGGTCGACGAGGTGCAACCAGACGAAGCCTTCGCCCCGCTTCATCTTCGCCGCGGTCTCGGGGACATCGGCGAGGCCGGCGCCGTCGAGCGGCTCCACAGTGCCACGGAAGACGGTCAGCCGCAGCTGGTCCTGCTCTTCGGCATTCGGATGGCGGACGGGATCGGATTGCACGGCGTCGGCGAGCGTCATGGTGGGACCTCCGCATGTTGTTCTACGCCGTGGCGCGCGGAACGGCGACCCCTTGACATCCGGACGAGTGCTCACCAGATCGGCTGCAGCGGGTCGAGACGAGCGGCGGATTTTTCGCATCGGTGGGCCGTTCCCCGAAGCTCAAAGCAGATTCTGAGTTTCGCGTCGGCTGACGGGCCTATTCTGGGGCCGCAGCCTGGGTCGTGAGGGTCCGGGGTGTCGACGAAGACGCCGGTGTTCCCGTCGACCCCACGTACCGGGCGCAAATCCCGCGCAGTTCGCCGGTCGTCACCATGCCGACGGTGCGGGCGGCGCCACCACTGGCGGGCGGTCATTGCACGTGATCGTGTTCGGCAGTTCCCATGGCGCGAGCCACGGTCCGGTCGTGTTCACGCCGCTCGAGTCATTGCCGCCGAGGTCGACGAGCGAGAATTCCGACCCGGTGGCCGGGAAGTTGAACGAACCGCAATTGTTCACCCCGACCGCCCCGACGTTGCGGGCGTCGAC
>JAICQQ010000361.1 GCA_025937785.1 Polyangiaceae bacterium
CCCTACGCGGTCACCCATCCTGCGTTCGCCGTCATAGCTCGGTTGGGCTGCCCTTAAGCTCAAGCTCCAGGTCAGGATCGCGAACGAGTTGTCGTCGCGTCTTATCGAGCGGCGCCGACGAGGCAGTATCAGCATGAGCCAAGAGTTAACTCCGTTGGCAGACGGCGCAGATCCTTGACAGCCTCGAACGCTCGCGTACCTTCTAACGCATGATCGGGAGATGGTTGGGCGGGTTCGCGCTCGTGTGCGCTGTGTGCGGATGTGGCCGGACCGAATCCGGTGGTGACGACGCTGGAAGCGGTGGCTCCGTCGGCTCGAACGGCGGCAGCTCGAACGGTGGCAGCTCGAACGGTGGCAGCTCGAACGGTGGCAGCTCGAACGGCGGAACGAGTGGTGAACCGGACTCGGACTTCGTCGTCGACCAAATTCGGCAAACCGCCATCGACAAGATGGATGTGCTGTTCGTCGTCGACAATTCCATCTCGATGGCCGACAAACAGGCGCTACTCGCGCTGGCGGTACCCGCCTTGGTCGAGCGCCTGGTGAATCCGGATTGCGTAGAGATGGATGATGGCCGCGTCGTGGCCCGTGCGCCCGCCGACGAAGGATCCTGCCCCGAAGACTTCAACCTCGAGTTCCACCCGCTCGACGACATCCACATCGGCGTCATCACCTCGTCGCTCGGCGGCCATGGCGCCGATTTCTGCAGTCCCAACACCCCGGCGAGCTGGAACGAGACGCAGAACGATCGGGCACATCTGATCCCGACGGTGCGGCCTGATCTGAACCTGCCGGCGGACGATCCTGCCGGCTTCTTGGCGTGGGATCCCGCGAGCACCACTCCCGACGAGCTGAAGGAGAACTTTGCCGAGCACGTTCGCGCCGCGGGTGAAGTCGGCTGTGGCTACGAAGCTACGCTCGAAGCTTGGTACCGGTTCTTGATCGATCCGAGCCCGCCGCTAGAAATGCTGGTCGTCGATAACGTGGCCGTCCCCGCGCAGGACGCGAATGGCATCATCGTGGACACCACGCTGCTGGCGCAGCGCGAGGCTTTCCTGCGGCCCGATTCCGTCGTTGCCATCGTGATGCTGACGGACGAGAACGATTGCTCCGTCGTGGAGGGGGGCATCGGCTGGTTGACAGCCGCCGCTACCGTCAACGGCACCCGCTTCACCATGCCGCCCGCGACCACCACGTGCGATGCGAACCCCAACGACCCGTGTTGTCGCTCCTGCGGTCAAGCGGTGCAGGTCTCCGGCTGCGCACCGCTCGAGAACGACCCGAACTGTGATGTGGCGCGCCCGGACCACGAAGATGCATTGAATCTGCGCTGCCACAATCAAAAGCAACGCTTCGGCTTGGACTTGCTCTACCCGATCGATCGCTACGTCGCCGGGCTGCGCGACCCTCTAGTCTACGACACGCACCGGTGCTCTGCGGGCGGCGACTGCCCGCTGGCCACGAACCCCTTGTTCGACCCGCGAGGCGAGGGGAACCCGCGTGACCCGTCGCTGATCTTTTTGGCAGGCATCGTCGGTGTGCCCTGGCAAGACATCGCCACCGAAGCAAGCTTGAGCGATCCGGAACGTCTCGAGTACATGACCGCCCCCGAGCTCACGGCCAGCGGGCGTTGGGACATGATCATCGGTGACCCCGAAGCCGAAAATCCCGCGGCCGCCGCGGCCTTGCCCCAAGATCCGCTCATGCACGAGCAATCCGATCCGCGCACTGGGACGCATCCCGTCACGAACGAAGCGATCGCGCCCGAGAGCTCCACGGACCCGCAGGCGAACTCGATCAACGGTCACGAGACCGTCAACGACGACAACGGGGACCTGCAGTACGCCTGCATCTTCCCGCTCGCCGAACCCCGTGATTGCTCGGACTCGGGGATCGGCGCCTGCGATTGCACGGAAGACAGCCTCGCGAAGAACCGACCGCTCTGCAATCCGCCCGGGGGTGGTGCCGCCGGGCTCGCCCAGTATTACGCCAAGGCTTACCCCGGCCTGCGGCTGCTCCAGACCCTGCGCGACTTCGGCGACAACTCGATCGTGGCCTCCATTTGCCCCAAAGTGGTGGACCCAGATGCGCTTGCCGGCGGCGACCAGAGCCCCGCGTTCGGTTACAACCCGGCCATCGCCGCCCTCGTCGAACGCACCAAGGAAGTTCTCGGCGGGCGCTGCCTGCCGCGATCATTCGACGTCGATGACGACGGACGCATCGCTTGTTCGATCGTCGAGGCAGTGCAGACCGATCGCGACTGCGACGCGGGGGCGGGCCGCTCCGACGTGAACGACGAAGCCGCCGCGGCCGTGGCTCGGCAAATGATGGCGGCCGGCTTGTGCGGCGGGGCGAGCAGCATCGAGTGCGACGAGTACTCCCTCTGCCACATCGGCCAGTTGGCGGGTGACGCATTGGAGGCCTGTCAGAACCAGGTCGATTACCGGGATGTCCCTGGCTTCTGCTACATCGACGCGAGCGAAGACGTCGGGAACGAAGCCCTGCTGCAGGGCTGCCCAGCGACCGAGCAGCGCCAGCTGCGGTTCGTCGGCGAGGACACCCCCAGTTCTGGATCGGCGACCTTCATCGTTTGCGACGAAGCCGACCACGACTAGAGGGCTCGGCGTGCCGGCCGATTTGGATGCCCAAACGGGTCGGAGGCACCTGCTGCGTTCACCGGGGCCCTTGCTCAAATGCGCAGTGCGGCGCGACCGGTAGCGACGAGTCCTTGCACGGCCCCAACTCCTTTGCTAGGTAGGCGCTCCCCTTTACCGGCACCCGTGGGTTTTTCAGATCTTCGAGGTGTCGGCAGCCGCCTGCGGCACAGATTGGTGCGCAGGGTCGCTCTCCGGAGCACTCGAGCGGTGTCACTCTAATCGCCGGCGGATGTCTAGGCAGCACGAATAGCGCAGCCTCTGGGGTCGGCGGGTCTCAAAAGGAAACTGTCGCGATGATCAGCAAAGCACAAGCCAACTATCAGCGGATTAGTCCGCGCAAAGCCAGGACTGTAGCCAACCTCGTACGCGGGCGCGACGCCAGCGACGCTCTACAGATCCTCGAGTACACCAAGAAGGCGTCTGCCCCGATCCTCAAGAAGTTGATCGCGAGCGCGGTTGCCAACGCCAAGCTGAAGCGCCCCGATGTGGATGTAGACGCGCTCTACATCAGCCGTGCGAGCGTCGACAAAGGCCCGAACAGCCACATGCGGCGCTGGCGCCCGCGGGCTCAAGGCCGCGCGACCCGCATCGAAAAGGGCGTCAGCCACATCCATATCGAACTCGATCTGCGCTAGGGCGCGGATTCGACCAAGACGCAAGCGTTCAGGAACAAGGAACTGACCGATGGGACAAAAAACGCATCCATACGGGTTTCGCCTCGGCGTAATCAAGACGTGGACCAGCAAGTGGTACGAAGACAAGAACTACCAGAAGTGGCTCCACGAGGACGTGCGCATCAAGCGCGCCGTCAAGGAGTACCTGTACAACGCGAACGTCGCCAGCGTCGAAGTCGAGCGCGCTGCGAACAAGGCGAAGGTGATCGTGTACACCGCCCGGCCCGGTATGGTCATCGGCAAGGGTGGCAAGGGCATCGAGATCCTGAAGAGCGGCAACCTCGATTCCGCGGCCAAGGGTGAGACCAAGTTCGCCGGTGTGCAGTCGTTCACGAACAACGAGGTCTTCATCGACGTTCAAGAAGTGCGCAAAGCCGAGACCAACGCCCAGCTCGTCGCAGAGAACATCGCGACCCAGCTCGAGCGCCGCATCGCTTTCCGCCGCGCCATGAAGAAGTCGCTGTCGACCGCGATGAAGTTCGGCGCCAAGGGCGTCCGCATCCGTTGCGCGGGCCGTCTGGGCGGCGCCGAAATGGGTCGCGTCGAAACTTACCGCGAAGGTCGTGTGCCTCTGCACACGCTGCGCGCGGACGTCGATTTCGGGCTGGCCGAGGCGCGTACGACGTACGGCATCATCGGCGTCAAGGTGTGGATCTTCAAGGGCGAGGTCTTGCAGCGCAAGGCCCGTCGCATTCCGGACTGAGCGCGTTGCGCTCCATTATCGGCAGCGCACGCTCCACTATTCGAGGCGAATCATGCTTTCTCCAAAGCGCACCAAATTCCGCAAGATGATGACCGGGAAGAACCGCGGCATCGCTTGGCGCGGCAGCGACGTTTCCTTCGGAGACTTCGCGCTGCAAGCGACCGGTCGTCACGCCATCACCGCTCGGCAGATCGAAGCGGGTCGTATGGCCATTCAGCGCCACGTCAAGCGCGCTGGCAAGCTCTGGATCCGGGTGTTCCCGGACAAGCCCATCACCAAGAAGCCGCTCGAAGTCCGCATGGGTAAGGGCAAAGGCGCCGTCGAAGCCTGGGTAGCCCTGGTGCAGCCCGGCCGCGTTCTGTTCGAGATCTCCGGGGTCTCGGAGGAGCTGGCGCGTGAAGCATTCCGCTTGGCGGCGTCCAAGCTCCCGGTGCAGACGCGCTTCCTCGCGCGAGGAGTCCTGTAATGAAGGCGAAAGACCTGCGCGAGCGTTCGAACGAGGATCTGGTCGAGCTCAAGGGCTCCATGCAAAAAGACCTGTTCTCGTACCGGATGAAGAACTTCACCGGGCAGCTCGATGACACGAGCCTGCTCAACAAGACCAAGAAAGATGTGGCTCGTATCGAGCTCATTCTTCACGAGCGGGCGGCGGCCAGCAAAGATGGAGGCAAATCGTGAGCGCTGAACCCACCACGGACCCCAGCGGTCGCAAGCGGGTTTCCCGCCGGCGCCTGATCGGGCGCATCAAGAGCGACAAGATGAACAAGACGGTGGTCGTCGAGGTCGTCCGCTACAAGATGGATGCCATGTACAAGAAGTACATTCGCATGCGTAAGCGCTACAAGGCTCACGACGAGGCGAACGAGTTTCGCAGCGGCGATCGCGTAGAAATCGTCGAGCACAAGCCGTACTCGAAAGAGAAGCGCTGGAAGGTCGTGCGCCTGATCGAGCGTCCCGCACAGGAGTTGAGCTGACATGATCCAGACCGAAACAGTACTCGGCGTCGCTGACAATTCCGGCGCCAAGCTCGTGCAGTGCATCAAGGTGCTCGGCGGGTCGCGGCGCCGTTACGCGGGGCTCGGCGACGTCATCGTCGTCAGCATCAAAGAGGCGATGCCCAACAGCAAGGTGAAGAAGGGCACTACCGCCAAGGCGGTGGTCGTTCGCACCAAGCGCGAGAACCGCCGCGAAGACGGCAGTTACATCAAGTTCGACGACAACAGCGCGGTGCTCATCAACGCCCAGCGTGAGCCGATCGGCACCCGCATTTTTGGGCCCGTCGCGCGCGAGCTGCGCGGCAAGCGCTTCATGAAGATCGTGTCGCTGGCGCCGGAGGTGCTGTGATGATGCGCGTTCGTGTCGGTGATCAGGTCGCGGTGATTCGCGGCAACAGCCGGGGCAAGCGCGGTCGGGTCAGCCGAGTGAACCTGGACAAAGGCACTGTCGTGGTCGAGGGCGTCAACATCGTGAAGCGTCACGTCAAGGCGACTCCACAGAAGCCGGGCGGCATCCTGGAGGTCGAAGCACCCCTGCATGAAAGCAAGGTCATGCTGATCGATCCCGAAACGGACAAGCCCACCCGCGTTTCGTATTCGATCAAAGAGGGTAAGAAGCAGCGCATCGCCAAGAGCGGCGCCGAAATCCTCGGGGAGCAGAAGTAATGGCACAGACTGCACCGCGCCTCCGGGAACGTTACTCGAAAGAGATCGTTCCCGCGCTGATGAAGCGCTTTGGCTATACGAACCCGATGCAGGTGCCTCGGGTGCAAAAGGTCGTGGTCAACATGGGTTTGGGCGAAGCCGTCTCGAACCCCAAGCTGATCGACGGCGCCGTGAACGACCTGACGAGCATCACCGGCCAGAAGCCGATCGTGACGCGCGCCAAGAAGTCGATC
>JAICQQ010000230.1 GCA_025937785.1 Polyangiaceae bacterium
CGGCTGCCACCTCGAGCTCGACCGAGTCGCCAGCGACATCGTCCTCTCCAGCATCAAGAACGCCGTCCCCTCCCGCTGGGCCGCCAAAGTCGAAGAGCTCCGCGCCTTCGTCCAATCGCGCCGCGACCTCACCCTGCGCGCCTTCCTCCAAGACTCCGCCCTCGAGCTCGAAGACCTCTACGCCGGCAACAAGTCCTGGTCCGACCTCTGCGAAGACGCCGGAGTTCCCACGCACCCCGCCGGCCCCCGCGAGCCGCACCTCCGCCGCGCCTGCGGCCGCCTCCTCCACATCGACGACCCCCTCCGCATCGAGACCTACCAACGCTTTCTCTCGAGCGAATCGCCTCCAGACCTCGCCAGCCTTCCCGAAACCGAGCGCCGGCTGCTCCGAATGCTGATCGCCGCCCTCGTCGACAAAGTCGTCACCAAGACTACCTCCCTGAGCGACGGTTGCGACCTCCTCTGGCGCCACCCTCAAGTCCGCCAAGAGCTCCGCGAGCTCCTCGCCGTCCTCCGCGACCAACTCGAACACGTCACCGTGCCGTTGGACGACAACGCCGCAGTGCCGCTCGCCGTGCACGCGCGATACACCCGCATCGAGATCCTCGCCGCCTTCGGCATCGGCGAAGGAGCCAAAGTCGCCCCCTGGCAAACCGGCGTCTACTGGGCCAAAGACGCGCGCGCCGATCTCCTAGCCTTCACCCTCGACAAAACCGGCGATCACTTCTCCCCGACGACTCGTTACCGCGACTACGCCATCAGCCGCGACCTCGTTCACTGGGAAAGCCAATCCGTGACGCGCGCGAACAGCGAGACCGGTCGGCGCTATCAGAACCACGCCGCGCAGGGCTCGCGCGTGATGCTCTTCGCACGGAAACGACCGAGCGACCGCGCGTTCTACTTCCTGGGGCCGGCGCAGTACGTGAGCCATGAATCGGAACTGCCGATGGCGATCATGTGGCGGCTCGAGTACGCGCTGCCGGGGGATTTGTTTGCGGCGTTTGCGGCGGCGGTGGCGTAGACGGGACCGTTCATCATCATCAACAGTAGGAAAGTCTCTGTCTTCGAGGGGTTACACCGGTCCAGTGGCGCACTGGCAAGCTAGGACTCACGCCCAGGGATGACTCCATGTCTTCGGGTGCTACCTTTCTTGGTCTGGACAAATCTTGAGTCCAGAGCACCAAGGGGCACCTGATGGGATTAGCTGAAGTCGAATTGTCGATGTCTGATTTTGAGGTCGTCTACGACCACATTTCCTCGTACGCGCCCGGAACGAAGCGGTACGGCAACATGCATCTTCGGCAGAACCGACAGCGCAAGAACGAGATAGTCCTGCGCTATCTACACGCGATGCGGGTCGTGCCCGGGGCGACCAAGGCGCTGCACGGGATGATCTGCGGCCCCGGCCTGCTTTGGGCCTACGAGATACATCCTGGTCGAAGGAAAGCGCGTTTGCTCGTTACGATTGACGAGGCGGACGATAAGGAAAGGGAGCGGATCGAAAGACGGTTCACCAACGAGATCCTCAAGCGCGTGAAGGAGGAGCAGGGCGGCGAGCATCCGCCTCCCGCGCTGAGGCCCGGCCATCTCTACCTGCGCCGGTCAGATCCACCTATGTCGTTGGCGCATTCGACTTGCAGGGAAGCGCTCAGCGCGAAGGTTTTGGATAGGCGGTTCCTGTCACAGATCTTGCCGTGGGGTTTCCGTCTCATTCGCGGCCGCGACTGAATCGGAGAAAGCTCCTCCGTAAACAGATCGCCGTGGCCGTCCGCTCGCACCAGCACGTAGGGGGTGTTCTCGTTCCCGCACTCGCACGCGGGGGCAACGAGCCCGCGAAACGTGCCTGTCGCGAACGGTATTGAGGTTTCCAGCAGTGCACCGCATCGACTACACGGGCGCGTGTACAGCTCGAGGTCGTGGCGCATGGCCCAGCGTTCGATGCTGATACCGTAGATCCGCAGGAAACTGTTCCTGTTCATTTCTGTGACCGGGTCGTTGAACGGGCTCGCGAGCCTCGTACGCGCTGGTACCACGCACGTCCGCGTGCTTACAACAATGCCGGCACCTGCTCGTCAAGCCGTCGGAATGACTTGGCTTGACCTCCCGTCGGCGCGGGCCCCGAGCGCGTATCAGCGGTCTCGCGCCAGCAATCCTGCCGCCCCGTCGAAATCGAGCAGATACGCACCCACCATCTCCGTCTGCCAGCGATCCGGCAACACTTGCTGGAACTTGCTCAGCCGATACTCGGGCACGAGCGAACGCAGCTTCGCGCGTGTATCCGCCGAAGCCCAGAACGCCGCGTCTCGCATCGGCGCGAGAACATCACGCACCGCCTCTGGTCCGAGGCCGTCGCCCTTGATCTTCACGGCGAAATTGTCCGGAATGACCTTCCAATCGCCTTTCCATTCGAGGGCGTACTTGAGGGTTTGATTGATGCGGCCTCCGGCGAAGGTCCACCACGTCACGGTATCGCCGTCGAACTGCAGGGTGTCGCGGGTTTCGCGGAGAAGCTGGCCGAGGTCGCCCCGCCATTCGGATAGCGCGGCCTTGGCGGTCGCATCGAGGAACGGGTACTCCGTATCGCTCGTGAGGACGGTCTTCATTTCCTGGCATAGGTCGAAGCCGAGGAACTGGGGGATGTAGCCGCCCCAGCTCGGTTTCTTCCCGCGGGGCGCGGGGCGGACGCGGACGAGGCGCTCGTCGTGGTTGACGTGGACGACGAGCCAGGCGCGGCCGCCGAGGAGGAAGGTGCTCATTTCGTCGACCAGGCGATCGACGAAGGCTTGTTCGAGGCTGCCGAGGTCGCGCTTGGACTCGGTTTGTACCTTGTAGAGCTGAGGGGTGGAGAAGACGGCGTACAGCTCGAGGAAGTTCTTTCGGCCGAAGACCTTCTCGGCTTTCTCGCCGAGGCTGAGCAGGCCACCCGCTTCGAACAGGTAGCGCTCGCGCTTCATGTGCTCGACGAGCTCGAGGTACTCGTCTTTGCTGATGCCGCGGAAGTCGGGCACACGCTCGAGCATGGGCCAGCTGCGCTCGGCGCTGATGCCGCCGAACTGCTGGGTCATCGCGAGCAGCTGGTGAACGAGCACGGGCCAGCAGCGTGTCTCGACTCGAACGGGCTCGACCCATCCGCGCGCGGCGAGCAGGACGAGCGCGGTGTTTTGGACGACGTACACGGTGTCTTCGCACAGGAACGTCATGTTGGCGACGGTGCCTTCGCGGCGGCCGGTGCGACCCATGCGCTGCAGGAAGGAAGACACGGTGCTCGGGGCGTTTGCCTGAAAGGTGAGGTCGAGGCCACCGACGTCGATGCCGAGCTCGAGGGTCGAGGTGGCGACGATGCAGGCGTTGGTTCCCGTGGCGAAGCGCTCTTCGGCGGCTTGGCGTTCTTCTTTGGAGACGGAGCCGTGGTGGACGAAGACGTCAATCGAGTCGTCGCGCATCTGGTCGGCGACTGTCTCGGTCAACGAGCGTGACTGGCAGAAGAACAGGCTCTTCTTTCCCCGGCCCTCGCGGACCGCGGTGCGCCCGAAGTCTTCGATGTCCTCTCGCAGGTAGATGGCGATGCGGCGCTCGGCCTTGGGCTTGGGGGGGTCAACCAGCACGCCTTCGCGCTTCGACGTGCCGGCGATCCATTGGACGATCTGATCGGGGTTGCCGACGGTGGCGCTGAGGCCGATGCGCTGGACGTCGTGCTGGGAGAGGTCGCGCAGGCGCTCGATGACGCTCATCAGGTGAGCGCCGCGGTCGGTGCCGGCGAAGGCGTGGATCTCGTCGATGACGACGTAGTGCAAGTCCCTGAATAGCGTCTGAATCGGCACCCGCGGCGACATCAACATCACCTCGAGTGACTCGGGAGTCGTCATCAAGAGCTCGGCGGGCTCGCGGATGAAGGCGGCTTTCTCGCTTTGCTGCGCGTCGCCGTGCCAGACGAATCGCCGAAGGCCCACCATCTCGGTGTACTTCCCAAGGCGCACTTCCTGGTTGTTGAGCAAGGCCTTGATCGGGGCGATGTAGAGCGCGCCCACGCCCGACGGTTGCTCCCGAACCAATTCCGCGAGAACGGGGAACATCGAAGCTTCTGTTTTGCCGCCCGCTGTCGGCGCCAAGACGACCGCGTTCTTGCCGTCCAAGATGGCTTCCCCGGCCAGCTCCTGAACCGGCCGGAGCGACGTGAAGCCGAGCTCGTGGGCGATGGCGTGCTGAAGGCGCTCGGGGAAACGCGAGAAGACGCTCATTGGCTACATGCTCACGGAGGAGCCGCCGAAGTCGTCGTCGGGAGGGGGCTCGTCGAGCTTGCGCCCAGCGAGCACGGCCTCTTCCTCCGCCGTGAGACTCGCGGGCTGAAAACCGAGCATGGTGGACGCTTCTTGGTCGGGATCGTCGGCGAGGACGTCTAGGATGTTCACAAAGGTTCTCAGGAACTGGCGAGGCACCACGCCGACGTCTCCATTGAAACCCGCCGTCACCCGCTCCACGAGCTGCGAGATGAACGCCGCCGGCAATCGCCGCTCGGCGTCCTCGGGCGAAAGGTCCGGGTGCAGCGAGCGCAGCTTGAGTGCGACCTTGAGCAGTCGTTCCGAGTCGAAGGGCGTGAGGCCCAACTGCGGCTGGCGCAGGCTCGCCGTTCCGTTGAAGAGCTCGTACTTGATGCGCGAGTGCAGCGCCTCGACGCCCTTGACGCCGTGCCGGTCGTCGAAAAAAGTCGGCGTGCCCGTGAACACCCAGAGCAGCCCGGGGTAGGTGCTCGACGCATCGACGATCTGCCGGATCGCGATCATCGACTTTTGTCGAACGTCACCGCGCATGCGCAGGATTGTCTCGGCCTCGTCGATGACGATCACGAGCCCCTTGTATTCGGCGCGCTTCACGATCTCGAGGATGCCGCGCAGGTACGCCATGGAGTCGGTGCTCTCGATGTCGCCCTTGATGCCCGCCTGGCTCTTGAGCCCTGCGGCGACATTGCTGCTGCCCGAGAGCCACGAGACGAGCGCGGTCGCTTCCTGGGGCTTACCGGCCTGCTTGAGCTCGAACACCTTGCGCACGACGCGCCCCATGTCTGGCGGTACGCGACCTCCCGTGTGTCCGATGAGCTCCTCGTCGAGCTTGGCCAGCACCTTCTGCTCGAACTCTGGATCGTCTTCGCTGGTCCCGAGACCGATCAGATTCTCTTCGATGCCGCCGATCCAGCGGTCGAGGATGTCGCCGAGGGCATCATGCGGGCACGATGGCGTGCTGAGCCCGCTGACCACTTTGCGGTACAGCTCGTCGAACTTGTAAAAGTGGAGGTCGTTGTCGGAGACGACCACGAAACTGGTCGCGAAGCCGCGTTCTTTCGCGTCTTGCAGCAGCAGGTTGGCCATGAAGGTCTTGCCGCAGCCGTAGCCGCCGCGCAGAAACTTCACGTCCCCTTCGCCCCCCCGGACCTCGTCGAGCTTGCGGTGCAGCTCTTTGCGGTGTTTCTCGATACCGACGGCGAAAGCGTCGAGGCCCCGATCGGGCACGGTGCCATTGCGCAGGCGTTGGAAGATGTGGGCTGCGTCTCGAAAGGCCATGTCAGTCCTTCCTCGTGTAGGCTTTCATGCCCTGTACGGAGCGGATCTCCACTTCGAAGGGGATGTAGCGGATGAGGTCGTCGAAAGCGCGCGAGAAGGCGCGGACTCTTCGCGGCGAGCCCAGCACCTGGGCGAGCTCGGCCTCGTTGATGCTGCGGCGTTGCTCGAGGATCAGGAGAGCGCGCCGGTAGGCTTCGTCCTGAATCGACTCGGCCCAGCTCGCCGCGCCGGCGGTCGCTGTGGGTGCCGAGGGCGCGGCGGACTCTGGAGGGACGCTGTCTTTGCGCTTGCCCAAGCGCCGATCACGGCTGACGTCGAAGAAGCCCTCGACGATCTTGGGCGTGACTTCCTCGAGGGCCTCGGCGTGGAACACCTCGACGCGCACCTTCTCGTCGAGCTCGCCGCCCGTGATCTCGAACTCGATGAGAGCTTCTTCCTTTTCGGGGGTCAGCGATAGCTGTCCGTTGACGAGCCGGGCCGGCGGATCCGCGTTCAGAACCGTGACGGCAAGGTCTCGCCGTTCGAAGACGCGCAGCGTGAGGCTGATCGTCTTGGGTGACGCGAACGACATCTCGCCCGTCGCCTGCCGCTGAAGGCGCACGGCGATCTTGAGGCGCTGCCGGCCCAGGTGTGCGGACTCTGGGCGAGCGATGACCTCGTAGCGTGAGGAGGTCTTGCCGCGGGAGCCATGGCGCTCCAGCACCAGGACGGGGATCACTCGCTCCTGCAAGCTGTTCCCCCCGTGCACGAAGGGCGGGATCTTGTGCTTGGTCTTCCAGACCGCGGTGTCGGGGCGTAGCACCAGGTACTGGTCCTGTTCCACGTCGTATTCGAGTGCCGACAGCTTCACCTCCAGCACGTCCGAGGCGCCCGAGGGCGCGGAGAGCAGGGCGTGGCGCCGCTCGGGAACCCGCATGCTGCTGCCGAACGAGACGCTCTCTGCGGCGGCATCTTGCAGCAAGAATCCGTGGTCCGAGGCAATCACGAAGCGTTCGACGCCGGCCTGGCGCAACAAGGAAAGCGCGGACTTGAGCAGCAACAAGGTGTTGTCGAACGTGGCGAGGTGCAGCTTGCTCTCGCCCGCGGTGTCGAGCTCCTGACTGTGGACCACGATCAAGTTGGCCTTGCCGTTCAGGCGCCTCTTGAGCTGGCTCAGGCTCAGGTCTTGGAAGTCTTCGAGCGGGAGGCTCTCCACCTGTCCGCCCACGCGCAGGCTCATGGCTTTCACGCGCGCTTCCGGTGTCGCGATTTGCGCTTCCTGGCTCGCGAGGCCCTTGATGTCGCCGTCGCTGCCGACGATCCGCAACCGCCCCTGGACCTGCGCCGGAGCGAGCGCGTTCATGCCGACGGCGGTGATGGTCGGCAACTCCGCGAGGCGCGCCTGAAGTGTGACGGTGTACTTGTCGCGCTTCAGCTCTTCCGCGAGGCCCTGAGCCATCTCGAACCGCAGGGCGTCCACCATCACGAAGGCCACCCGGTCTCCCGAAGTCAGCTGCGACGAGACGATCTGGTCGTAGATGGCTCGCTGGCGCAGGCTCTGATCCGGTAGCGCACCGTATGTCAGGCAGAGATCGAAGAACGCACGGTTGATCGTGTCGGCCCAGTCGCGGTACGCCCTTCGCACGCTGCTGCGCACCTCGAGCAGGGCGTCGTAGTCTTCGAGATCGGAAGCGACGAGGGCGTGGGCGCGTTGCTCGAGCTCGCGCTGCAAGCGGTCGACGGGTGCCAGAACTTCGACGTAGCGATCGACGGCCTCTTGCAGGGAGCGGGCACCCTTGAGCTGGTTCTTGGTGGAGCTGAGCGCTTTGCCGGTCGCGGCGGCACGGCGTAGCAGCTCCCAGGTGCGGCCGAGCTCGGGTGAACGCTTCACCCAGAAGCACTTCTCAGGCGTGCGTTCGCTGCCGAGCGCGTCCGCGGCCTGCCAATCGCCGTCGCGGAGGGCGCGCAACGCTTCCTTGCGCACGGTCGCCTCTTCGAACCGGAAGGTGTCGATGCTACCGAGCGCCTGCGCGCCGTGGAGCTCCCGCTCTTGGGCCAGCCGCTCCTGAAAGTCGTTGGCCCAGCTCTCGTAGTCTTGGGGCCGTTGCTCACGCAGGCGCGTCACGAGGCGACGGCATTCGGCGGCGACGGGGCCAAGCTTCGTTAGCGCTTGGAGCTCGGGAGTGACGGCGGCCTCGCGCAGGTCGTGCACGTACTCGACCGCCATCAAGAAGCTCGCTACCAGCGTCGGCACGGACGAAGGCGAGAGCGGCGCGTCGCCGATGCGGTACTCCCGGAATGCGGCGGTGAGGCCGATTTCCTTGGACAGGAACGCCATCAGCTGCTCGCCACCCTCGGCGAGCTCGTCGTTGAAGCGCTTGCTCCCGCTCAAGAGCTCCATCACGACGTTGTCGCGGCCGATGCCCTCGAGGAGCAGGGTCAGGCGGTCACGCGGCTCGGCGCGCAAAGCCGCGAGCCACTCGTCGGCACCCGAGAGGCTGAGGTCTGGCCGCTTCAGGAAGCTCTCGGTTTCCTCCGGGGTCGCCGAGCCCACCGCGGCTTCGCGCACCAGCGTGCCGAGCCCCTTTTCGAAGACGGTGCCCGCCTTGTAGAGCTCGAACACCGGCGTCTCTTTGACGGATTCCTTGTTCAGACCCGGCAAGTGCACCAGCACCTTCTCCGGGTAGAGCCCGTTTCCATACGGCTCGAGCGCGAGCATCAGCTCCAGGTAGCTGCCGCGAAAGCCGACGACGGGATACTCGAAGTCGAGCTTGTGGCGACCGAGCGCATCGACGAACGTGTCGTACTGGCGGTCCGCGTCGAGCCACAGCACGAGCCCGCGGTCGCGTACCTTCTTGGTCAGCTCTTGGGCGAGGCGGGCGCTGGCGTTTTCAGGCACCATGAAGGGCACCGGTCATTGGGCGGATCCCCGCTCGGGCAGCAATTGGAGCGAATTGCCGAACAGTTCGTTTTTGTTGAGCTTTTGTGGTGGTCGCCCAGCAGGCTTCGCTCGCTCTGCAATTGAAGGTGCGAGGAGGCCGCGGAGCGTCGCGTCCCCTGCATGCGGCTAACCGACCAGAGGGGCTGCAATTGGAGCAAATAGGACAAATTGCGGATTTCATTGTCTTTACGGGAGCGGCAGGCATCTCGGCAGGCGCGTCGTGCAATTGGAGCTTCAGGCCCAGAACGGCAGGTACTCCGTGTACCGGCGCGACCCGCTCTCCGGGTCGGCCGGCTTGATCAGACCGCGCTCGAGCGCGTCACGGAGGATCCGCGAGGCCGTCGAGTTCTGATCGTCTCCGAGTTTGAATCGCTCCCGCAGCGAAGCGTTCGTCATCACCTGATTGGTGACGCAGCGCAAGCAAGCATGCTGGTAACACGCGCGAATGCGATCTTCGCGGCTCGTTCTCTCGAAGGGCTGCGGAGCGAACAAGATGGCGTGTGTCTGCCCCGGACCTAGGCGAAAGTCCGGAGCAGGGAGCTGGTGGACTTCCGCCAGCGCTACGACGCGATCGATGCCGCTGCTCCGCTCCTCGCAGATCTTCAGGCGCCGCATCAGATCCGTCAGCCGTTCGTTTCGAGCCTGGTACCCATCGATGAATCGTTGCGGCTCGATCACCGGGAGCCCAGGGTTCGAGAGCTCGATGCGGTCCTCGTAGAGCTCGACCATCACACGGCCAGGTGTCTCGAGGTCCTGGTGCACGAGAGCATTCGCGAGCAACTCACGGATGGCGACCTCGGGGTAAACCTGGATCGTTCGTCGGAGCGCGCGCTCGATCACCTCGTTCGAAGGCAGCTTGGCGTTGATGTACTCGATGAGCCCCTCGAACCCGACTGCGAAGCCTTGTTTACCGAACTGGTCGGAGAGCGGCTCGAGCTTGCTGCGTCCCTTGTAGACGATGACGCGCGGGGTCTTTCGCTTGAGAAGGTCGAACTGCTCGAGATTCTTCGCGAACAGCAACGCCCCTAAGTTGGTGATCGCGTACCGATCCCGCTTGTCGACCACGAGCCCCTCGACGGCTAAGCGAGCCAGCACCGCCCGCCGCTCCGCGGGGTAGGGAAGCCCGACGCGATCGAAGTAGGCTTGGGTGTCGAGGAGCTGGATGATCTCGCTGCCGTCCTGATCGTCCAGCGCGATCCGCTCGACGAAATCTTGTTGGCCTTCGGAGAAGATCACCTTCAGGCGATCGGCCGTCATCGGCACCAACTCGTGACCGGCGCGCATGTAGTAGGCCCCATCGAGCTCGAAAGCGGTGCCCTTTGGACGTCCCGGAATGTGAAAGACGAGGACGCGTCCATCGGGATGCACCAGCTCCTCGACCTCGACGCGAAAGCCCACCCATTTCGGGATCTTCGAACGCAGATCGGTCAGGTCTCTGTACGCTGCCGTTCCGACCACCCGACGCGGGTGTCCGTCTGTCACCCCGAGAATGAGCCGCCCGCCGCCTTCGTTTGCCAACGCCACGAAGTACTTGCACAGCTTTCCCTGATCGAATTGATTCTTGGCTTCCTTGAACTCCAGCTGCTCTGTCTCCGTGGGCGCGCTCAGGAGCAAGGACAGCTCTTCAAGGGTCGTCGTCATGATCGGAGCGGCTCCAGCCCATACTATGGCAAGACAGAAGCTGTCAGAAGATCAGTCCTCTGAATCGTTTGACGCTTCGTCGTCAGACTCCGGCGGTTCGTCGGTTTCCGGGTCTTGCTTCGCGGCCTTGCGGGCGCGGCGTTGGGATTCTTTTTCGCGGAGGGCGGCGGCTTCGGCGGGGTGCTCGGCGACGAAGCGAGCGCGGGCTTCGTCGGAGCCGGGCTCGTCGATGGTGAAGTCGGGGCGGATCTCGTCTTGGAGGCGGAGCTCCCAGGCGTAGGCCTTGGCGGGGTGGTACTTCCAGAAGCAGCCGTGCGCGACGCCGAGGCTCGGGTCGAGCTTGCACTTTTCTTCGACGCGCAGGGGGAAGTAGCGGCGGGCGAGGTGCGACCAGTCGTAGTCTTTCTTGCCCTCGGCCTGGCAGAGTTGCTTCCACCACTTGGCGGGGTCTTTCCATTGCGGCGCGAGGAGGGGCCAGAGCGCGGCGCTGTTGATCATCACGCCGTCGTCGAGGTCCATGTGAAAGGGAGCATCCGCGGCGCGGGGCGGGCACTTGGGATCGGTGGGCGGGGCGCCGCGCTCGGCGATGGCGCTGACGGTGGCGATGAAGGCCGACAGCTCGTCCTTGAGCTTCTTGATGTTGGCGTATTGCTTGTCGGCGGCGGAGGCGGCCTTCTTGTCGCTGCTGGCGCGGGCGCGGTTCAGGTCGACGATCTCGCCGTCGAGCTTTCGCTCGAGGGGCTTCAGGTGATCCGCGAGCAGGACTTGCAGCGTGTTGTCTTGCCAGCGGTGGATGCTCACGTACGCGACGAAGGAGCGCTTTTCGCTGCTGAGCGGGAAATAGATGGGGCGATTCTCGTACAGGCTCTTGTGGTACGTGAAGAAGTCGCGTCGCAAGTAGTCGCGCAGCGGCTGCGCCTTGCCTTTGGAGATCGCGGGTGCATGCTCCGTCCAAGCATCGACGATGCGCTGAGCGGTGGGGTGCTGGAGCGAATCGGGAAGGTGCTCGTCCTCGGTGACGAACAGGATGCCGGCGGGGAGCGCATCGGGCGGCGCTTGTTCGAGGATGCCTTCGCCGTTGGCTCCGAAGCGACCGAGCGCGACGCCGATCGCGAAGGAGACGAAGGACTCGGGCTCGGGCGGGTCGAGCTCGGGTTCGTAAGGCGGGAGCGGGGCGCCTTCGGGGCGATCGACGGCGCGTTGGGCCCAGTCTTGGGCGTAGCGCCAGGGGGAGGGGCCGGGGGATTTGAATTCGACGGAGGGTTCGCGAACAGCCTCCCGCATGGAGAATGCGTCTTCGAGATATCCAACTACTGTCTTTGCCAGAGCGTCGGCAACGAGCGGCAGCCGGTTCACGTCCCCAACCTGGAAGCTTACCGTTGGGTTCAGTGCATTCAGTACGTTGCGAGCTGCGCTGCGGTTCATCGCACAGAGCACCGTTGCGGTACCGACCGGAAACACGGATGCACCCTTGTCGCTGAACACGCCCCGATAGCGATGTAGACGCGCAGAAAAAGCGCTTCCTATGGTGGTATAGGCTAGTCCTGGCACCAGATGGAAATCCGGGTTTCGAATAACTGCTGGGCTGAAGTTTGAAAGTTCCATTCCGCGGCCTTTCCACCGCACAACGTCGGAAAGTTCTTCCTGCCAACAACGACCAGCAGCGCCCATCACGTAGGGAACCCAATCGGCGTCCCACCGGAGGTGAGGTTCGAGGTCGGCCCGGCACTGAAGCGTTGAACGAACCGAAATCTCCCAGGGCCTTCGTAGGAACCGCACGTTATTTGCGGTCGAAGACCCCTGCCGAACTGGCGCCAGGTCGCGTAGCTTCGGTGCCTGTGCGTATGTGGCCAAGTCGTCTTTGGTCCACCAGTAGACGATGGGTTCGCCCTCGATGACCTCGAAGCCCTTGAGGTCGAACTCGTAGCGCCCTACCTGAGCAAGCACCGCCGCCCGCTTGCGGTTGGTTCGCTGCCGATCGTAGGACTTGTCGTCGAAGGGCGTCGGTTGCATGCCGACGCTCGCGTCGTCACCATGCGACGATGAGCGAATTACCGGCGCACATACGGCCAGGACTTCGTTCGGAACCTCATCGAATGCCCCCCTGTCGAAGTCGCCAATGCAGCGAATGTCGTAGGTGGAGAGAATAGACTTCCGAAGCTCCGTGAATTGCCCAAGGAACATCCATCCCCGCATCGTCAACAGTGCCGAAAGTCCTCCCTCTCGCACCAGCTCCAGCCCGCGCTCCAAAAAGGCGGCATACAGATCCGCCTTCCCCCGCGCATAGTTCTTCGTCACATACTCGAACTGCGCCGTCTTGCTGAGCCCCTGGTACGGCGGATTGCCGACTACGATATCGTAGCGCCCTTCTTGCGCGAGCCGCACGAAGCGCACTCCCGCAGCGAGCTGTTCGCCATCGAGCCGCAACCCCAAATCTTCGGCGCTCGAGTGCCGGCTCAAGAACGACTCGAGGCGGTCGAGCACGGTGGCCTTGGCTTGGCCGATGCTGAGGCTCAACTGTTGCGAGGGGAAGCCGTGGAACAAGTTGCCCTGTCCGGGGAGCCCCTGCTCGATCACGAGCTCGGTTTCACGCAAGGCCTGTTCGATGGCGGCGTCGACGCGCAGCAGCGAGCCCAGGTAGCTCACGCCGCTGAGCGAGCTCACGAGCCTCTGGGTGAGCTCTTCGGGTAGGTTCACCTCGCGTTTGAGCTCTTGGCGGAGCTCGACGAGCGCGGGGTCGTCCTTGGCGAGGTGAATCGCCCCGGAAATCCCGGAGGCTGTTTCAGTTGAGTCCGACCACCATGGCCGGATTCTCTTGCTTGGCATAGTGCGCGGTTTCGAACTCAGCCGGCGGGACGTGACCTATCGGCC
>JAICQQ010000196.1 GCA_025937785.1 Polyangiaceae bacterium
CGAGGTTTGCGCGCGCCCCATCGGCGTGCGCCCGCGTCCAGCGAGCGTGGGCCTCAGCTGGAGCACGCCGAGCCGAGCATCTCTCGCGTGCTGGCGCTTCAGCGGCACGTCGGAAATCGGGCCCTGCTGCAGGACGTGACGGGCGGCGCGCCCGTCACGTTGTCGCCGACGACGACGCGGATCCAGGCGAAGTGCCAGTCGTGCGAAGGGAGCGATCGGTTCGAGCAGGAGGCCGATCGCGTGGCAGAGGCTGTTACGAGCGTGGAAGAGCCAAGCGATGTCGTTGACGTTTCAGAGGCGACCGGGGCGTTGCAGGTTCAGCGCGCTTGCGCGAACTGTGAGGAACAGGAGCCCGAGGACGATGATGGGGAACCGGAGCCGCTCGTGGACGCCGCTGAGCCGACCACGACCCACGCTGAACCGACAGACCCCCCACCGAACCAGCCCATGGGGCCTCCCGACACGGGCATGGGGGTGCACGGGCCTGCTGCGGCGGAGCCCCCGCAGGCTGCCTCGCCCCCTGACGTGGCGAGCGCTCCCGAGGTCGCAAGCGCGGGTGTACAGGCTCCGGTGGCCCACGACGTCGAAGTGCCAGCCGCGGCTGAGGCGCATGCGCCACGAACGCCGTTGATCGTCGAAGACACCGCGTTGGACGTTGGCCCCGGCCAACTGAAGAAGTCGGAGTATCTCGCGGAGATCCGCGCTGCAGTTCGCGCCGCTGCGGAGGAGGTTCTCGCTCCGGTCGGGCTTTCTACGCGAAACTGTCCGTACCTCGAGGCGCTGTTCGGCTTTCTGGCTCGTCGCAGCGCTCGCTACATCGACCGCACTTTGCGGGACTTTGCACCGCGAGACAGTCGCTTCGAGACAGCGCGGGATTACGCTCCCCTGATCACCGAACGCGTGCGGGCAAGCACGGAGACTTGGGTGCAAACGGGTCAGATCACCGGGCTGCCCCCGAGCCTTCCCGTCAGCCTCGTGGGCGCGATGCTCGGGGCGGGTCGCGAGGGTGAACGGCGCGTTCTGTTCAAGGGCCGGTCAGGTGGGGCGAAGCGCGCGAACAACCCAGTGGCTGTCCAGGCACAACTGGGCGCGGGCGTTGCGCTCGACGCGAGCGTGAGTGCGCGCATGGGGAAGGCGATGGGCCAAGACTTCTCCGGCGTGCGCATTCACAACGACTCGAAAGCCGCGGATCTAGCCAGGGGTCACAACGCCAAGGCATTCACCGTCGGGCGGCACGTGGCCTTCGGCGCTGGCGAATATCGACCGGGTACACCCGTCGGTGATGCGTTGATCGCGCATGAGCTAGCGCATGTGGTGCAGCAGGGCGCGTCAGAACCTACCGCGAGTTCGCAAGTTGCATCCGCTACGGCCCAAGCGGCGTTGGAAGCGGAGGCGGACGAATCAGCGGCTGGTGCGCTGGCTTCGCTCTACGCCGGCGAGCAACAGCCGGCGCGGGTGCCGCGCCGCAACCTCGGGCTGAAGCTCCAGCGCTGCGAGACAACGACCGCGGCGAGGGCGCAAGCCCCGGCGACGACCGCCCCAGCGGCGAGAGCTCCGGGCGTGGCGCCTTGCCCGACCGGGGTGCAGCTCGGCGCGGTGTCGGACCAGCGAGGACACGAGTCGCTCAGCTCGAGCGACAAGGACCAGTTTCGGACGCAGCTCGGGATCATGTCGCGCATGGACCTAACCCCCGGCCCTGACCACCGGGGGCATTGCATGAAAGAGGCGTTGAGGACGGTCTCGAACACTTGCCCGGAGTCGGTGTACAACCGAGGCGGACGCAGCGTCGAGCCGTGCTCTGGCGACAGGTGCCTGGACATTGACCGTTACGTCCACAGTCATGGGTCGATGTGGGGACTCGTTGACGGACCGACGTCGTTCTTGGACATGCACCGGACTCGGACTGCTGCGAGCGTGCTGGAAGGTTCCGGGACGGACGCGTGTTCGGTGGTCTGCGAACAAACCTATTCGTGCGATCGCACGCAACCGACCACAGGAACCTTCCGCATCACGCGCAACTACAGGGCTGGGACGCATAGGCGCGCGGATGGACAGACGGTTCACATCACCACGGGGACCGTGACCAAGACATGAACGCGAACCCGCAGATCACGGCCGAACCAGGTCACCACGCTCACGCCGAGTCGAGCTCGAGCGTGCTCGTCACTCCGAGCTTTTCCATCGCCGGCCGTTCCGTGGCTGCCTTCCATCTCTGCGGCACCATCGGCTTCGTGCTCTCGCTAGCGACTTGGTTTGGCGCCACCTCGCTGCGCGGGCTCTCGCTTTGGGTCATGGCGGCGCTGGTGGCTTCCAGCATTTGCACCTTCCTGGGTCTGGCGCTGCTCACCAAGCTCGTCACCGGGCAGGAAACGCTGGTCTACTACCGCCACGAGGTTCTTGTGCTGGGGGTGGCGGGACTGGTCCTGTGGGGTATGGGCGAACCGGTCCTCGCGTATCTCGATCTCACCTTGCTGGGGGTCGGGGTGTTCTTGGGCTGCGGACGCGTCGGCTGTCTCATGGTGGGGTGCTGCTATGGCCGCCCGCACTGGTTGGGTGTGCGCTACGGGCACCAGCACGCTGCGGCGGGCTTCCCGCACGCGCTCGTTGGGGTTCGCTTGCTACCGGTGCAATTGATCGAAGCCGTCACCGTCGCAAGTGTCGTCGCCGGTGGGCTGTGGGCAGTGGCCCGAGGCGCGGCGCCCGGCGAGGTCTTGGCCTGGTACTCGGTGGTGTATGGAGTCGTGCGTTTCGGCCTGGAGTTCGCGCGAGGTGATGGCGGCAGGCCCTATTACGGGAGCTTCTCCGAAGCGCAATGGACCACCGCAGTGCTGATGGGGCTGGTGGCGGTGGCCGAGCTGCTCGGCGTGCTGCCGAGGGAACCCTGGCATCTCGTCGTCACGGCCGCCTTGATGGTCTTCATGCTCGCCTGGGGGCTCACGGACGGGGCGAACCGGCGCTTGTTTCGGGCGGCTCACCTGGAAGAGCTCGCTGCGGTGTTGCGCGCGGCGGAGTCGCGCAGCCGCGAGAGCGGGCAGTTGCACATGGGTGAGACGCGCGGCGGGCTCCGGTTGTCGGCGTGCACGCTGGCGAAAGAGTCTTCGAAGCTGCACACGCTGGCGTTCAGTGGCACGGGCGCTGCGCTCTCTGCCAGCACCGCCGAACGCCTCGCTGTCGTGCTCTCGCGGCTCGAGGGCAAGCCGGGGCAGCTGATTCGCGGGCGCGCCGGAGTGTACCACCTGGTGTTTGCCGAGGCGGGGGGGGAACATGGCGTCTGACTTCACGCGCAGCCCCAAGTTGCTCAAAGGGGCGTTGGTGGTGTTCGAGACGGTGGCCCCCGTGCCCACCAATCTCATCGTTTTTCAGTACAATCCGGACGCGATGGTGCGCGGCTTCATGCCGCTCGGCGGGCGCGAAGGGCAGCAGGGGGCGGGCAGTACCGAGCCGACCCTGCCGCCGCTTCAGACCTTTCAGATGGCCGTCGAACTCGATGCCACGGATCAGTTGGCAGACTCGAACCCGTTGGCGCGAGCGTCGGGCATCCACCCGACGCTGGCGGCGCTGGAGCTCCTGCTGTACCCGGCGTCCGCGGCGCTGATCCTGAACAAGGTCTTGTCGCTTGCCGGTTCTTCCGTCGTCACGCCGGCGCGGGCTCCGATGGTGCTCTTGGTATGGGGGCCGTTTCGCGTGGTGCCGGTGCGGGTCGTGTCACTCAGCGTGAACGAGCAGGCATTCGATCAGCTGCTGAACCCGATTCGAGCCCAGGTCACCCTGGGGCTGCGCGCGCTCACGATCCCCGAGTTGCAGCAGGCGGGTCCGCCCTTCGACACGCTGGCGCTCGTGAATCACATCGCCAAAGAGGTGTTGGCGCGCGCCAATGTCTTCAATTCTGTCGAGCACATCGGCGGGTCCATTTCGTTCTGAACCAGGAGAACACCCAGCATGTTTTTCAAAGGCAGTCGTTATGCAGCCGTACCCGACGTACTGTACGTCGACGAGCGCGGGCGCGAGATCCCGTACAAGCGGCTACGCCTGTTGCCCAACCCTCCCGTGCAGCAGGCGCACGTCGTAGCGCAGGGTGAACGGCTCGACGGGATCGCGTACCGGTATTACCGCGATCCGGAGCAATTTTGGCGCATTGCAGACGCGAATGGAGCACTCGAGGTCGAGGCGCTGACGCAAATCGTCGGACGTCGCCTGGGGATTCCGTTGGTCTAGGAGTTTGGAAGGAACCCAGTGCCCGGGATTACTTTCACGCTGCTGTTCGGATTCGCGCCGGCACCGCCGGAGGTGGTGGATGCCGTGCAGAACATCGAGGTGGAAAGCTCGATCGACGAGGCCAGCGTGTGTCGCGTGCGGCTGGGCATGGGCAAGACTTTGCTCGGCGACTGGAACATTCTGGAGCAAGATCTGTTTCGACCGTTGGTGCCTCTGAGCTTGCGACTGACGACCGGCATCGGCTTGCCCGAGGCCGTGTTCAGTGGCTACGTGATTCAGCAGTCGGCAAGCTTCCCGAACCAACCGGGCGATGCAGTGCTCGAGATCACCGCGCTCGACGCAACGCATCTGATGAACCTTCAGGAAAAGGTGCAGCCCTGGCTCAACATGCCAGACAGCGCCATCGCGGCGGCCATCTTCGGCCAATACGGCATCGTGCCTCAAGTCCAGCCCACCGCGCCGCAGTTGGTCGAGCCGGAAGGTTCGACGATCCAACGCGATACGGACATCCAGTTTCTGAAGTGGCTGGCGCGCCGCAATGGCTTCCAGTGCTACGTGCAGCCGGAACCAGTCAGCGGCGTCGCTCAGGCGTATTTCAAGCCACCGCCGGCTCCCGCTGGTCCCCCACAGGCAGTGCTGAACGTCGCGATGGGGCCCGAAACGAACGTCGACGGCTTTCGAGTCAGCTACGCGATGACCCGACCGACTGCGGCGATCGCTGCGGGGCTCGACGTGGCGGCCAAGGCACCGCAACCGGCGTTGGCTCCGGCGTCGCTGCAGTTGCCCTGGGGGCTCGAACCGAGTCTGACGCGCGTGCTTCCACCTCCCACTCTTCGCCCCGCCGATCTGGGTTTGTTCACGACGGGAGAGTTGCAACCGGCGGTGCAGGCGATCGTGGACGACTCGTCGTGGGCGGTCGAGGCGCAGGGCACCGTAGGCCCGGACGTGGGGGTGCTGCGTCCCGGTGGGGTTTTGAACGTGCGCGGCGCTGGGCGTTTGCTGAGCGGCTCGTATTACGCGACGCGCGTGGCTCACAGCATCGATCGCAATGGCGGTTACACGCAGCGATTTCAAGCTCGCAGGAACGCCGTGGGCATGACCGGCACGGAGCTTTACTTCGCCCCGTTCTGACAGGCAGGTTCCCGATGGAAGAAGCAACGACCAACCCAATCCCACAGGCCCGACAAGGTCGGCGCTTTTACGGCAAATACCGCGGCCTCGTGAGCGTGAATGTCGATCCGCAAAATCGCGCGCGGCTGAAGGCGATGGTGCCCGAGGTGCTGGGCGAGGTGCCCACTGGTTGGGCGCTGCCGTGTGCGCCTTATGCCGGCACGGGCGCTGGGTTCTTCGCGGTGCCTCCCGTGGGAGCCGGCGTGTGGATCGAGTTCGAGGCGGGCAACGTTTCGCGCCCGATCTGGACTGGGACCTGGTGGGCGAGCGGCGAAGTGCCGATGCACGAGACGGGTAGCCAGGCACAGGCGCCGACCAGCAAGATATTCCGCACCGAACTTGGTCTGCTCTTGGCAATGGATGACCTGGCGCAAACCATCACCTTGTCGGACGGAGTGGGGGTGAACCTGATGACCATCAAGGTCACTCAAGGCACGATCCAGATCAAAAGCGCGGTCAAGGTCCAGCTCGAAGCGCCGCTGATTCAGCACGGGCAGGGGGGCACCCACCCGGCGGTGTTCGGCGACCAACTGCTCACGTACCTCAATCAGCTCGTGACCATGTTCAACAGCCACGTGCATCCAGGAGAACTCGCCGGGGGCTTTCTTCCGGTCACTCCAGCGCCGCCGGTGGCACCGTTCCCCCCGGCAACTCCCAGCCTGATTTCCACCAAAGTGGTGGTCGAGTGAAGGTGAAGGTGCCTCGTGGGCGATAAGCTGAAACCCGGCGGCCTCGGCCTCAGCGTGCACGACGGCGGGACTACGGGGGTCCCCAGCGCCTTCGCCGACAGCATGGCACAGGCCATGGAAGACGCGCTGAACGACCTGCTGAGTCAGGAGGGAAAGCCCACGTTGCCCACCGACAACAGTACGGAAGCCCGCGACCGTCGCATGCTGTTCGTCGCCATCGCGCGCGGCATCGTCAGTCATCTGACCGAGAACGAGGACGCTTTCAGCATCCGCGATGACGACGACGACGAGCTCAACCAGCACCACGTGCGGATCGCGAGCGAGTAGCAGCGTGAACTCGTATTTCGACTTCCCCATGAGTATCGACGGCCGCGGCCGCACCGCGGTGACGGGCGTCGACGATCACGTGCGCGACATGATCCACCAGGTACTGTTCACGAACCCGGGGGAACGCGTCAACCGCCCCGACTTCGGTTGCGGTCTGAAGGCTTTGTTGTTCATGCCGAACAGTGACGCCTTGGCGGCAGCGACCCAGACGCTCGTGAAGGCTTCGCTCCAGAAGTGGCTCGAGTTCGAGATCCAGGTGGAGGAGGTGACGGTGCGGGCGGAGGACTCCAGGTTGGTGGTGACCGTGGTGTACGTGCAGCGCGACAGCGGTGTGCGCGTGGCGGCTAGCTTCGAGCAAACGTTGTGAGGAACGGCGAATGGGCAGCGGCGTAAGTAATCCGGTTTGTCGAGCCGATCAGGAACGCAGGGCGGATGTTCACGCTCACCCGACCCTGAACGGTATCGATGCGATCGAGGTCGACCCCGCCGATCACCGCGTGCTCCAAGTCTTCTTCATCAAACCTGTGCCGCCGCTGAACGCCGCCGACCCGGCCGACCCCAATGACGCCTATGGGCTGAGCACGTCGCTCGAACGCATTGCGATCCGAGGTGGGGTCAGAATCGTGGGCATCACGGCGGTGTCGGTGGCGCGGCAACCCGACGGTCACCTCACACTGGTGGCCAGCCACGCTGGCGACTTTTCCACCTATTCGCTGGAGATCGATACGCCCGAGTTGGATCCGTTTCTGCGCCGCAGTGAGTTTTCGTTCAAGGCTACCTGCCCGTCCGACTTCGATTGTCGCCAGCCCCCGTATTGTCCGCCTGCCGCGCGCGTGGAGCCTCAGCTCGACTACATGGCGAAGGATTTTTCGAGCTTTCGCCAGCTGTTGTTCGACCGTTTGCCCGAGCTGAATCCGGCGTTCACCGAGCGCAATCCCTCGGACCTGGGCGTCGCCTTGTTGGAACTTCTCGCCTACGAGGGCGACCACCTTTCGTATTACCAGGATGCTGTCAGCAACGAGGCCACGCTCGAGACGGCTCGCCAGCGCATCTCAGCTCGGCGCCACGCGCGGCTGGTCGACTATCGGATGCACGACGGGCGCAACGCTTGGACCTGGGTGCACTTCGGCGTCAGCGCCGCGGTCGGTCTGCCGCTCGGCAGCGCGCTGGTCACCAAGCTTTTCGAGCCACTTGCCGGCACCAACCTGGCGCCGGGTGCGCTGCTCGATCTGGCCGCGATCAGCGCCGAGTCTCTCGAGGCGGATCCGGCTCTGGCCGGCGCCGTAGTGTTCGAAACCGCTCACACCGGCGCGCTCGACCCTCGAAACAACCGCATCCTCATCCACACGTTCGGCAACGAGCAATGCTGCCTCGCCGCAACGACGCGCGACCTTTACCTCTACCACGTCGATGTCGCCACGGGTGTCGCCGAGCGACCGGTCCTGCAAGCGGGCGACTTCTTGCTCCTCGAAGAGGTGTTGGGGCCGGCGACAGGGCTAGCCGCCGATGCCGATCCCCTGCACCGCCAGGTCGTGCAGCTCGACGCCGAGCCCGAGGCCACCGAGGACCCGATTTACACGAATACGCTGGTGAACGAAGTGCTGCAGCGGCGCCTGGCGGCGGAAGCGCCGCTGCCGCTGCTGAAGGTTCGTATCCGCCGCGAAGACAGGCTGGAGTTCCCCGTCTGCCTGTCGGCGCGCACTCCGCACACTGGCTTGGTGCGCAACGTCTCGGTCGCGCGCGGGAACATGGTGCTTGCGGATCATGGCCTGACGACGAGCGAATCCTTGCAGCTTCCAGGTCCGGTGGTTGGCAACGTCCCATTCCGTTTGCAGGTAGCGCGCGGGCCGCTCACCCAGCAGTGCGCGCTCGGCCAAGTCACGTATAGCGATACTACCGCTCGGATCACGAGTGAGCGTAGGACGCTCGAGTGCGGCGTGGACGAGGCAGAGCCAGCGATCGCGCTCTTGGCGAGCTTCCCCACGGGGACCGAGCTTTGGACGCAGGTCCCGGACCTGTTGGACAGCCCGCCGTTCGCCCGACACTTCGTGGCCGAAGTGAACAACGAAGGCTTGGCACGGATCCGCTTCGGCGATGGTGAGTACGGGCGTGAAGTGGCTGGAGCTACCAGCTTCGAGGTGGTCTACCGGATTGGCAATGGACCTGCTGGCAACGTGGGTGCAGAGGCGATCGCACACCTGGCGTTGCCCGGATCGGCAGGCTGGCTCGAAGTGGTGCGGAACCCGCTGGCAGCCCGTGGCGGTACGCGCGCTGAAACCGTGGAAGAAGTGCGGCGTATCGCGCCGCAAGCGTTTCGGGCACGGCAGTTTCGAGCGGTTACCGAGGATGACTACGCCCGCGTCGCGCTGGAGCTGCCGCAGGTTGCAGGTGCGGTCGCCGAGTTCCGGTGGACAGGCAGCTGGTACACCGTGTTCGTCGCCATCGACCCTGCCGAGGATTCTGATCTGGTCCACACCGGTCAGGGGCTGGCGCGCCTGGCACCCGAGCTCGAGACTGCCGTGCGCGCCGTCCTGAACCGTTATCGATTGGCTGGTTACGATCTCGAGATCAGACCACCTCGCTTCGTCCCGCTCGAAATCGACGTGGAACTTTGCGTCGCCAAGGACCACTTTCGAAGCGAGGTCGTCCAGGTCGTGCAGGCGGAGCTCAGCAATCGCGCACTATCGGACGGTCGCGAAGGCTTCTTTCATTCGAGTCACTTCACGTTCGGCAAGGACGTCTATATCAGCACGCTGTATGCTGCCATCGAGGGCGTCGAAGGTGTCGACTCGGTCACGATAGCGAAGTTTCGCCGCTACGGACAACGTGACAACGGCGAGCTTCAGAAAGGCGTGCTTCCCATCGGTCCTTGGGAGATCGCGCGCCTCGACAACGATCCGAACTTCATGGAGAACGGCGTCTTGCGCATTTCAGCGTTGGGGGGCAAGGGATGAAGATCGTCTGCGGTTGTTGCGAACGTGCTCCGCTCACTCCCGAGGCGGTGTTCAATCGACCAGCGCTGTCGGCGATCCGCTATCGCGTCGGCACCTACTCGAGTTTTCGAGAGTCGATGTTTCAGAGCGTTGCCACCCAGCCCGAGCTCTCGGGTCTGAGCACGCGGCAGAGCGATGACTACGCGATCACCCTGCTCGAATCCTGGGCGCTCGTGGCCGATGTCTTGACCTTCTACCAGGAACGTTACGCCAACGAGGCCTTTCTGCGGACGGCACGGTTTCGGGACTCGGTGGTCCGCCTGGCGAGTCTGCTCGACTATCGTCTGCGTCCGGGAGTGGCAGCTCGAGCCTGGCTCGCGTTTACGCTCGATGTGGGCGCGCGGGTATCGGTCCCACTGGGTCAGAAGGTGCAGAGCGTGCCGGAGGGGGACGCGCTGCCGCAGGTCTACGAGACGCTGGAGGTGGTGGCCGCCGATGCGCGGCTGAACCGTCTGCGAGTCTTCCCGGCGCCCGTGGCCGACGCGCCGCTGGCAGCCGGACGTCGCAGCATGACGCTCGATCGTCTCGCCGGACCAGCGCTCGCGGCACCGCTCGCTCCTGGCCACACCGTGGTGATCTTCGACCACGGGTTCTCCCACGGCGTGGAAGAGAAGGAGATAGAGTCGCTCACCAACGTCGACGATCGCGTCGAGGTCGTGTGGACGCGCGCGATTGACAAAGCCGTGTGGTCCGCGAGCAGCCAGGTGTTTCGGTTCAACCGACGGTTTCGCCTGTTTGGCCACAGCGCGCCCAGCTCCACCATGCTGCCGCGCGAAGACTTGCCCGCACATCCCGGCCGTATCGTGTGGGACCTGCGCCTGACTGACTACGCACTTTCGGATCTCACGACGCTCGAACTGGACGGCACCTACGACAAGCTCGTGGTCGGACAAAAGTTGCTCGTGGACTCGGCGGGAGCGACCCGGCTGGTGACGATCAAGGCGATCGAACAGGTCAACGCCGAGTTGCCCGTGCAGCCGGCAACCGGCAAGCCCGCAGCCAACGCGCTGTCCGGCGCCGCAACCCGGGTGCACGTAGCTCCGAATCACGCCGGGGGAGATCGCCGCGCGGTCACCGTCTACGAACTTCAGGGGGACGCGCTCGCACGCTGGTCGCAGTCGTACCCGAATTCCTTGAGCGGCGACCAGCTGTACATCCCTGGCATCGCCGTCGACGATCCCGAGCTTGGGTTGGGCGTCGAGGTGGGGCGCAGCACCGGACGCGGCGCTTTCACTGCGGGCCAGCGGCTCTTTCCCGTGGAGCTCGACCCAGGGCGCCGGCTAATTGTACTGGACGCCGATGTTTCTCGCGAGCCCTTGGTAGCGACCATCAAACACCCACCCAGCATCGAGCCGAGCACGGCGCTGGCGGGCGACTTTTGCCACTTGGTCGTCGAGGTCGAGGCAGAGCGCGAGCTCGATCAGGCGACGGCATCGGCTGTGCTCCTGGGCAACGTGGCGCGTGCCAGCCAGGGCGAAACGGTGTTGTCCGAGGTGCTCGGCAGCGGCAGCAGGGCCGCGCGTTTTCAGCGCTTCTCGCTGGGAAAGACGCCGCTGACCTACCTTCCAGCGCTGACACCCAGCGGCACCGCAAGCACACTCGAGCTGTGGGCGGATGGTGCCCGCTGGCGGGAAGTGCCCGGCCTTTTCGGTCAACCCGCGGAGGCTCCGGTCTACGAGCTCAGGCACATGGACGACGGCACGACGATCGTGCAGTTCGGAGACGGCCACATGGGCGCTCAGCTGCCCACGGGTAGCGGTAACGTTCGAGCCACCTACCGTAAAGGCTCCGGCCTCGCTGGACGAGTGCCTGCGCGCTCCTTGAGCTTGCTCCTGGGCAAGCCGCCAGGGCTGGCGGAGTGCACCAATCCTAGTCCGGCGGAAGGCGGCGCGGACGCCGAGACCCTGGACCGAGCGCGTGAAAACGCGCCGCGCACGGTGCGCACCTTCGGCCGCGCGGTGTCGCTCCAAGACTTCGAAGATCTCGTCACCGCCTCGGGCGAAGTGGCCAAGGCGCACGTGACGTGGGTGTGGGATGGGCTCGATCAAGCCATTCACCTCACCGTCGCGGGTCAGGAGGGGGTCGCGTTGTCGGACGAAGCGCGGCGCGATCTGGGGCGCGGTTTGGACACGGCGCGCGACCGCAACCACCGGCTGCTCATCGACGACTTCGCGGCGGTGCCCGTGCGGTTACAGGCTGGGGTCGGCGTCGATCCTGCGCATGATCGAGACCAGGTGCTCGCCGCAGCTCACGCAGCCGTCGTCGATGCGCTGTCCTTCGAGCAGCAGCGGCTTGGCCAGTCGTTGCACTTGAGCGACTTCTACGCGACGTTGCAGGGGGTAGCTGGAGTGGTGTTCGTGGACATCGACACCTTCCACTTCAAGCTTCCGCCTGGGATCCCGGGTTTCATCTACGCGCTTTCACGGGGTGCTAGTTTGGCGCCCGTGCAGCGGCACTTGCGCATATTCTCGGCGCGGCCACTGCCGAACACACTGGGTCAGGTGCTGCCCGCGGAGCTCGCCGTGCTCGAAGCGCCCGCTCAGGACGTCGCGATCGTTGCGAGGGCGGTGTAGGAATGGACGACAGGCTCTACCAACTTCTGCCCGTCGTTTACCGTGAGCATGACGCCGCGCGCGGCTACCCACTGCGGGCTGTGCTGCGGGTGATCCAGGAGCAAGCCGACATTCTGGAGCGGGACATCGCCCAGCTTTGGGACGACGCGTTCATCGAGACGTGCCGGCCATGGGTGATCCCGTATATCGGCGATCTCGTGAGCAATCGACTGCTGTTCGACGCCGGTCGGGTGACCGCGGGCCAAGCCGAGTCGTTGTTTTTGGATCTCACTGGACCGGATCTGAAACCGCCGATTGCGATCCGCACGCGGGCGGACGTGGCCAAAACCATCTACTATCGCCGTCGCAAGAGCACGCTTCCGATGTTGGAGGAGCTCACCCGCGACGTGACGGGTTGGCCGGCACACGCCGTCGAATTTTTCGAGCTGCTCGGCTGGACCCAACATCTCGAGCACCTGCGTTTTCAGAGCCAGTTCGCGGACGTGCGCAGCGTCGATCGCATGGACCGCATCGACGGCGCCTTCGACGAAACCAGCCACACCGTAGACGTGCGAAAGATCCAGCGCGACGAGGGCTGGCATCACGTCCGCAACATCGGCTTGTTCTTGTTTCGGCTTGGAGCCTACGAACTGAACGACGTGCCCGCTCGAGTGGGTAGCGCGGACTGGCGCTACCACTTCAGTCCCTTGGGGCAGGCAGCGCCGATCTTCACGCGTTGGCGTCGCGAGGGCGATCCCTCGGGCTTGGCCACGGAGCTACACGTCCCCGCCCCGATCCGTCGCGCGTTCTACTACGAAGATCTAAAGCGCTACCGGGAGCTCCAACCGGTGAGGCCGAACTTCACCGATCTGTACGGCGACACCCCCGAGGCCTCGTTCTCGATTCGTCGCAACGGCAGCATCGTGCTGCCTACGGCAAACCCCAATGCACCGCCGTCGGTGTTCGTGCCACAGCTCGTTTGCCATCAGCTCGACCCTTGGCCAGCAACGCAGCCGAGCGGGCAGATCGTGGCGGTGGATCCCCAGAGCGGCCGCATCGCCGTCGGCGACGGTTGGCCCGACGCCACGCTGAGCATCGACGTCGACTACCACTACGGCTTTCCGGCAGATCTTGGCGGTGGCCCCTACGAACGCCACAAGTGGCTGTTGCGGCGCGGCTTGGCTCCCGCTCACTTGTTCGTGCGAGAAGGGGCGCCGCCCACGGCGGATACTTTCCCGAGTCTGCTGCTGGCGATCCAGGAATGGGTGGATCGAGGCCAACCGGACACGCTCATCACCCTACTCGACAGTCGCAGCTACGCCTTGCCCGCCACGCTGACACTGCCTAACGAAGGCTTCCTCGTCATCGAAGCTGCGAGTGGCGTGCGTCCAGTGTTGGCCACGCTGGCGGCGGGGCTGGACATCGATACCCTGCCCCCTGCTATTCCGAGCGATCCCACGCGCGAGGCCGCGCTGACGCTGAGCGGCGTGGTCATCGAAGGGCACCTGCACGTGATCGGAGACCTGGCTCTGCTGCGGCTGTTGCATGCGACGCTGGTTCCGGGGCGGCGCCTGATCGAGGACGGCGCGCCGGAGAGCGATGCGCCCAGCATCCTCGTGGAGCCCGGGGTCGCGGGGGCGGAGCTCAACACGGAGCTCAAGGTCCACCTGGCCTTCAGCATCTGCGGGCGTCTGGAGCTGCCGGGACACGCCCGCGAAGTGCGCCTGCTGGACAGCATCTTGGACGGTCTTGGCGCAGATCTGGTCGCCTACGGTGACGGGGCGGGCGGAGCAGGACCGGAGCTACATCTCGATCGCACTACGGTTTTCGGCGGAGTGGCGGCGCGCGCGCTCTCCATGAGTGAGAGCATCGCCAGCGGGCCGATCACCGTCGTGCGGACTCAGGAGGGCTGCGTGCGGTTCAGTTACCTGGTCCCCGGCTCGCATACGCCGCGGCGTCACCGTTGTCAGCCCGACTTGGCCGCCACCAAGGCCATCGAGGGAGCCGAAAAGCACGACCCCGGCCTGACCCTCGCCGAGCGTCAGCTGCTTCGCTCGTTCATCGAGAGCGCGGTCGTGCCATCGTTCGTGAGTGAACGCTATGGTCAACCCGCCTATGCGCAGCTGCGAGCCGTCGTTCCCGCCGAATTGACGACGGGCAGCGAAGACGGCTCGGAGATGGGCGTGTACTGCCACCTCAAGCAACCGCAACGCCTCGACAATTTGAGGCTGCGTTTGGACGAGTATCTCCCCTTTGGCCTCGATGCAGGCGCTATCACCATCACCTAGGAGGCGTCATGCCCGGCGACTATTCGCGATTCACCTTCGATCCGCTCGACGACTTCTTCGGCGTGCTCATGCAGCAAGGTCGGGTCATGCTCGATTCGGACCTCAACGAACTCGTGGCCGAGCTCGAACGCCAGTTCCGGGTGCGGATGCTGGATACCGTAGGCCGCTGTGTCGTGCCCAGGGAAACGCTGAGCGGCTTTCAAATTCAGATCGCAGGGGACTCGCTGACGATCGGCCGCGGGCGCGCCTACGTTCACGGTTTGCTGGCAGAGAACCACGGCGGGGACGAAGACGGACGGCCCGTCACCCTCGAAAGCCCCGCTGACCTCGAATACTATCGAATCCTCGAAGAACAGCGCGGCCTGCACCCCATCGCCTTCGAGCACCAGCCGTACCTCCCCAACGCTGGCGAGCTTTTGACCGAGGAGCTCAGAGGTTCACCGCTATTGGTCTACTTGGACGTTTGGAAACGCGAAGTCACCCATGTGCAAGAGCCCGAGCTGGTAGAAAAGGCAGTTGGCGTGGACACCACGACGCGGGTGCAGGTGGTCTGGCAGGTCAAGGCGTTTCCGGTGCCTCGCGGGACGACGTGTGCCACCCCAGGCGAAAACATTCCCGGTTGGGCCGAGCTCACGGCGCCACCGGCAGGCAGGCTGACGACGAACGCCGTGGGCGTGCCGGCGAGTGACGACCCCTGCATCCTTTCACCGAGTGGCGGGTTCCGCGGTACGGAAAACCGGCTCTATCGCGTCGAGGTGCACCAGGGCGGTCCTGCCAGCAGCGCTACCTTCAAGTGGTCTCGCGACAACGCTTCGGTGAAGACCGCGGTGCTCGC
>JAICQQ010000389.1 GCA_025937785.1 Polyangiaceae bacterium
GGGGAGGTGGCGCTGGAGCGAGCCGGAGTCGCCGCCTGTCCGCGGAGGGACGCTCCAGTGCGGGGCGCAGGGCCGGCGACTCGCTGCTCGGGCGCTGAGCTTCGAGCGCGGTCGGCAGCCCCTGCAGGGCGCTCGGGTTGCGAGCTGGCGTCCCGTGGTGGCTCGGTCAACGTGGGCTCGACGCGGGCGAACCACAACGCACTCACCGCCTGGCGCACCGGCGGCATGGCGGCTGCCGCTGCCACCGAGCCCAAGACCGCTCCGGCAACGAGCAGCGGTCGCAGTCGCGGGCTGCGCTTCGGGCTGAGTCGCGCTGCGATGCGTGCTCCGATCTCCTCGTCGCCCTCGCGTGCTCCCAGCAGATCGTCGAAGTCCCGCCCCAGTTGGACCAGGGTGCGGCACGAGGCGCAGCTCGCCAGGTGGGCCTCGAGCTCGAGCCGATCGCGCGGCGACAGGCTGCCCGCGCGCGCGTGCACGAGGAGCTCATCCGGGCAGGTCGCGGCGGTCATCGATCGATCTCCAAAAGGTCCGCGAGGCGCCGGTCATTCTCGATCCTGGTGCGCAGGGCCTGCTTGGCGAGCCGCAGCCGACTACGCACGGTGTTGCGTGGCGTGCCGCTCGCAGCAGCGACTTCGTCGACGGTCATGCCCATCACGCAGTGCAGGACGAGCGCTTCGGTCTGCTCGCCGGGCAGCTCGTCGCACAGCTCGTGCAAGATCTGCCGCCCGCCGTGAGGCGAGTAGGGCCTCGCTGGGCGTGACCAGCGCGGACGGCTCCTGCTCATCCTCGCGGAACTCGACGTGCTTTCCGTCGGCGCGGCTGCGGAGCCGGCGGCGGGTGGCCAGCGCCGTCAACACTCCGATGCGCCCCGCGAAGTGCAGCACCGAGCACTCGCGCCGGTAGCTCGGCAGGGCGTGGACCAGGCCGAGGGCCGCCTCCTGGACGACGTCCTCGATGTCCGGGTGGCGCACACCGAGCACGCCGCGCCCAGCCCGGAGCAGCGCCGGCATCACCGAAACGACCAGCGTTCGGAGCGCCGCCGGCTTGCCCCGTCCAGCGGCATCGGCGAGCGCAGCCAGCGCATCCGCTCCCCGCGCCAGCGGGGCACGTTCAGGGGGACGAAAGGGCAGCAGCCGGGCAGTCACCTTCGAAGACCGTAGCGTCCGGCGGGAAAGCGGATCATGACCGGCGGTGAGATACAGTTGCACTGCGAAGATCCGCTGAGGCGACGTCTTGCAAAAAAAACTCGCGGGGCTTGTGTCAGATTTCGCAGGTTGCGTGGTCTCCCGCGCGGTCGGCAAGTTCTGCGGTGTTGGCCGGGCCTGGCTCTCGCCGCCGCGGTGTGCGAGGGCGCAGAGTCAGTGAGACCGGTAACGGACGCGCGGGGTGGTTTCGCAGCACGACACACCAAACGCTAATTGTGCGCAGGTTGGCTTCTGCAGTGGCGCAAGGACGACGTTACGTAATGGAAGCTGCGAGCGCCAGCGCGTCGAGCGCCGCGAGCGAGGCTTGCTGCGCGCGCTAACCTACGCGTCATGAGCTCCAAACAGAGTGCTGTTTCCAAACGTGTCACTGCGCTGAAAGCAGGCATCGAAGCCGGGTGGGATCGAGCGTTGCAGTTCGGTCAGGACCACTACGGCATCGACACCCGCGCCCTCGGCATTTTCCGCATCGGGCTGGGCCTGATGCTGCTTTACGACCTCTACTCGCGATCGCTGGACATGACCGCCCACTACACGGACGACGGGTTCATGCCGCGCCAGCGGCTGGTGGGAGGCTGGGTCAGCCCGCTCTTCTACTCGTTTCACAACTGGGGCGGCAATCTCGCGAGTCA
Organism: Polyangiaceae bacterium; assembly: GCA_025937785.1. Lineage (GTDB taxonomy): Bacteria > Myxococcota_A > Polyangia > Polyangiales > Polyangiaceae > JAICQQ01. The sequence goes on from JAICQQ010000389.1 coordinate 1,835, forward strand.
GGCGATCTTGTTCGCAGTCGCGGGGGTCTTCGCTGGCATGCTCCTGATCGGCTATCGCACGCGGATCGCTGCGGTGATGTCGTTCGTGCTCTTGGCGTCGCTCCAGGGGCGCAACTACCTCATCCTGCAGGGCGGCGACGACATCCTGCGAGTGATGCTGTTCTGGTCGCTGTTCACGCCGCTGGCCGCGCGCTACTCGGTCGACGCGGTGCTGGCGGCGCGGGGCGGGGGCGAGGCGCCGGCGCCGGCGCCGCCCCGGGTGTTCACGATCGGTGCGCTGGCCCTGGTGTGTCAATTGTTCGCGATGTACGTGGTCTCGGCGATCTTGAAAGCGGGGCCCGCCTGGCATCAGAACGGCAATGCGATCCACCTGGCTCTCCATCACCATGCTTTCGCAACGCCCTTCGGCATCTGGCTGAGGGACCTGCCCGACTCGGTCCTGCGCGCCGGGACGTATGCAGTGTGGTGGCTCGAGATGGTGGGCCCGTTCTTGTTCTTCGTGCCCGTGAGGACGCATCTGTTCCGCACGATCCTGGCGCTCAGCTACATCGCATTTCACTTCGGCTTGTTCTTGAGCATGAACCTCGGGCACTTCCCTTGGATCTGCATGCTGTGCTGGTTGCTCGTGCTGCCTTCGTGGTTCTGGGATCGACCGCTCGCTGGGCTGCTCAGGAGCCTCAGGCTTACGCCTCTGCTGCTAGCTGGTGCAGCTTGCGCCGCGGCCGCGATTCGCCGCTTCGCGCCGCAACTCGCGGCCCCGCGCGGGCTGATGTTCGCGTCCACCCGCCGCTGGGCCACGGCGTTTGCGGCGCTGATGGTGGTCTATGTCGCACACGGAACGGCGTATGCCGCGGAGCACCACGGCAACGTCGACGGGGCCGCTTACGAGCCGCTGATGATGATCCGCCTGAACGCGAATTGGGGCATGTTTGCCCCGAATCCTCCTTCGGAGAGCGGGTGGTTCGTCTTTGTCGGCAAGCAGAAGAACGGGCTCGAAGTCGATCCCTGGCGCGACGGCGCGCCCGTCAGCTGGGAACAGCCGCCGCTGCCCTCCACGACCTACAAGGTGGAGCGCTGGCGGAAATTTTTGGACAACATCATCAATCCCCGCCACGCCGTCGTGCGCCCGTACTTCCTGCGTTGGATGTGCAACGACTGGAACCAGCGCCACGGCGAGGATGAACAGCTGAGGAGTCTCGAGTTCTTCCACATGGTTCAGAACGTGCGCTGGCCGGAGAAAGGCTACCTTCCGCTGCGCAAGAACTCACTGGGTAAGCAGACTTGCCCAGCCCAACCTCGCCGCAACTAGACCTCGAGCGTTCGTATTTCGGTATTTGAAGTTTCTGCTCGTGCCCGCGCCCCGCCCGGAGGCACTCCACTGACTTGCTCCGCTCGCGAGCCCTCGATAAACTCGGAGCACCTGGTTCGGTGTGGGAACCTCCAGGAGAAAGTCGAGCGGGGCGATGATCGTGAATCGAAGGTTGTTTCTGAAGGGTCTCGGCGGGGCGTGCGTCGCGGCGCCGTTCTTGGGATCCGTCGCCGAGCGTTCCGCGAAGGCGCAGGGGGATCCGGTGATGAGCCCTCCAAAGCGCCTGATCGTGATGTTCTCGCCGTACGGCACGATCACCACGCGTTGGTTCCCGGCCAAGTCGCACGGCCCGCTGAAGGCGGAAGACTATCAGGGGACCACGCTCGAGCCGCTCGCGCCGTTCGCCCAGAAGCTGCTCGTGCCGCGCGGCATCCGCGCCATGAACGAGTGGACGTACGAAGCGTCGCTGGGCCAGGGGAACGACTACCATACGCAGGTCGTGGGCACGTACTTCACGTGTGTTCCGATCGATCCGCACACCAGCAATCCCTTCGATCTGAACGGCACCGAGACCAAGTTCAACGCCATGCCGACCGCCCCGTCGCTCGATCACGTCTGTGCGCAGCAGCTCAGCCCCGACGGTCTGCCGCTGTTTCTGCGTGTGAGCGGCGGCAGGGACGGCACGCCGTCGGGCATCTCGTACTCCGCCAGCAAGACGCCCTTCGACGGCGTCACCCCCTGGGACGCCTTCGCGGCCTTGACGGGTCTGTTTCAGGGCGGGAGCGTGTCGCCGGACAGCTACGAGGTGGCGCGTGGCAAGAGCGTCGTCGACCTGGTGAAGCACGACCTGGAGTCCCTCGAGCGGGTCGACATGAGCAGCGCTGACAAGCAAAAACTCGCGGCCTGGAAGGAGCTGCTGTACGACACTACCGGGCCGATCCTGCGCGGAGGCTGCACCCCCGAGTTCGCCGAGGCGCTCGCTCTGACCTCCACGACCACTGCGGCACCCTACGACCCGGCTCAGGGCATTGCGTCGAAGCTCGAGGGCAGCAACCTCGACTACGCCGATCTTTCGTCGAATCTGGCCGTGCTCAGCGCGCTCTGCGATGCCAATCGCGTGATCTGGCTCAAGTACCCGTCAAACTACGTGTATCGCGGGCTCGGTATCCAAGCGGAGACGGACAATCTGAACCACCGCATCAACGGCGCGGGGCTCGGGGGCAAGTGTTACTCAGGCGTGCTCGACATGCTCCTCACCATCGATCGCTATCACGCCGAGAAGTTCGCTCACCTGGTCAGGCAGCTCGACGAGATCGAGGAAGGTGACGGGAAGCTGCTCGACAACACCGCGACCGTCTGGTTTCACGAGACCTCGGATGGGCACGCGTTCAACCTGAACAACATGCCGATTCTGCAGGCCGGCAGCTGCGGGGGTTACTTCCTGACCGGCGGCGCGGTGAACGTCGACGATGGGACCTCCGATCTGCACCGCGGGAACAGCGAGGCTGTGTGCGATCAAAATGGGACCTTCGGTATGGACTCGGAATCCCTCAAGAGCACGGGTACGCCCGCGCACATCGCGAACGCGCCCATCAACAAGTACTACTGCAACTTGATGAATGCGATCGGGATCAAGGCCGGGGGCGACGGCTTCCCCCTGGTGGGCGGCACCGAGCCAGTCACGCACTACGGCATGTACGACCGAACCGAAGACTTCGCGAGCGGCGGCGAGCTGCCACCGCACATCAGCGATCCGGGTGAGTTCGAACAGCTACGCGCCTGAGCGCGCAACGTTCCCTAAGGCCTCGGGCCGAAATTAGGTGTCAACTTACGCTCGTTTCCGCGCCATGGTAGTGATCACCGCAAGAGGACGCGGAGGCCGCAGAGGATGGGAGTAAGCGACCTCACGGAAAAAA
>JAICQQ010000370.1 GCA_025937785.1 Polyangiaceae bacterium
AATGCGCCTTACCAGCAAACGTGGTGGATCTACTCGATCGACTACGCCTACATCCAGAGCATCGGCGGCGTCGCCCAGTGCTTCCACCCCAAGCCGCGGACTGGCGGCGCTGATCTCGGCGCCTACGAGCTGAGCGGAGAGCCGCACGCCTTCAGCCAGCCTGGCGGCTGCGTCCCCGACGAGAATCGAGACCCGGGCACCGCAGTGGCCATCACCGCCGCTGCCTCGACCACCGATACGACGACTGCCAGCACAGGCGGCACCTCGACGACCAGCGGCACCGCCGGCAGCTCGACCACGACCGCGGGCGCGACCAGTACTGTGGACACGGCCTCGAGCAGTTCTGGAACGTCGATGACAGCTGCGTCCGGCGCGACCGACACGAGCGGTACGGCGACGGCCACTGTCGCGGCGATCGGTGCCGGAGGCAATGGCGCGGCGCCAGCAAGCAGCGGTGGCGACGGCGACGGGGGCTGCGGGTGTAGAACGGCGGGCGTGGGTGGCAGACGCACAGAAGACGCCGCCTTGACTTTCGCGCTGCTCGGGATCGGTATGCTCGCGCTGCGCCGTCGTGGCGACTCCCCGGGTTGACCAGCACACAGGAGGCTCGAACTTTGCTTACCCAATCATGAGCCTGGCCGAGCTACACTGGCGCTCGAGACCAACGCGTCAAGGCACGGAGCATGAGCGATCGATACGAAGGACAGCACAGGGGGGGCGACGACGCCTACGAGCGTTACTTGAGCGGCATGGACCGCAGCATGCGGCAGAAGGTGGCAGTCACTGCGGCGCACCTGCTGGGTGAGGGGACGGTCGCCGACATGGGGATGGGGTCGGGCAGCGGGACGTTGGCGCTCGCGGCCCTCTATCCGCGCGTGCGCGTCGTGGGCGTCGACGTGAACCCCGAAATGGTCGAGCGAGCCCGGGTCAAACACAAACTCGCCAACCTGTCGTTCGTCGAGGGGGACATTGCGGCGCAAGTGTTCGAGCCCGAGCGGCTCGACGGCGTCTTCAACTCGTCGGTGCTGCATCACGTGACCTCGTTCAACGGGTACGACCACGATGCCGCGGCGCGCGCGCTGGAACAGCAGGTGGCGCAGCTCGCGGTGGGCGGTAGCCTGATCGTTCGGGACTTCGTCGCGCCGGCCGCTGGGATCGTCTTTTTGGATCTGCCCGCCAACGACGGCGATGGGAGCGATGACCCCAGCGGCTGCAGCACGGCTGCGCTGTTCGAGCGCTTCGCGCGGGAGTTCCGCAAGCTCGCCGCGCAGCCGGGCTTCGAGTACCAGCCCGTGGGGCCAGGGCCTGACTCGATGTTGCCCACCGGTTGGCGGCGCTATCGCGTGGAGCACCGCATCGCCGTGGAGTTCTTGCTGCGCAAGGACTATCGCAGCGATTGGGACAACGAAGTGCTCGAGGAGTACACGTACTTCACGCAATCACGCTTCGAGCTGGAGTTCGCGCGCCTCGGCCTCAGGTTGTTGGCGTCGACGCCGGTGTACAACCCGTGGATCATCCAGCATCGCTTCGCAGGGCGGTGCCAGCTCTACGCCGAGACCGGCGAGCCGCTGCCGTTCCCCGCCACGAACCACGTGATCGTCGGTGAGAAGGTGCGGCCGAACGAGGGCGTGCGCTTCCGCGTGGGTGAAGCGCATGCGAGCGTCGAGTTTTTGATTCGGCATTGCTTCCTGGCACGCGCCAGCGGCAGTTTGCGCGACCTGGTGCGACGCCCCGGGACCACGATCGACATCGTGCCCTGGTTTAGAGACGCGGGTTCCGTCTACGTCGTCGCGCGCAAGAGTCACCCGCGGCCGGTCTTGCAGGCGTTGCCCGAAGCGCGCGCGCTCGACGGGGCTACGGCCGTGGGCTACGTGACCGAACCCATCCTGGCGTTGCAGACGGATGAGCCGCTCGCCCTCACGGTGGAGACGGCGCTGGCAGCGGCCGCTGAGCTCGAGCCCGAAGCCATGCGGAGCTTGGTCGAGGTGGCTACGTATTACCCATCACCGGGTGGTCTCATCGAAGAGGTGCGGGCGGTGCACGTCGAAATCGATCCGCGCTACGTCGACCGCGACGTCGCAAACCAAACCGGCTTCAGTACGGCAGGTTCGCTCAGGGCCATCGATGCCCGCCAGGTGCTCCGCGCCGCGCAAGTCGGCGGGTTGCCGGACGTACGGCTGGAGCTCAACGTCTACGAGCTGCTCGCGCGCCAGAACCTCGATCTGGGTCCTTGGATCGGAGCGGACCTGGCAGTGCCCGAGATCGAGGGGCCGCCCGGAGAAAGCTTTGGCGCGGTGTCGCTGCCGCGGCGTCGGGCCTTCGTGCCCGCCCCTGCCGGCGCGAGCGCCGGGTTCTTGCGCCTCGAGTGCCGCCTCTTCGCCGAGCTCGACAGCTCTGGGAACGTGCTCCACGAAGAACCACGCGAGTTCGTGGTGCCGGAGACGCTCTCATGCAACACGCTCGCTTGTTGTGTGCTGCGCAGGCACGGCGCCGAGGTCCTGATTGGCCTGGATGCGGATGATCTGGCCGCTGCGCAGTGCTTCACTGGCTCGAGCGCGCTATGGGTCACGCCCGCGTGGCGACTGCCTGACCACATCGTGACTTACGACGACGCCCGCGCGTGGGTCGAGGCGCGGCTCGATGCCGAGTACGGCGTCGGCATGGGAAGTTTCGTGGAGCTTGGCGGCCGCTACCATCCTTCGGCCGGTGTCACCCCGGAGATCGTCTATCCATTCGCGGTCCCCGCGGCAGATCTGCGGCGGGGGGAACGGGCGCTCGTCTGGGTGCCGCTGCGCGACGTGGTGAGTGGCATTGCCGACGTGCGCGATGGGCATCTGCGGATTGCGGCGCTGCGCGCGGCGCATGCGTTGGGGGTGCTCCAGACCCTGGACGCTACGAGTTAGACTTTCTAGTTCTGAGCACGATCGCCAGCGTGATCGCCACCACTCCACCCAGCACGCCGATCAGCGTGCTCAACGTCGGCACCATGCTGTGGGTCGGGAAGGTCTCGGTGACGAGCCAGCGGCGGGCGCCTGCCACGCCCAGGGCGTTGAAGCCGGCGTGTACGACGATCGGCACGAGCACCGTGCCGGACGCTTGCCGGGCCACGCCGCAGGCGAGCCCGAGGCAGGTGGTGGCCGTGACGCGAATGATGCCCTGACCTCCAGGCATGTCCCAGTGCAGTAGGCCAAAGGCCACGCCTGTGAGCAGGGTGGCGACGCCGCCGTGCCTCAGCCAGTCGCCGGCGCTGCGCAGCAGCGAGAGCGCTGGGCTCGGTTGGATGAACTCGCCAGGCAGGCTCGCCGCGCCCTCAGGCCGGTCGGGAAGGCAGGCGTCGACCACGCGCGCGAGGGCGCCCCACACGGCGCCGCGGAACAGCAGCTCTTCGCCGAGCGGCGCCACCACGACACCCCAGAGCAGCACCAAGAACACCGGCGCCTGGCGCAGCGCCTGACCGACTTGGCCGGCATTGCTGCGCACGAGCTCGGCGCCCCCTCGCCGGATCTCTTCGAGCAACGTGGGCAGCGCCAGGTACACCGCGAGGTAGCTCGACGCCGTGAAGAGCAAGGGGAACAAAGTGACGCCGAGCGCCAGACTCTTCCCGGTCGGCCAGGTGAGCCCCAGCGCAGCGAAGGCCTCGCGCTTCAAGAGCACGAAAGCCACGCCGAGGCCGAGCGGCAGCGCCACCAGCTGCACCAGGACGAGATACGCCTCCAGCGATAGCTGTGCCGCCCACGCCCGCGGCAGCGCGAACGCCGCGTAGCGCGTCAATAGTTGCTGGACAGTGAACCAGAGCAGCGCGGCGACCACCAGGCGCAGCAGGGGACCGCGGGCGGAGGACGGCTGTTGGCTCATGGGCGACCGAGTCTAACAACCCTTGGCTCGCCGATCAGCGCCTACCGTGGTACTTTTCGGTCGTGTCGCGTGAACGCATCGAGCAGCAGCTCGCCGACTTCTTTCAGAACCGTACGGACGTCTGCTCGGTATACCTTTTCGGCAGCACCGCTGCAGGTGCGGCGCGGGCTGACAGCGACGTGGACGTCGGCCTTTTGTATTTTCAGCCGCCTGAGGCGACACTCATCGGCATGCCCTTCGGCGATGAGGCCGAACTCGCAGAGCGCCTGGGCCGCCCGGTGCAGCTCGTCGTGATGAACACCGCACCGGCCGATTTGGTGCATCGCATTCTGCGCGCTCAGCGTCTGTTGCTCGAAAGGGATCCGTCGTTTCGCGTTCGATTCGAAGTCAAGCGTCGCAACGAATACTTCGATCTCAAGCCCGTGCTCGATCAGTATCGACGAAGGGCAGTATGATCGATCTCGACTTGGTGTTGAAGAAGCTCGCGTTCATCGAGACCTGTCTGATGGAGTTGCGACCTTCGTGAACCTCGTCCGCGCGCGCCTGCAGAACCCCGCGTAGCCGAGCGATGGGTCGCCTACTATTTGCCGGTGTCGTGTCGGCGTGTGTTTTCGGTTGTCGCGAGCAGCCGCCGCAGCCCGGGCCAGCCGGGAGCGCCAGCGCCGGTGTCGTGGCTTCCCCCAGCAACGCTGTTGCGAGCAGCAGCGCCGCCGCGCTGCCGTCTGCGCCCATCGCCGCGCCGCGCGCCCCGGTGGTCGAACTCGGGGCGCGCGCCTGGGAGAGCCTGGGCTGCCAGGTCTGTCACGGGGCCCACGCCGAGGGGGGCATGGGCCCCGTGCTCGCGGGTGCCGTGCCCGGTTTCGAGGTGATGCGCGAACGTGTGCGCAACGGATCGACGGCGATGCCGGCGTTTGGTCCCGACCGGCTCAGCGACGACGCCCTGCGCGACGTACACGCTTGGCTGCTGCTCCAACCCAAACCCAGCGCGCCGGGTCCGAATCCGGATCTGATCGAGGTGCCCCGTGGGGTGGACGTAGCGGTGGTAGCGCATGGGCTCAAAAACCCCGTGGCGCTGGCCTGGGGGCCCAAAAGCATGACAGGTGCTGCCGTCGAGCTGTACGTGTCGACCAACGGCGGTTGGTATCCTGGCCCCAAAGCCAAGAGTGGCGCCATTTATCGCATCGATGCGCACGGTGACAAGCACCTGTTCGTCGACGGGCTCGATCGCCCCATGGGCATGGTCTGGGTCGGACACAAGCTCTACGTGAGCACGCGCACCCAGGTGAGCCTGTTCGCGGACGCCGATGGCGACGGTCGCGGCGAGCGCGAGCGGGTGATCGTGGACGACCTGCCGGGTCGGGGCATGCATCACGCCGCCGGTATCGTGCTTGGACCCGATCAACGCTTGTATTTGGGCATGGGCACGCGCACGAACGCGGAGAGCGAAGGCGAGGCCGAGTACAACGGCACCATCCTGAGCTTTGGCCTCGACGGCACTGATTTGCGCGTTTTCGCCCGCGGTTTCAGGAACCCCTTCGATCTCGCGTTCACTCCCGACGGGGCGCTGTTTGCCACGGACAACGCCGCCGATCCTCCGGCCATCGAGGCCGCCGTCGAAGAGCTGAATCACGTCGTAGCTGGCGCCCACTACGGCCACCCCTTCGTGCTGGGGGACTCCGTGGCCCCCGGACAACGGGAGCGTGCCCTCGAGTTGAAACCCGTGGCGCCCGTGGTCACGCTACCGCCGCACACCAGCGCCAATGGCATCCTCTACTATACCGGCAAGCAGTTCCCCGAGCTTTC
>JAICQQ010000462.1 GCA_025937785.1 Polyangiaceae bacterium
AGCTCGCGCTTTGCGGCATGCCGGAGTCGAACCGCGCGCCGTAGCATCACGCCGTCGAGCGGCAGCGTGCCCGAATGGTTCGCCACGACCAGGCAGCGCCCCTCGGCGGGGATGTTGTCGACACCTTGGGTCTCACAACGAAAGTAGCGCTGACACAAGAAGTCCAAGATGGGCGCCAGCTTGCGTTCGTAGACCGGGTCGTGCCCGAAATCGTCGATGTGTTCTGCGCGCCGCCGCAGCCCGACGCGCCCCCATTGGCGGCGATAGTACTCGCTCGAGAGCAGCTCGCGTGTAGCTTCGACCGCGCTCTGGTCGTCTTCCTCGGCCTGTCCCGCCGCTGCGGCATGACCACCCGCGCGGCTCGCCGCGCGCGTCTCGGGGCGGGCAGACTCTGCGCCATCGTTCTCGTCGGAGTAGGTGAACTCGCTTGCCTGACGGATCAAGCCATCCAGCCGTGCTTCTAGCGCTTGAATGGTGGCTTCCATCTCGGAGTCGCTGCTCGGGCGCGCGTCGGCAAAGGCCGAGGTGTCGAAGCCGTCGACCTCGGTGAACGCGTCGTCGTCGCTCGTGTCGAACGCCAGGTTGATCGCCGGCGGCACCGTTCGAGAGCCGATGCCGAGCTGAGTTTCCTCGCTGTTCGGCGCGTCGTCCAAGTAGTAGCCATGAGCGTCCGCCGAGAAGGGTCCCTCGTCCGGAAAGGCATCGTCGGCGTAGCTCGGCTGTGGCGGCGGGCTGTCGCGTTCGATGTCGGGATCGCCAGCTCTGTCGCGGGCGCCGGATCGCGCCTGCCGCGCGGGACGGTTGGGTTGCACGTGGCTGGACTCGAGGCGCCCGTGTCCCGAGCGATTGTGTGAGCGATTGTGGGGCGAGCGGGCGGGGGCAGCATGATCCGGACGGGAGCGCTCGGCATCGGAGGCCGCAGCCGCTCGTCGTTTCGGAGGATGACGCTGCTCGTTCTCGCGGGACTTGCCCGTCGCCGCAGAGGGTCGTGGGGGCCTGCCCGCGTCCGTTCTGGGGAGCGGGCGCGGACCTCGCTTGCGCGGTACGCTGCCGTCGCGCGCGGCGTGGCCTCCGCCCCTCGAGGCGTTCGACTTGGACGGATCTGGGTTGCGCTTGTTGCGGGGGCGGCGACTCATGGTGTGGCCTCCGCCAGCAGGCTGGCGTCTCGGAGGTGTTGGGCGTTGGCGAAATCGATCAAGGCTTCTCGGCTGGTGTGCACCGGAGTGAAGCCGAGCACCTTCTTGGCCTTGCTCCCGTCCGCGACGCACAAGTACTGCAAGTAGTCCAAGAAGTAGGTCGGGATATCGATGCCGCGGGCAGCCCAGAGCATGCCCACCGCGAGCTCCGCAGCCGTTCTTGGCAGCGGGACGCGGGAGCTGCCGGAAAGCTTCAAGGCCGTACTCAGCGGCAGCACACCGTCGGCGACGATGTTGAAGACGCCGGGGGCGTCGCGATCGACCGCCAGCTTGAAGGCCGCGACCGCGTCAGCCTCGTGCAAGAACTGCCAGAGTGGGTCGAAGCCCATCACCGACGGCACGAAGCGGTGCTTGAAGTAGCGTGTGTGGTAGTTGTCGACCGTGGGCCCCAGGATGGGCGCCGTGCGCAGGATCGTGAGTAGGCGACCCCGCCCGGGCCTGCCGTAGTGCAGCGCCTCGTTTTCAGCGGCGACCTTGTCGGCGCAGTACGGGTCGAGGAGGTTCGGTCTGAGCGGGTGTGCCTCCGACAAGAAGTTGGGGTTCGTGGGCGACGCGCCGTAGAGCAACGTCTGGCTCCACATCACCACTTTCCTTACCTGGGCGCGGCGGCACGCGTTGAGAACGTGCATGGTCCCGACGCTCTCGAGCTCGTGCGCCCAGCTGAGCGAGTGGGTGGGAGCTTGCAGGAATGCCGCGTGCACTAGCGTGTCGACGCGCTCGGATTGCAGCGTTTCGAACAGAACTTCTTCCACGCCATCGCGGGTCAAATCGACATCGTAGTGTCGGGTTTTTTCGCCACTGGTCGGGGGGCTGTGGGTATCGAGGCTGATGACGCGGGCGATGCGTCGACTTTCCTCGAACAAGCCGATCAGGTTGCGACCCAAGAACGACTGCGCGCCCGTGATCGCGACGACGCGCGGCTGGGCGTGCGCTGTCGTGATGCGCCGCACCGGCGCCAGGCTGGCCGTCGGGTTGTCTCGGTTGTTCTTCTCAGCTGGCATGAGTCATCGTGGCTTCGCGTTGCTGGCTCGAGGGGCTCTGGCCCTCAACACTTCGACGTGACTCAGTTTCTAGTTCCAAGGGGGGGGCGCGCGCAAAAGAATCCTGCTCGGGTGTTCGTCGGAGACTCAGGGCGCGCTGCAGGGACGCCCACCCCGGTTGGCTCGCCGTCGCTCCAGTTGCTCCCACGGTTGGCCGACCCGGTAGCCGGTCTGCCGTCTCGGCGTCACCGACTCGCGGGCTTGCGGTGTCGTGTGTCGTCTACTGCGGCAGACGCACGTGTGCGAGCGTGTGCTCCGCCACACTCCGCGCCAGAGAGCTCCCCATGCCGGGGCGCCTCGCCCAATGAACATGCGCAGAGCAGATGCGGAATGAAACCACCCGCTTGCACGTTCGACGGGCCGTGGTGTTCCGAAGACGGCATCATGTGCGCGTGCGAGCGCGGTGGGGGCCGAGCGCACGAACTCGGAGACACGGTATGTCGAGGGGCGCGTGCGTCGATCGCGAGAAGAGTCGTATGCAGTTGCGTCAGTGTTGCGTCAGTTTGGCGCCAGCCGCGCACGGACGGACTGCGTGCTGAAGCGCCACACACTAGTGCGACGTCTCACGCACACATTCCGACC
>JAICQQ010000274.1 GCA_025937785.1 Polyangiaceae bacterium
ACTTCCAATCCCTCATGATCGAGCGTCATGCTCCAGCCATCGGCCCCACCTCGGCATCGGTTGCGCTTCTTCGGGCACGGGCACGTTTACGTTCACGTTCACGTTCACGGGGCCATCGTCCAATTCAGGGACAGGCCCTAGCTCGACGCCCTTGGGGCCGCGGGGATCGCGGCCTTGGGGGGGATGAAGGACATGGCACGCTCGGCCAGTGCGAGGATCGTCAGCGATGGATTGACGCCGGGGTTGGCAGAGATCGCTGACCCGTCGACCACGTAGAGTCCTTCGTAGCCAAAGACCCGGTGCCGGTGGTCGATGACGCCGCTGCTCGCATCCGACCCCATGCAGCAGCCCCCGAGGATGTGGGCTGTCGTCGGAATGTTGGTGGCAACTTCATTGATGAGCGAGCTCGGGAACCCCCCGCTGATTTCGGCTACCTCGTGCGCCAGTGCCGTTGCTTCCTCGATGCTCGCGGTCGGTTTCTCGCCACCCTCCAGCGTCGAGGCCATCGTGCGCGTGAACGGCGGGGTCAACCTGCGTTTGCTGCGCATGCGCAAGGTGCCCTCGGTGTTGCGCATGTAGAGCAGAATCATCGTCTGCTTCGCCCAGTCCGCGGTCGTGTAGGCCTTGAAGGCCAAGAGCGGGTGCCGCAAGATCACCGCCAGACCCTTCGCCAGCTTGACGGCTGCCGGGGAGTTGCCGCCGACATGGGGGAACATCCAAAGGCGAAAGAAACCGGAGCCTGCGCCGTAGCGCACCATTTCGAGATGAGACTTTTCGTCCGTCTGCAGGATGGACCCGATGGCGACGCCTTGGGAAAGGTCGTCGTTCATGTCCGGCGCGCACACTCCTATCAGCGATTCGGAGTTCGTGCGGATGTTGCATCCCAGCCGATCAGAAAGCCTGGGAAGCCCGTCTCGCTTGCGTTTCAGTTCGAGCAGCAGCTCGACCGTGCCCAGCACCCCTCCTGCCAGAATGACCTGACGTGCTCGAAACTTCTGCCGCTTGCGCCCGAACCAGCGGGCCCCTTGTTTTGCTTCGACCTCGTACCCCCCGCCCTCGGCAGGCCGGATGTCGACCACCTCGGTGTCGGCGAGGAGCCTGAGGCCGTGCTTGCGCGCGAGGTAGAGGTAGTTCTTGTCCAGAGTGTTCTTCGAGTTGTGCCGGCAGCCGGTCATGCAGGCGCCGCACCGGATGCACCCCGTACGATCGGGGCCTTCGCCACCGAAGTAGGGGTCGGGGACGGTCACGCCGGCCTGGCCATAGTAGACGGCCGTCTGCGTCGACTCGAAGGCCCGCGGTTGCCCGCGATTTTCGGCTACTTTCTTGAGAATCCGATCGGGTGGAGTCAGAAATGGCGTCGCGACGGCGCCCATCATGCGCTGCGCCTCCTGGTAGTGGGGGCGAAGCTCTGTCTCCCAGTCTGCAAGATGCGCCCAGGCTTCGGACTTGAAGAAGCCCGCCTTGGGGATCGGCAGCGTGTTCGCGTAGACCAGGGACCCACCGCCGACCCCGGTGCCCGCGAGCACCGTGACGTGACGGAAGAAGCGCATGACGAACAGACCGCGACAGCCGAGCCTGGGCGCCCACAACCAGCGCTTGAGGTTCCAGTTGGTCTTGGGAAAATCGTCGGCTCGTAACTCTCGCCCGCGTTCGAGCATGAGCACGCGGTACCCCTTTTCGGTCAGGCGCAGAGCACACGCGCTGCCGCCAAAACCAGACCCGACAACGAGATAATCAGCGTCAAAGGTGTCGTCCACGTGCTGTTTTTCTAGCACATGCGTACATCGACGTTGCTTCGACGACCCGCGCCCGCGAAACCTAGCGATCTTAGCAGCGTTATTTCCGCGGCCCCGACGACGCGACGACCTGACCCGTGCATCGAGGGCCTTCGCGGAGAGTGCCGTCACGCCCAGCGCTCCACTCCATCCGGGTAGCTCCTCGAAGTCCAGAGGCTGCTCCGGTTCGCCGAGCGCGCGATCATCGAGCCGCGGGCACGCTGAGCGATGATCACCAGCACTGCGCGAAGGTTCGGGGCAGCAGCGCTACCCGCAGGCGCTCGGTCCGTACTGCATATTTTCACCCAGGCGACCACGAGGCGCTCGGCGAAACGCTAGTCGATCAACCGGAGAACAATGATCCGATTTTTCGTTCGCGACTGGCTGCGCGAGAAATCGCGAGGGTGTCATTGACACCGAAGGTCCCGTCTCGGGTTCAGGAGCTGGAGTCAACTTCGGGCAAGATCTGAGAGGTTGTCAGATGACGCGGAACTACGAGCGCTTTGTTGGCAACGATACCAAGACGGCTGGCGTGGTTCAGAATGCAGCGTGAGACGTGCGGATGGTCCAGATCACGAGCAGAGTCATCCTCGCCGTTGCGACAACGTAATCCCAAACAGCTCCCACACTGCAATGCTTCGCTGTCATCGATCCTATTAGATTTCGTGATTTCGGGCCGGCGCTTGGCGCTGTTGTGAATACACTGGGAGGCAGTGAAAACTCCGTCCTCTCTCCCTATCCACGCGCGTTACCTCGCCAACGTCTCCCGTTCTCAGCTGGGCCTCCAACGGGTGCCTCTACGCCATATGCTTTCGCTGCCCTGTATTTTGCTCGGAGCGGGGTGTTCCGAACCCGTGGGCGATTCACCGCCCGGTGCCGACGAGACGACGGCTCAGCAAACTACCGTCACGGGCGGGCTCGGGGGGCCTGGTTCGACGGGCACGACGAGCGCAGGCCTGGTCACCAACGGGAGCGCGGCCACCACATGGACCAGTTCGGCGGCGAACGGCTCGACGGCGAACGGCTCGACGGCGAACGGCTCGACGGCGAACGGCTCGACGGCGACCACCGGCTCGACCGTGGGAGGCCAGGGCGTCACGAGTTCCACTAGTGGCACGGCGACGACCGGCATGGGCCCCGGTGGGTTCATGGGCCCCGGTGGGTTCGGCGCAAACTCGACGAATGGTAGCGCAACGAGCGCCGGTGGCGCCAACGGCGCTGGGGGGCCGACGAGCACCACGGGGGCTAACGGTGCCGGTGGTTCGTCGACAGTGACCAGCACCAGTACTACCGGCGGCACCGTCGAACTCGATTGCGATGCCATGATGCCCGCGTCTGGCGGCGAGTCGCACTCCGCGACCTGGGCTCAGGGCGGCAATGGCAATACCGCCTGGCAGGTCTGGACCAATGGCGGACCGGGCACCATCATCACCTATGATGGCCTCACGGCCTTCACTGCATCCTGGAATAACTCGGGAGACTACCTGGGGCGTCTCGGCTTCGAATGGGGGAACAGCGGTAAGCCGTACACCGAGTACGGTACCATCAAGGCCGACTACGTCTGGAACAAGGAGGGCAACGCCGGTCAGTACTCCTATCTCGGCATCTACGGCTGGTCGACGAACCCTTGTGTCGAGTGGTACATCGTCGAGGACTCGTTCCACCAAATGCCCTTCAACACCGGCGATCGACCCGTCGGCACGGCTGAAGTGGATGGCGGCACGTACAACCTCGTGTACCGCCACACCTCCGGAACCGGCGGCGATCGCTGCGGCGGCGCAGGGAGCTGGGATCAGTTCTATAGTATCCGATTGGAAGGCAAACGCTGCGGCACCATCACCGTCTCGGACCATTTCGACGTCTGGGCGCAGCAGGGCTGGAACCTCGGCAACCTGCTCGAGGTCAAGATCGTCGTGGAAGCCGCTGCGGGCACCGGCAAGGTCGACTTCCCGGTGGCCAACGTGACGACGAGCCAGTGAGCTATAGGGTGATGCAGCTCTGCCTCTTCCGCTAGGAGACCGGCAGGCTGCACAGTCCTTCAGAACGCGCTGTTTGCCGTCTATCCCTGGTCGCGTGTCATCGCTTCGGCGGTAGCACGGTCAAAACGCGGACGACGAAGTCCCTGTATCCCTCCATGTACTGCCGCAGGAACGTGGCGGTGCTCTCGTCATGGACTTGGCCGTCCTCGCCGAAGACGCCCTCTTTGAACGTGATGTAGGCCTCGATCGCGTTGAACAGCGGCGAATTGCAGAACGCAAGCACGCTCCGGAGGCTCTGCTGCCCTATCGCAGTACCGATGTTCCCCGGGGACGCGCCGATGATTCCGGAGGGCTTGTGGCTGAAGGAGTTCGTGCCATACGGCCGGCTCGCCCAGTCGATGGCGTTCTTGAGACCGCCCGGAATGGACCGATTGTACTCGGGCGACACGAAGAGCACCGCGTCCACCTTCGCGATCGCCTCTTTCAGCGCGCGCCCCTCCGGCGGGTAGTCAGCGTCGTAGTCGTAGCTGTACAGCGGCAGATCCTTGAAGGGAATTTCGGTGAACTCGAGATCGGCCGGCGCAAGCTTGACGAGCGCCTTCGACAGGGTCCGGTTGATCGACTTTTTCGCCAGGCTGCCTACGAAATACCCCACATTGATCTTCGCCATGGCTCCTCCTCGACGCGCTCGATCACGCGCATCTCACGTTGGGCATTCGCCGTTGCTTGTCAAGCATGGGCGTGCTCGAGATCCGCGAGCAGGCCAGGCTGCGTCGGATGCGGAAGCTGGCACCGACGAGCTTCGATCCCTCGTCGCACACTCGGCCGCGAGTTCGGCGCGCTGCTGAATCACACGTTATAGCCCAAAAGTTAGTATTCACTGATTGAGGCAAGATTGCTCGGCGGGGCCCTTCTGCGTGAGCGCGCAAAAATGCGCCTCAGGTCGCCACCGGCTCATTTGATGGGGACCCGGAACTCTGCGCATGTTGGGGGAGCCGGCCCTTTCGTCAGTGACTATCATTAGGCGAAAGAACATTTCCGCACTCGACCTCGAGCGCGGAGGAGGAGGCCCTCGCTCGCTCCGCAGACCCGCGCTTTTTGATCGTGCTCTCGACCACTGGAGGGGCCTCGATGCTCGACGCGATGCTGGCGATTCGAGAATCGGAGAGCGCCAACGCCGCAACGCTCAACTGCTTTCCGGATTCTGCCGTTCGCACGGTTGGTCCTTTTCGTGCAGTGGACATCGACCTGCCCAGTCTGGGCCCCATCCCGATGCCGGTGAAGGGGCGTCAGAGCGCCGTGGTCGAGGCGCATCAGGCCGACAGATGGTGGCGACCTGGCAAAGGACGAGCGTGAATCACCTCGTCGGGCAGCGGTGAGCGGCAATAGCGCATGGTACGGCCGGACACTGCAAGAAGCCGTCGCGCTCACCTATGGAGCGGGGTTTGCTCTGCCGAACGTCCATCTTTCGGCCGGCACCGGCTTCACCGAGCGTAGCTCGGATGCAGCCCTACCCACGTACTGCTACGGGGAAACCGTCGCCGACCCACGGCTCTGGCCGCTATCCCTCCATGGGAGCCACGACTTGGTCGAGCAGGCGCGCGTTCTGCGCAACACCCGTCTCGATCCCCAGTCACGCTTTGGTCGTGTGTTCGCCGAAAGCCCGCGCCTCAAGACTTGGCAGCATCTCCGCGGCGGCCCGCAGCAGGCTTTGGAGGCCCAAGACCTCATCACCCACTTGATGATCTCGCCGGACAGCGCGGAGTTTCCACTGGACGCTCACGGGCTCGGCAGCTCACCGGATAGCTCTTAGCCCGGAGCGGCCAACGAACCCATGCAGGCGCGAGTCCAGATTTTCGACAGACGCCATGGACTGTGCGATGGTCCTGGCATGGCGACGCCGAACAGCCCGGAGAGTGTGCCCGTTTCTCAGGATGTCGATTCGCACGCCGCCGCCGACGAGTCCGACCTCCTTGCGGAAATCCTAGCCGCCGAAGCAGATTTCGAGCGCGGGGACTATATCGAGCTCACTGTGGAGCAGCTTGAGCACTGCGCCGCGACGGGGGAGTCGCCGTGGCCGGACGACGAGTCGCGCAGCTAAGCACGACGTTCCGCCGAAGTGTCATTGCGCTCGGCCTACACCCTGGCTCGCCTGGCTTCCGCGCGGTGTTCGCGGCGGTCGCATCGCTTGCGAAGACGGACGAGCTGCCGGGTGCCGCAGATGACGAGACCCTGTTCGCGCCGGGTCGAGCGTTCGTCCGTCGAGTGAGCGGACGCAACGTTTGGATCCTCTACAGGTTTGACGACGATCACGTATTCGCCTTGACCACTCGCGGCGCCCCTCCGGTGCCGGTTGATGACTAGAGTCGCTTACAAACGCCCCAAAAGGAAAAAGCCCTGAGTCTTCAGGGCTTTCCGGGTTGCGCGGGGGCGATACTCGACGTGGGCAATGGAATTCGCGGTGCCGATCGCGGTGCGGGTGGCGTGATGGGCGACGAGCCCCGCTGCCTAATTTTCGACATTCCGGGCAAGACGTGGGACGGTCAGCCTATGACCACGACGAACCGTAGGACAGCCTTCCCGCTCCCGGTGCCGTGGGTGCTGCCGTACCCATCGATGAGTCTGATCTCCTTGCGGAAATTTGGCCGCGGAAGCGGAATTCGAGCGTGGGGACTACATCGAGTTGACGCCAGAGCAGCTCAGGCGCGCCATCGAGACGGGAGAATCTCCTTGGCCAGACGAATCCCCCGGCTGAGCACGACGTTCCGCCGCACGCTCGCGGCGATTGGCGTCCGGCCCAACACAGCGCCCTACCGCGCCGTATTCGCCGCCGTTGGCGCTCTCGGGGATGCCGAAGCACTGCCTGGCCTCGGCGACTACGAGACACGCTTCGCTCCGGGGCGGGCACATGTGCGCAGGGTACGGGCCAGAACGTTTGGCTGCTCTATCGGTTCGATGCTGATCACGTGTTCGTGATCACACGTACTCTGGCGGAAGCGTAGGGTTGTCAAACATCTATCGGTTCGATGCTGATCACGTGTTCGTGATCACGGCGCGGGCCCAGCCGCCGGTACCACTAGACGAGTGAGCGGGATAAAGTCGCTGTGAGTGCGTTCAAGGAATTTGTCCACGCCGCCGGTGCGTGGGGGTGATACGCCATGCGGGGCAATGGATTTCGCCGTGCCGGTCGCGCGGTGCGGTTTGTCGTGCCCGCCAACACGTGTTGCCTGCCCCACGCCAACGCGTTTGCGAAGCCGCCGTGCTCGGGTAGGGAGGCGGGCAAGAGCCGTCGCACGCTCGTGCACCTCCTGCGAGTCTGCGAGTCATGAACCTGATCTTCGATACGCTCTGGCGCGAGCGGGTGTTTGGAGCAGAACCCGGTGGCACGCGTGAAGGCCCCGGGCGGCAAGAGTGATCGGCGGTGCCGCAGCTTCGAGTTTTGCCCCTGCGCGGGGGCCAATATTCAGGAACTCCCGAAGCCACAAAAGGAAAAAGCCCTGAAACTTCAGGGCCTTCCGGGTTGCGCGGGGGCGATACTCCACGTGGACAATGGATTTCACCGTGCCCATTGAGGTGCGGGTGGCGTAGTACTGGGTGAGCTGGCGGCGCGCCATTGGGTTTCCCTGGGGCGCGGCCCTGACTGTTCCGCACGTCGATTTCCATTCCGCCTGCACCAGACCCGTCCCAGGCAAGGGATACTCAGACACGTTGTTTCGACGGCTCTGAGTGCTACACTGGCTGTCATGAACCTCGCGCTCTGGCCTCTGGTCCTACGCAAGGATCTTGTGCGCGCATTCCGTCCGGGCGAGCGAGGCGATCGTGAGGCGCCCTTCCGGACGTTGCGCGATCACGAGTGGGCCACTGCCGGCGTGACGGTACATGCACGGCAAGGCAGTCGCGCCGCCGGTAGGATCGTCGTTTTCAGCGTTCTTAACCTCGATGCTGCGATCTATGCGCGTCGGGGCGACGAGGCCATGGCTGCAGAGATGGCAAAGGCCGCGGCGAGCTTGGAGGGGTGTACCACGTTCGCTCAGTTGCAGACGAGTCTCGCCGAGCACCCTCGAGCCGTCGTGTCGTCGATCGCCGAGGGCGAGCTCGCGGCGGCTAGCCCGTTTGTCGAGCTCATCCGAACGCTCGCGATGAAAACGGCCGAGGTGCGGAGACAGCACCACTTCGACAAACTAGCGTCCTGGTACCACGTGGGACGAATCTCGACCGTGGCCGAGGGGTATGTCGTCGTCGACGGCGAGGGAAAGCAGTCGTTCGTTCCACGCAGCCTTGCTCGCGCCGTATTTCGCGAGCGAGTCGGCGAGTGCCTTGCGGTCATGAACAGTCCAGTCGACGATCGCGAGATGATCGTCCGTGCCGTGCCGGGGATTGAGCTCGACCCCGAGAAGGACTCGTATTCGCCCTTCGCCCGCCCCGCAGCGGGCTTTCAAAGAGTGTCCGCAGCCGACCTTGCATATCTGCGAGGCGTTCCGAGGCCGCTTGCGATCACGATCCCCATCACCATCGAACGATGACCTCGGCTGCGTGGCGGGTTCGCGTCGCGACTGAGAACGACCGCGCGCTTTTGGCTGGGTTCAGATGCGCGAGCGGTACGGTTGCATGGGAATGTGAGGTGGAATTCGAGATCCAGAACCGCCTGGTCGATTGGGCGCTCGCGCCGGGCGCCGCGGCCGACGACCCTACCATCCTGCTCGTGTTCGACTCGACCTCGGGCGATCTCGTCGGTGTGATCGCGCATGAGCGTCAGTTCCTTGGTACAAACGCGCTCGACAAGGTCGCTGCGACGAAACTACATCTCGCAGCCGTTGCAGCGAAATGGCAGGGAAAGACATTCCCGGGCGGTGAGCGCGTGAGCCACGTCGTGATGAACGCCGCGATGAGCGACATCGCGAGGCACGTGCCGCCGCGCGATGCGCGGGTCTTCGCGATCGTTCACGAGCGCAACACCAGGAGCCTTGCGCTCTGCAAGCGCTTCGGCCTCGTCAAGGCGCTCGAGCGAAACGACCCGGACTATCTGATACTCGCTACCGAGCATGACCCGGTGAAGTGAGTCGAGCTGTTGGTGATCACCCTCTCGACGCGGCCGACGGCGAGTCCCGGTACCTCGCGCGCGCTGATGGTCATCGCAGTGCGCTAAGGTGAGTGCGTACTTCATTCGGCAGCCTTGCTCCGACGCTGAGGCGACGACTCTGCCGCTGCTTCGATGCGAAGTCGCGAGAGCATGTCCGCAGCGGGTTCGTCCTTCGGATCTTGGGGGACGAGTTCGCCGCGGAACGCTTTGGCGAGCGTAGCACTCTCGAGCTCCGACAATCGCGCGGCAAGCTCAACCGTCGCCGAGTCGCGCGCGGTGATCACGCCCAGCAATTCCCCGAGGATCCGTGCGATCTGCCGTTGCTCGCCCATCGGTGGGACTGGTACACAAATCGACTCAAGCAAACTGCTGGACGACGAGCAAGGCCGGAAGGGTGTTGAGGGGAGGGCGGTTCGACGAAGGGCTGACCTTCAGCGATTCAGAGGTCAGCGGCGGAGTGTGGGAACGCGCAGGGCTGCAGGCGCTGCTTCGGGCCGTCGAAGCCGGTCGCGTGCGTCGCATCTTCGTGGAAGACCTGAGCCGGCTGTCTCGCGACAAGGAGGACGCCGCCCGCATCGAGAAGCTCCTAGCGTATCGTGATGTGTCGGTCGTCACGCTGGACGGTATGGTCTATGACGGCAGCACGGGGAGCTCGCTCGCGTTCACCTTCCAGAGCGCCAGCGCCGCTCAGTACCTGAAGGACCTTGGCGCGAAGACCCGCCGCGGACTACGCGGAGCGCATCGCGAGGGCTACAGCACGGGCGGGCGATGCTTCGGTTTCGCAGTGGACGGGCGCAAGGTCATCGTGAACGAGACCGAGGCGTCGATCGTGCGCCGAATCTTCCGCCTGTACCTGGAGGGCCACGGCTATGCTTCGATCGCCCAGCAGCTCAACGCAGATGGCGTCCCCGCTCCTCGGAGTCGTCGACGAGCCGGCGAAGGCTGGATGCACTCCTGCATCCGAGAGATGCTGCGGAATCGCAAGTACGTGGGCGAATTCTCGTTTGGGGCTCGGAAGTGGCAGCGCCACCCTGAGTCCCGCAAGCGCGTTGC
>JAICQQ010000411.1 GCA_025937785.1 Polyangiaceae bacterium
CTCGCGGGTGGGATTGCGCACGATTTCAACAACATCTTGAGTGTCGTGCTCGGCAACATCGAGCTTGCCATCTTCGACATCGAGCAGGGGGCGGGCGCCGCGGGCGTTTTGGAGTCGCTGCGTGAGGCGCGCCAAAGCGGCAAACGAGCCGCCGACGTAACCGCGCAGCTGTTGGCATTCAGCCGCAGGCAGCCGCACCGCCCCGTACCCGTCGATCTGAACACGCTGGTGCGCGAGATGAGGGGCATGCTCAATCATATCGTGCGCGAGAATAGCAAGCTCACGCTGCAGCTGGGCGACGATCTGGGGACCGTGGTGGTCGACCCGGGACAGATTCAACAGGTCGTGATGAACCTGGTGGCGAACGCTCGCGATGCCATGCCGAACGGTGGCGAAATCACGGTGAGCACGCGGAACTTACCGGCACGCAGCCGGGGCGCGGCGGCGGAACGCGAACCGCCCCGGGTAGCGTTATCGGTGGTCGATACAGGATCGGGTATGGACGCCGAAACTCTGTCCCACATCTTCGAACCTTTCTTCACCACCAAGCCGGTCGGTCAGGGCACTGGGCTCGGGTTGTCGATGGCGTCCGCAATCATCGACCAGGCGGGTGGGCAGCTCGTGGCCGAGAGCGAAATCGGACGCGGCACGAGCATGAGCATCATCTTGCCCCGCGATACCGGCGCGGTTGCGGTGGCTCACGCCGAACCTCAGGAGTTGGCGGCCCCGCAAGGTCGCGGCGTGGTGCTGGTCTGCGAAGACGATCGCAGCGTCCGCTCGCTGATGCGGCGAATTCTGGGGGGCGCGGGCTACAGCTTGCTCGAAGCCGACAGCGGCGAGGTTGCGCTGCGCCTCGCCGACCAAGCTTCGACCATCAACCTGTTGATCACCGACGTCATCCTGCCTGGTCTGGACGGCAAGCAGCTCTCGCTCCAGCTACGGCGCAAGCATCCGCGGGCTCGCACGCTGTTCTGTTCGGGCTACGCTCCGGACGTGGTCGGCGATCGCGGAGTCGTCGACATGGACCTGCAGTTCCTCGCGAAACCCTTCACCCGCGCGGGCTTGCTCACGAGGGTGCGCGAGCTGTTGCAACCAGCGTAGGCGTCGTCTACAGCCGCGCGTCGATCACGGTAGCACCGGTGGTCAGGTCGAACGCAAGCAGTCGGCCGCGGTCGTCGCACACCAAGAGCCGCTCGTCGTCGAGGCGAGCTCGGAACATGCGCGTGCCCTCGAGGACGATGCGGAGGACCTGCCGCCACTTCTCACGCGCCAGCAGCTTGAGCTCCGCGAAGTCGGGGTCGACATGAACACCCAGCAAGAGCCAGCGTTTCGACGCCGGCAATTGGTAGACGACCCCGCGCTGGAACGTGGCGAGTACCTCGCGCTGGGCGCGAGCCTCACCCCAGCGAGTCGGGTGCAGCACGCCATACGCCAGCACGTGCCCGCGGTGCGCAAGGCTGCGCGGCCCCAGCTCAACTGCCATGCGTGTCTCCCGCCACGGCGATCGTGCGCCAGGGCGCCGATATCCAGACATCGCGCACGCGGATGTGCCCCTCCTGCGTGCGGTAGGCCAGGCGCGTGCCGCCGGGGCTCAGAGCGACCTGGCCGGCGATGTCTTGGAAACCCGGCAGTCTGTCGGTGCCGCCAGCGCCAACACCGAACAGACCGCGCGTGAGCGACGGGCGCACCAGCAGTCGAAGTTCGCGCGGTCCAGGAACCAATCCTTGGACGACGTGGTCATGATGGAGCTCGACCAAGTCCGGCACGGGCCCTGGCCCATGGATGGCCCAGCGCGTGCATTGCTCGTCGCCGCCGAGATCGACCGCAAAGGCTCCGTGCCCGGACGACGCGTCGTAGGTCGAGTACACGGTAGTGCCGGATCTGGCCGGAACGGTGCCGCGCGATCAGGCCGAGCTCACTGCTGAGGTTCCCCACCGCGACCCCACCACTCACTTCCCCGAAGAAGGCGAAGTGGCCTAGGCGCTGATCGATCGTGAGCACCTTTTCGTGGATGGGCCGGAAGCGGTAGCCCCCATCACTGCGCCGTTCCCCACGAAATAGCGTTCCCGCCGCGTCCAACAACAACGCACGCTCGGCCCTGCCGCACTCTGCCGAGCATGCCCCTACTGTTACACGAGAACCAGATCCATTCTCGTGCGCGCCGAACCACAGTTGAGGTAGCATCGCTCGATGCGAATGCGCACGTTTCGGATCGTGGGCGCCGCCTTGCTTGCTGGGTCGCTGGTGCTCGCGTGCGGTGAAGAGTCGGAGGACGACGGTGGCGGTGCCAGCTGTCCCGCCGACGCGCCCGCGAACGCCTCGAGTTGCTCGGATTTCGATGCTGGGTTCAAGTGCACCTATGGCAACAGCACCTGCACGTGCTCGGGAATCACGTGGAATTGCATGCAAGGGGGCGGCAACAACACCACCGGCTCGCCCACAGGCAGCGGCGGCAATGGGTTCGGGCCTTAAAGGGGTAGGTTTGGTCCCTGGCGGCCGTCCGGCTAACCTTTTGCCGCCCGCGCGCAGCGCAACCCGAGTGCGGAAGATTTTTTCGGGGCGCGCGTAGTACTGCCCGGGCTGTCGTTTGCCGCGACAAGGGAGTCATCTGAAATGGACAAGCACGTGTTCGGTCTCTTGCGAATCGGGCCCGTGGTCGCTGCGCTCGTTGGCTGCACGGCCCCGAAAATGGCCGTGCCCGCGGGTGTCGCGAAGACGTCGGAGGTGCTCGAGGTGAGCGACCGAAGCAGCTGGTCGGGCTCGCTCGCCGACGAAAGCTTCAAGCTCGGGAGATATGCCGTCAACGACGTCGACCGCGACTGGGACTCGAGCAGCGGCTTCTCGGTCGGACCGTTCGGCAGTGAGAAGGCCACCGCTGGCTTCAAGTATCGACTCGAAGGTGGCGGCCCCGCGCTCGAGGGCACATGCGCGAGCGAGACCAAGGAAAAGAGCTGGGACGTCAGCGCCACTTCCGAGATCAGCTGGTCGAAGACCACGGTCGCTTGCAGCTGCGCAGGCGGGGTTGACGCGGCCACGCTCACTTGGTCCGAGAAGGTGAGCGAGCTGACCGTTTCGGGAACCACCTACGAGCTCGAACCCATATACACGACCGACGACGGCGGCTCCGTCTCCGATCCGGTCGGCTTCAGCGCACGCGCTGGTGGCTACCTCGGCGCGGTCGAGGTGTCACGTCCCGGACGAGTCTGGCTCGACAAGGGGCTCGACGCGGCCACGAAGGCCAAGGCGAGTTGCTTGTTCGCCGGGCTGCTGCTGTACCAACCCCCTTCGACGACTGACGACTGATGAGCTGGCCCGGCCTGGCGTATCAGCGGCGCCGTTCCAAGGCCAGCGCTACGAAGTTCGACATCAAGTAGGCAAAGGTCTCTTCGTCGGCGTCCCACACGCGTTTCGGTCCGACGTGTTCGTGACACACCACGCCGGTCATCCGCTCCTTGACCCAGATCGGAACGTCGAGCATCGAGTTGATGCCCAGCGGCTTCAGATAGACCTCGGAGAAGCAACTGGTGCGTGGATCCATGTTCGCGTCGTTGGCCGCGATCGTGCGCTCCGCCTTCAGCGCTCGAAAGTACGGCGCGAAGTCGGCGGACGAGAGCTCGGTGCCCGCGCTATGCGCGCTCGTGCTTCGGTCGAACAAGTCGGCGCACGTGATCTTCGACGTGGTGGCGTCGCAAAACCAGACGCTGACACGCTGAACGGACAGCGCCAGGCTCGCGGCCTCGTTCACGCGGCGGATCGTGGCGTCGACGTCCCCCAAGAACAGGCTGCGCTGTGCCATCAGGTCCAGGTACGTATCGAGGTGCCGGCGCAGCACTTGAGTACGGTCTTCGCCGGGTGCGGGCGCCTTGATCCGGCCGACGACCGCACTCTTCTGGGGCTCTTTGGCGAACTCGCCCCGCAGCTGCTCGAGGGCCTTTTCGACCCGTTGCACCAGCTCGGGAGCATCCTCGCGACTGGCGGCTTCGGTGGACGTGACCTGCGCCAGCGAGGCCAATCGCATCTTTGCCACTAACCCCCCCAGACGATCTGCCTCTTCGAAAAAACCGACCACACGCTGACCCATAGACCGGCCATTTTAGCAGCAGTCACCGCCGGTCTCGTGGATAACGGATACCGCCACCTTCGCTC